>PLZC01000280.1 GCA_003151985.1 Acidobacteriaceae bacterium
TGCGCTTCTTGATGGCCTTTACTTCCACTTCATAAGCCACGGTTTTGCCGGCCAACTTGGGCTCGGCGTAGTCGGCCGGATAAATGACCTCGGCCTTCAACTCCTGCCCCGGCTTGGCGCCGCGCAGTGCAGTCGAAAAAGCTTCCACGGTGTCTTTACCGCCGATTTCAACCAGGGTGTCTTCACCGGCAACGGGAGGCGCTTCGGATTCGCCTTCAATCAGACCTTTATAGGTGATCTGCGCCCAGTCGCCATCTACCAGAGCGCGATCTTCCTCGACGGGCTCGATGGTGGCGCGGGATTCGCGCAATTGCTCAATCTCGCGCTGGAATTCCTCTTCTGATATCTCCACGGAAGGCTTGTCCACGGTTACAGTCTGGTAACCCTCGATGGAGAACTCCGGAATGAACTCGAAGACCGCCTTGACGTGCAATGGGGCGCCGTCATCAACGGTCAACTCGGTTACCTGCGGCTGGCCGACGGGATTGATGCCCAGGTCGACCACTGCCTTGTTGAACCGCTGGGGCAGGAGGCCGTCGATCACTTCCTTGCGAATTTCGGTGGCAAAGCGGCGCTTTATGACCGTCTCCGGCACTTTACCGGCGCGAAAACCGGGAATCTTGGCATATTTGCGGTAGTTGCCAACCACCCTGCTGAAAGCCTTGGAGACTTCTTCAGCGGGAATGTCGAGCACGAGTTCTCGGGTGCATTCAGGGTTCAGGACCGGGCCATGCTGGTGGTCATGGTCGTGGCCGTCGTGCTCGTGGCCTTCAGGGGAGTGCCCCGCTTCGTGTTCGCCCTGCTGCTTGTTTTCGGGACTGTCCTGAAGGGCTTCGGCCGGGTCAGGTTGGGGGGTGTTCTCGAGGGTGTCGGTGCTAGAACTCAACGTGTTTTGCCTTCCAGGCGCACTGCGCGCCGAACCAAATTGCTGTTCCGATCGCAGATTGCTAACTTGGGCTGCCGCTCAAGGTTAATCCAGCATCGTGCGGCCGGGGAATACCTCTTACATGGTAAGAGGGAATCACGGAAGGGTCAAACCGGAGAGGCGCCTGATTTGCAGCGGGGGACCCGGAAAGGAACTGTTTCCGAATTAAGGGCATAGGTCGATTTTATGCGGAGTCGGGCAAAGGACGGCAACGTAAGGGAGAATCGCTTCCGCTTCTGCTCTCACCTGCCGCATGGTTTTGTCCGAACCACGCTTGTGTGATGTAGCTCACAGCCGACCGTCATTTTCCCTGCGTACCGTCCCAATTATCACGGCTGAATCACAGGGTGCGTCCCCCAGGTGTTTCCTCCTCCACCCTTGAATCGCCGGAACCGGCACATGAAGCGAGGCATGCATGGGGCAGACTATTTGGGATTCAATGCAGCAAAAGGGCTACAGCCGCAGGGACTTTCTCCAGTTCTGCGCTGCAGCCGCGACGGTGGCTGGGCTGGGTAAAACCGGCGTGGCCCAGGTCGTCTCGGCTTTCGAGAAGAAAGAAAAACCGGCCGTAGTCTGGATGCACTTTCAGGAGTGCACCTGCTGCAGCGAGTCGTTCATTCGGGCCTCGCACCCCATTGTGCTGGACGTGCTTCTGGACGTGTTGAGCTTGAATTACACCGAGACGTTGATGGCGGCATCGGGCTTTCAGGCGGAAAAATGCCTCAGCGACACCATCCGCGATCACAAGGGGAAATACATCGTGCTGGTGGAAGGCGCTGTGCCCACTGGCGATAACGGTGTCTACTGCATGATCGGCGGCAAGACGGCGGAATCGATTCTGCAGACCGTCGCCCAGGACGCGGCCGCGATTGTGGCCTGGGGCAGTTGCGCCTCGAACGGATGTGTACAGGCCGCGAAGCCCAACCCCACCGGAGCTACGCCGATCCACAAGCTGGTGTCGAAGCCGGTGATCAACGTGCCCGGGTGCCCGCCCATCGCCGACGTGATGATGGGCGTGGTTACCCATCTGCTGGTGCTGGGGCAGACGCCGGCCCTGGACAGCCAGGGCAGGCCAAAGGAATTTTACGGCCGGCGCGTTCACGACACCTGCTATCGCCGGCCTAACTACGATGCCGGCCTGTTCGTCGAGTCCTTTGACGACGAGAACGCGCGCAAGGGCTATTGCCTTTACAAGATGGGCTGCAAAGGCCCCGTCACCTACAACGCCTGTTCGGTGATCAAGTGGAACGAAGGCACCAGTTATCCCATCCAGTCCGGCCATGGCTGCATCGGTTGCAGCGAGGAGGGCTTCTGGGACAACGGCCCCTTCTATCAGCATCTGGCGTCGTTCCCCGGCTTCGGCATTGAGAGCACGGCGGATACGGTCGGCACCGTACTCGGTGTCGCCACGCTGGCTGGGGTCGCGGCGCACGCCGTGGTCACCAACATACGCAAGCACAAAGTTATCGCGGAAGTGCATGCCGAGGAACACAAGGAGTCTGAAGGCCTATGACACGTGTAATCGTCGATCCGGTAACTCGTATTGAAGGCCACCTGCGGATTGAAGCAGTGGTGGAGAACGGCGTCATTACCGACGCTTTCAGCTCTGGCACAATGGTGCGCGGTCTTGAGAAGATCCTCATGGGCCGCGATCCCCGCGACGCCTGGGCTATAACGGAGCGCGTTTGCGGCGTATGCACCACCGTGCATGCCCTGGCCAGCGTGCGTGCAGTTGAAGACGCGATCGGTGTGGCTGTGCCGCCCACCGCGGAGCTGATCCGCAACATCATGCTCACCACGCAATATGTCCAGGACCACGTGATCCACTTTTACCACCTGCACGCCCTGGACTGGGTGGACATCGTTAACGCCTTGAAGGCCGATCCCAAAAAAGCATCCGAACTGGCCGGTTCCTTCTCCAAGTGGGACAAGAACACCCCGGCCTACTTCACTGAGATCCAGAACAAGATCAAGGCCTTTGCCGCCAGCGGACTGGGCATCTTTGCCAATGGCTATTGGGGCCACCCGGCTTACCAATTGCCGCCCGAGGTAAACCTCATTGCTGTCGCGCACTACATCGACGCCCTGGAATGGCAAAAGGAAGTGGTCAAGATTCACACCGTCTTTGGCGGCAAGAATCCGCACCCCAACTATCTGGTTGGCGGCGTTCCCTGTTCCATCGACGCGGATGAAGTGGCGGCCATTAATTCCGAGCGGCTCAACCTGGTCGCCCGCCTCATCAGCCAGGCGGACGAGTTCGTCAGCCAGGTTTATATTCCCGATCTGCTGGCGGTGGCTTCCTTCTACAAGGACTGGGCAAGCTGGGGCGGCGGACTTTCAAACTACCTCAGCTATGGCGAATTCCCAACCAAGGGCTACGGCCAGCCGGAGTCATTCAAGTATCCTCGCGGCGTGGTGCTCAACCGCGATCTAAGCACCGTGCATCCCGTCAATCCGCGCGACTCGCAGGAGATCAAGGAATACATCGCGCACTCCTGGTACAGCTACGAGGGCGGAGATGCGGCCGGAATTCATCCCTGGGGCGGGGAAACAAAGCTCAACTACACCGGCCCCAAGCCACCGTTTGAGACACTCGCTGGATTTGAAAAGTATTCGTTTCTAAAAACTCCACGCTGGAAGGAAAATGCGATGGAGGTGGGCCCCCTGGCACGTTTACTGGTTGCTTACGCGTCCGGACACACGGACGTGCAGGAACTGGTAAAAGATACACTTGGCAAGCTGAATGTCCCTGTAGCTGCCTTGTTCTCCACTCTGGGCCGCACGGCAGCGCGCGGCCTGGATGCCGCCTTGGCGATGATCTGGCTCAAGGAATTCTTCGGCCAGCTCATGGACCGCGTCAAGACCCGCGAAACCTCCACATTCAACGGCGAGCGCTGGGAACCCAAGACCTGGCCCAAGGATGCCGAGGGCGTTGGCCTTGTCGAAGCTCCCCGCGGCGCACTGGCGCACTGGATCAAGATTCACAACGAAAAGATCGATAATTACCAGCTTGTGGTGCCCACTACCTGGAATGGTTCGCCGCGTGACGCCAAGCAGCAGCGCTCTTCGTTCGAGCAGGCGCTCATCGGCACACCCGTGGCAAACATCGAGCAGCCGGTCGAGATTCTTCGCACCATTCATTCCTTTGATCCGTGCCTGGCCTGCGCCGTGCATCTCTACGATCCGCAGGGAAGGCACCTTCACCAGGTCTCGTTTGAATGAGGGCTTAAGCATGGCAGTCTACCTGGTTGAACCAAAAACTCCGGCCCAGCTTGCCGAGGCGCATCCGGTCGAGTATCGCCGCGTGTATGTGTGGGAACTGCCGGTGCGCGTCTACCACTGGATCAACGCCGTGGCNNGGCGCGGCTCTATTGGGGCTTCGTCGGCAACAAGTACTCACACTGGAACGCGTTCTTCCCTCTGAAAAAATCGCAGCGGCAGGAGATCGTGGACGTGATTAAAGCCGACGTGTTTGAAACCAAGCTGCACGGGCCCATCTCGACAGGCCACAACGCGCTGGCGGGAATGATCTACTTCTTCACCTTCATCGCGTTTGTGGCGCAGACCATTACCGGGTTCGCGCTCTACTCCAGCATGAGTAACTCGTGGCTGCCGCGCATGTTCGTGTGGATCGTGCCCATCATGGGCGGCGAGGCGGGCGTTCGCTACTGGCATCATTTGTTCCTGTGGTTCTTTGTTTCCTTTATCATCGTGCACGTGTATCTTGCTTTCTACCACGACTACATCGAGGGCCGCGGCACTGTCTCCTCGATCATCGGCGGCTGGAAATTCGAGCGGGAGAAGGGTGACAAATAACCGCGTCAAGATACTGGTGCTTGGTCTGGGCAACGTTTTAATGTCCGATGAAGGCATCGGCGTTCATGTGGTGCGGGCTCTGGAAAAGCACACGCTGCCCGCTGGCGTGGAATGCCTTGACGGCGGAACGGGCGGATTCATTCTGCTCGAACCGATGCAGAACGCCGATCGCGTCCTGCTCATCGACGCGGCGGACGACGGCAATCCGCCAGGGACGGTGACGCGCACCACGCCGCGATTTTCGCACGATTATCCGCCCACGCTGACGGCTCACGATATCGGCATTAAAGATCTGCTTGACGCGTTCTATATTCAAGGCGGCGGACCTGAAGTGGTTCTCTACGCGATCACGATCGATCCGCATCAGCCGATCTCGATGAGCCTCTCCGCCGAGTCGGCCAAAGCCGCCGACGTGGCCGTTGCGAGGATTCTGGCCGAGTTGCTGGGATAGAGCTCAGCGCTGGTGTAAAACCTCAACACATCGCCTCCAAAAGCGTTCTTTTGGGTTAAAACGGGCTTAAATCGGCTGCTGTGATTACTGATCAGTTAACAGGAAAAAGTTGCAAACTATTCATTATTAGTTACTTATAGGAAGTCGTAGATGAAAAAAGTTGCGGAAAGTCCGAGATTTTATTTTAGCTCCTGCTGGAGTTCCGGTTTTCGTGAACTGTCCTATCGATAGTGTGCGCCAAGTGGCTGTAATTATGCGCAAACGGGTTGAGGAGAGAAAGCCGGGGCGAGGTTCGTGCTATCCCACCTTCCGCGCGATGAAACTGCGCCGAAGATGGGGCACCCAGCGGTCCCGGGACTCATGAGGTTCTGAACCGCAGGTCCTTGGACTCCCTTCGCTCCACCCCGCCGACGAAGACCTGTCGTCGGGGACCCCGGCCTGCGCTTCGGTCGCTCAGGATGACAGTCCTGTTTTGATTTGAACTTTTGAGCTTTCAAGTCCACGCCCGGAATGGCCTTTCCGCCAGCCCGGAAAAACAGAGAAAGATGTCGAGGCACCATTCGAGGGGAACTATAATCTCGGCGCGGGCGTATTCGTTAAAAAGGGACGTGCAAGATGACGAACGATCTGAGAATTGCGTTACGGCAGTTGAGGAAGTCGCCGGGGTTTGCGGTGACGGCGATGGTGACTCTGGCGCTGGGGATTGGGGCGAACGCGGTGGTTTTCAGCGTGCTGAACGCCGTGGTGCTGAAGCCGGTGAATGTGCCGCATGCGCAGAATCTCTACATGGTGCAGCGCGACCGGTTTCCGTCTCAGTCGTACTTGGATTATGTGGACCTGCGGGATCAAAATCGGACGTTCGAAAGCCTGATGACGTACAACATCCTGGGTCCGGTAGGGGTGGATACCGGCGGGAATGCGTCGACTGCATGGCCGTACCTGGCGAGCGGAAACTACTTTGACGCGCTGGGCATTCAGCCGTACCTGGGGCGGTTTTTCCACGCCACCGATGAGCACGGGATGAACAGCGCTCCGTATGTAGTGCTGAGTTACGCGTATTGGCATGGCCATTTTCATGACGATGCCGGCGTGGTGGGGCGGCCGGTGCTGATCAACAAGAAGCAGCTGACGATTGTGGGAGTGGCGCCGCCGGCGTTCCGAGGCACGGAGCTGTTTTTTTCGCCGGCGATGTGGATTCCGATGGTCCAGCAGCCCGCCGTCCAGGGCTACAACGCAATGGAGTCTCGCGGCAATCACTCCTTGTTCGTGGCGGGACGGTTGAAGCCGGGGGTGACGGCGGCGCAGGCGACGGCGGACCTGAATACGATTGGAGCTTCGCTTGCCAAGACTTATCCGACAGACGACGAGGGCGTGAAGTTTACGCTGGCTCGTCCGGGGCTGGTGGGCGACATGCTGGGAGGGCCTGCGCGGGCGTTCATGGCGGGCCTGATGCTGCTGGCAGGGCTTATTCTGCTGGCGGCGTGCGCCAACCTGGGAAGCCTGTTTGCGGCGCGTGCGGCAGATCGTGCCAAGGAAACGGCGTTGCGGCTCGCGCTTGGATCGCGGCGCGGGATGGTCCTCCGGCAAATGCTGACGGAGGCGGTGCTGGTTTCGCTGGCCGGCGGCACACTTGGGCTGGCGGGAGGCGTAGTGGTCCTCCATTGGCTCAGCGCATGGCAGCCGATTCCGGATACTCCAATCAATGTCCCCGTCAATCCGGATTTGGGAACCTACCTTCTGGCGTTGGCGCTGGCGTTGGTCAGTGCTCTGCTTTTCGGAATGGTGCCGGCGCGGCAAGTGATGCGGGCGGACCCGTGGCAGCTGATTCGAACAGGCATGAGCGGCACGGCTGGGCAGCGGCGGTTCACGGTGCGGGATATTTTGCTGGCAGTGCAGATTGCGATTTGTGCCGTACTGGTGACGTCCTCGCTGGTGGCGGTGCGCGGTTTGGCCCGGTCGCTGCATGGCAGCTTCGGTTTTGTACCGCAGGACGTAATGATAGCGGGGAGCGAGTTGCATATGGCTGGCTACACCGACGAGCGGATGCCGCAGATGCAGAGGCGCATGCTGGATGCGGCCGCCGCGATTCCAGGCGTGACGGCTGTGGGTTATGCCGATCACCTGCCGTTAGGAATAGGCGGTGGCGACTCATATGTTTACAGCGATGCCACCAGCGATTACCGGCCCACAAATGTGGCTGCCGACGCCATGACCTACAACGTTTCGCCGGGCTACCCAGAAGCGGCGGGCACAAAACTCCTGGCGGGAAGAACCTTGTCCCTGAACGACGACAGCAAGGCACCGAAGGTCGCTCTGGTCAATCGGCAGTTTGCGTTGAAAGTCTTCGGGTCGGTGGACAAAGCGGTCGGCGGTCATTTCAAGTATTGGAACGGCACGCGGGCGGAAGTGGTGGGTGTGCTGGAAGACGGGAAATACCGGACGCTGACAGAGGATCAGCAGCCGGCGATGTTCTTTTCGTTTCTGCAGCAACAGTCGAGCGGCACGTGGTTGCTGGTGCGGTCGAAGCGCGATCCGGAAGAGATCTCGAAAGCGCTTCAACATACCCTGCATGGGCTGGACCCTGGGTTGCCTTTCGTTGTGAGGACCTGGAATCGGGAAATGAGTTCAGCGTTGTTTG
>PLZC01000229.1 GCA_003151985.1 Acidobacteriaceae bacterium
AGCACCTGGGCCGCAACACCGGCTACGCCATGGGCATTCCGTTGAGCGAGATGGTGGTTTGGGACCCCTGGGCCCTGCAAGGCGGCCAGACGAAAGACCACCTCGAAGCCAGCCGCGTCCTGCTCTGGAAGGGCCATTGCGCCGTCCACCAACGCTTCCTTCCCAGCCACGTTGACCACGTGCGCGCCAAGTACCCAGGGATCCAAGTCATCGTTCACCCCGAGTGCCGCTGGGAGGTCTGTCAGAAGTCCGATGCTCTTGGCTCCACCGAGCGCCTTATCGCTCTCGTCGAGCAGGCCCCCGCAGGCACAATGTTCGCCGTCGGCACTGAGATTCACCTTGTCAACCGCATGGCCCGCCGCTTTGCCGCCGAGAACAAGCGCGTCATCACCCTGGACGACACCGGCTGCCTCTGCACAACCATG
Organism: Acidobacteriaceae bacterium; assembly: GCA_003151985.1. GTDB lineage: Bacteria > Acidobacteriota > Terriglobia > Terriglobales > Acidobacteriaceae > Telmatobacter. The sequence continues at coordinate 426 of PLZC01000229.1, forward strand.
TTCCGCATCACCCCGCAACACCTCGCATGGGCCCTGGAAAACCTGGTCGAAGGCCGCGTAGTCAACCGCATCAAAGTCCGCCCCAACGTAAAGCGCTGGGCCAAAGTAGCCCTGGACCGAATGTTAGAAGTGGGGTAAAGCAGGGTACAGGGAACGAGGGATCAGGGAACAAGGGATCGACCCGATCTCTCCGTTTTGAAAGCGCTTGGGCTTGACGTGCTGCGGAAAAACTCCCAATTCTGGGGCATTGTCACAGTCGTCCACTGGTTTCGCCGACCCACGGGGGATGAAACGGGTGTTCTACTCCGGTACCGGGTCCAATTGAATCACCGTCTTCGAGGTTGCCTCCAGCTTGAGCCACACCACCAGGCTGGCTACGCCTTCGTTGTGCGAGAGACCAATTCGCACGTTGTCTTTGCCCGAAAGAGGCTTCCCATTCAGCCGCACCTTGGCGAGAGCCTCCCAGTTCTCCACCACGAATGCTGGATTCACCAGCGGCTTTTCGCTGCTCGCATCGAGCGTCACAGTTAGAGTTGACGGAGCCGCAGCCGCATCGCGTTTGATGACGAACGCGCGTTGCGCGGGGTCGTACGCTTGCGCGGCGACACCCCTGCCTGCTGCCTCAATCGGCGCCGGAGAAAGCCACGACTTGGCAAGCGTCACCACGCCGGGCGCATCGGGGCTGGTAAGTCCGCACAGCAGCAGTTTCGTCTCGGTTCCCTCGGTCTTGTCATACGGATTCCAATAAATGTGCGAAAGCGATGCGTGCGAGGGCCGGTCCGGCGCAACGGCGAGCCGGAAGCTGTTCGAGATTTGCGCCACCGGCCAGTGGTCCCACCACTCGAACATCGAGTAGCTCTTGGTATCGCTATACGTATCGAGCGAAACGCCCTTCGGCCAGACAATCTCAAACGGATTCTCTTTCGATTTAAGATGAACAATCTGGATGTTCGCGTTTGCCGGCCGGTCCAGCTTGGCCGGTCCCTTGGGAAAATTGAAGAGCTTGTCCGTCTTCGGTTCCCAGTGATAAGTCACCGACTCTCCCACCATGTTTTTCAGGGTCAGGGCGTCGGGCTCAATGTTGTCCTCGGGCCGCTGTCCCGGACCGTTGATGACAATCGTCTCCTGCCACTCGTGCGGGCCTTCGTCGATGTGCGAGCTCGACAGGAGCTGCTTGCGCACGGCCACGCCGTCCGGATACACGGTCCAGTACTCGTCTGCCCAGTCGAACCAGCCGGTCAACGGGTCAACGTTGCCGCCTTTGTAGTTGATGGCCTCGGCCAGCGCGTAACGCCAATGGACGATGGCGCGCGCATCGGAGGACTCAAGGATGCTGACGTGCGAATACCGGCCTTGCTTGTCCGACATGGGCTCGCAGTCTCCGCCATCCGGGCAGCGGGGGCGGCCGTAGGTCTCAAGAAACTCGTCTGTATACCATTTGCCGTTCTCCGTCACCCAGGCTGGGATGAAATTGGTTCCCTGCCAAAAGACCAACCGCATGGGTGACTGCTCGAAGCGGACCACAACGTCCTGATCGGGACCAAAGCGGCGGGGCCGGTCCCAGCTCGGCTCGAACTTAAGGCTCGCATAGAATGCGCCGAACGGGCCTGCGCCGGGAGGCCCCGAAGGAAGTACTGCTGTCTCGATAACGTCTTTGGCGGGAAGGTTCACTTTTGCAAACGCCGCCAATTCGTCCTCCGCGCTGCGCGCGCCTTGTGCAAGCTCAAAGCCGTCCATGTAGCCGTCCAGGGAATAGTCGATTGGATCCCGGAACGCGTCCAGCCACGACGGGTAGGGCTGCTGCGGATTGCGTATCCTCCCCACGATGAGGTCGGTTCCCGACGCCTGAGAGAACTCCCCGGGAACGTTCAGGCTTCCCGCGAGCTTCCCGTCCACAAAGATTGCTATGCCCGATTGCGGATCGAAGGTTCCCGTGATGCGGGAATATCTCTTCAACGGAAGTACCGCCGTCGAAGTCAATTGCCTCCAAATGCCGTTGACGCTGAGATTGAATCCAGGATGGCCGAAGGCGTCGATTCCGAGGAAGAAGCCGATCTGGTCGTCGGCGTTCTGGTCGGCGATGGGAACCCAGTTCCAGGGGTAGTAGTTGAGCGCCACCCAAGCCGAGATGGTAAATCCGCCCTTGAGTTGGGGCACTTTGTCAGCAGCGCGAGTAATTCGCGTGGTGTAGCCGTCGAAGAGCAGGCCGTTGCCTTCGACTCCGGGCACCCTCCAGGTGAGGCCCTCGATCGGATCGTCCAAATTGCCGGCCGAATCGTGAACGGTCTTCGCGGAAGTCTCGTTGAAGTCCCACAGAATGCCGCTGAGCGGCTGCTGTGCTCTGAGAAGCTGCTGCGCCGGAAACAGCGCCACGACTGCCGACAACCCAGCAAGAAAAGCGATTCTCTTCGTCATACCGAACCTCACGCAACAGTGTAGCCCGCGGATTTGGTTCAGTCAGGGTGGATCGCTTTCCCAGGTCTCAAAGGGGAGACCTGGGGCACCCGTGCCATTTCTGAGCCAAACCCCTTGGACCTCCCGCGTCTGGCGGAACCAAATTGAAAGAATTTGCGTAAGACCCCCTATGCAATGCGTAGGTACATTAAGCTGGAGCGTGATGGGGCTGGCGTCGCCGGCCAAGCCGTCGCGGCGAAACCTGGAAGGCGAGACCCCAAAATCGGGCGCCCCAAGGCCGCCAGACGCTCCCGGCCATGTGCAGGCCGGACTGGCCGTACTTCCGGCCGTTCGCCAGCCGCACATGGAGGTGAGTCCTCTGGAAACAGACTGGTCACAAATTGTACGCAGTTGCATGGACGGGGATTCCAGCGCCTGGGCCGAACTCGTCCGCACGCATCACAGGCGTGTCTACGGGCTCTGTTACCGCTTTACCGGTAACCCGACTGACGCCGAAGACCTTACCCAGGACGTATTTTTAAAGGTCTACTCCAACCTGGCCAGCTTCGACAAGGACCGGGGCAGCCTGCAGGTTTGGATCACAACCATGACCCGCAACTTGTTGGTGGATAACTTCCGGCGCACCCGCAACCAGCGCGCAACCTCTTCATTGGATGAAGGTTGGGAGTCGGTTGAGGAGTTGAAGCCGGTGGATCGGCTTACCGCCCGCGGCCCCTCGCCGCACGAGTCGGCAGCTCAAAAGGAATTGGCAAAAATGGTCCAGGACGCCTTGGCGCGTGTCTCCGTAGAGCTGCGCGAGGCCGTTATTCTCCGGGACCTGCAGGATCTTGACTACAAAGAGATTGCCCAGGTGCTGGGCATCCCCGAGGGAACGGTCAAATCCCGCATCAGCAGAGGGCGCGCGGAACTGGCGAGGCTGCTGGAACGTAATAAACGGGAGGTGATGTAATCATGGCAGAGCGCACAAACATTCCCAACTCTCCGGCTTGCGGGCTGTGGGAGACTCTTTTGGCGGACGCGCTGGACGGGCTGCTTGGCCCCAAGGACGAAGCGACCTTTACCGCGCACATGGCCGCCTGCCCGGCCTGCACCGCACTCTTTGAAGATGCGCGACGGGGCCGCGAGTGGCTGGAGTTCCTTTCCCCCGAGCCGGAAGTGCCGGCGGGCCTGCTGGACAAGATTCTGGCGCAGACAGGTCCGGGGCAGGTGGCAGGCTTCGGCCTGGTTACGGGCGGTGATGTTGTCGCCATTCGTCCATCTTCGGTTCCAGCCTGGCAGCGTCCGGGCTTTATGGGACGGGTTCGCCGCTTCGCTGAGCCGCGCTTGCTGATGACCGCGGCAATGGCCTTCTTCTCCATCGCTCTCACGCTCAACCTGACCGGAGTGCATCTCAGCGCTCTGCGGCTGAGCGATCTGCGGCCAACCGCGGTGCGTTCCTTCATGGAGCGGCGGCTGACCATGGCCTCCACCCCAATCATTCGCTATTACGATCATCTGCGCTTTGTCTACGAAGTTGAAACACGGATGCGTGAACTCCGCCGCAGCACCCAGGGCGAAGGCCAGGGCGGCGGAGAGAACAACAACCAGCCAAAGCAGAAAGATACCCCGCCGGGAGAGTCAAAACAGGCTCCGGTTCACAAAGATGGGGGCACGCGAGTGGACCCACCACAACAGTCGGTGAGCCCGGCACTCAGCGACGCCAATGACTTGCTAGAAGCTTCCTTGACGTATCAACGGACGTCCGGCGCATTCCGGCGGCTCCAGTCTGGCACTACGGGAACGGCACCAAGGGAAAGGAGCACAGTATGGACTGCGTAAATCATGGTGGTGTAAGCGCAACCGCCTATTGCCAGAATTGCGGCAAGGGAATCTGCGCAAATTGCGTAAGGAACGCGCCCGGAGGGCAGGTCTTTTGCGAGCCTTGCTCCACGGCGTGGCAAAGCTATCAACAGCCTTTCGTCGTGCCTCCCATGGGGGGGCCTAACCCGATCGCGGCGGGCGTGCTGGGTATCATTCCGGGCGTCGGCGCAATGTACAACGGTCAGTTTTTCAAGGCGCTGATTCATGTGGTGATCTTCGCGGTGCTCATCAGCATCACCGACCATTACGGAATCTTCGGCATCTTCATCGCGGCGTGGGTGATTTACCAGTCGTTCGAGGCTTATCACACGGCGAGAGCACGGCGCGATGGCCAGCCTGTGCCGGATCCATTGGGCTTGAACGAGGTAGGCAACTGGCTCAACCTGGGCGGAAAACAGCCCTACCCCGGTCAACCCGCGCCCGGCCAGCCGATGCCCGGCCAACCCGGACCGGCCCCGGCGGCTCCAGCGCAGGCTGCCTATCAGACGTATCAACAGGCGCCCTACCAAACGCCGTATCCGCCACCGCCTCCCGGCTACGATCCTGGGATGCCTCCGGTTCCGCCGGTTCCGCCTCTCTACTGGAAGCGCAAGGAACCCATCGGCGCCGTGGTACTGATTGCCCTGGGGCTTCTCTTTCTCCTGGGCCAACTGGATATCTTCCACGGCCGCATGATGGAGTTTACCTGGCCGTTGATCCTGATCGGGCTGGGCGCCTGGTTGATCGTTCGCCGTCTTGGAGACACGAAAGGGGGTTCCAAGTGAACCGCTATATCCTGATCCACCGCCTGCGCTGGCCGGTCATTCTGATGCTGGTTGGGGTGGTTGCCCTGCTTCACCAGACCGGCCTCATTGACGACTTCTGGCATCTGTTCTGGCCGCTGCTGCTGATTTCAATTGGCGTGATGCTGCTGGCCGAGCGCGCGGCGCTGGCTGCCGACAGTGCATATCCGTCCGCTCCGTATCCTGGCCAGCCTTATACCGGCGCGGCTCCAGCCCCGGGCGAGAATCCGCCAACGGCAAGCACAGCCATTGTTCCGGCTGAATCGAACGACATCGAGAAGTACGAGGGAGGGCAGTCATGAGCAACGTACCCCCGAACATGCCCCCGAACATGCCTCCAGGGGGAGGCGTTCCGCCTCCGCCCTACGATCCCCGCACCCAATGGCGGGTCTACCGTGAACAGCAACGGGCCGCCTGGCGTGCCCAGCGCGATGCCATGAAGGCCCAGAGCCATGCCTGGAAGGCCGGCTATGTGGGCGCTTACGGCCCGCGCGTTCCTTCCATCGTCGGCCCCGTCATTCTCATTGGCGTCGGCGTGGTGGCCTTGACGATCTATACCGGCCACATCAGCGCCAGCGATTTCTGGGCGTGGTATGGCCGCTGGTGGCCGCTGTTGCTCATCGGCGCCGGCCTGGCCCTGCTGGGCGAGTGGGCGCTCGATTTGAAGCGCGAAACCCCGGTTCGCCGCGGCGGCAGCTTTGTCGGCATCCTCATCCTCCTCGCCTTCCTGGGCGTAGGCGCCGCCGGATACAACCATATGGGTCCCTGGTTCAACAACTGGGGCAACCACGACGACTTCTTCAACTCTTTCGGCCTGCCCGAGCACGATATGGATCAGCAGGTACTCAATACTCAGGTCGCCGCCAATGCCACCGTCGACATCGAAAACCCGCGTGGCGATGTGAGCATCACCACCGGAGATGGGTCCAATGTCGAAGTGCACGCCCACGCAATTGCCTACGCCAGTTCCGATATGGAAGCGAACAAGATCTTCGCCGCCGAAAAAGCCAACGTGACCGTCTCCAGCAACGCGGTGCTGGTCAAATCGGATAGCAACAACAACGGGCGGATCAACATGACGGTGACCGTGCCCAAATCCGCACGTGTGACGATCAATGCAAACCGAGGCGACGTAGCTGCTGCAGGCCTGGGCGCCGGCCTCACTGTAAGTGCGCCGCATGGAGAGGTTCACCTGAGTTCCATCACGGGCTCCGTACAGGTGCACTTGGCCAACGACAAGCACGACTTCTCTGCCCACCAGGTGCAAGGCGACATCACCTTGGAAGGCCATTGCAACGACCTGACTTTCTCTGAAGTGAAGGGCAAGGTCATCGTTAACGGTGAGATCTTCGGGGAAACCCACATGGAGAACGTCGCCGGACCGATACACATCCACACCTCGGTGACCGATATGGAAGTGGCCTCGCTGCCCGGCGACCTGACCCTCAATCCGGACGATTTGCGCGTCACTGAAGCCAAGGGGCAAGTGCGCGTGATTACCCACTCCAAGGACGTGGACCTGAGCCAGATTTACGGCGAGACCTACGTTGAAGACCGCGACGGCCGCATCTCGGTTGAGCCGGCCGGAGCCTTTGGTGTTGAAGCGAAAAACACCAAGGGCGACGTGGAAGTGACTCTGCCGCCCAACGCCTCGGCGTCAGTAAATGCTCGGACGCACAATGGCGACATTGTCTCGGATTTTCCGTTGCCTTCGATGGAAGGCGAGAACAAATCGGCCACATTCCAGATCGGCTCCGGCGGATCGCGGGTTGTGCTCAGCGCGCAAAACGGCGACGTGCACATCAAGAAGGGCTCTACCATCCCTGGCCCGCCTCCGACGCCGATAATCGCAGCCGCACCCACACCACCCACCGCACCCAACGCGCCGCATTTGAAAGCGCCCAAGGCTGCGCCATTGCCACCGAAACCCGTCACGCAATAAGAACCATCACTCAACCGCAAGAAACCGAATAGGCGCAAGGGCTCACCCCTTGCGCTTATTCCATTCTCGCCCCCTATTCCATTCGCAGCGCCTGCAACATTCTTTGTAGATAGTCAAGGGATCGCGATGTAATTTTCTAACTGCAACCTGCCCATCATGCCCAATTTCGTTGTATGCTCCAATCGCGGGGGAACAATGGCCATGAGGCATGCGGTCCGGGTGATTACCGTGGAGCGCGAGTACGGCTCGCGCGGTGGAGAGTTCGCGCACGATCTGGCGGCTCATCTGGGTTGGCGGCTGCTGGATGCAGAACTGGTGAAGGCTGCGGCCAAGGTGGCAGGGGTAGCTCCGGAGATGGCCGCCAAGTTCGATGATCGGCTCGATCCGTGGTACTACCGCTATGGCAAGGCCTTCTGGCAGGACTCGGTCTCCTTCACAGCCGGCCTCAATGACGACCAGGTCTTCGACTCGGCGCGCATGCTGGAGCTCATCCGCGAGCAGATTCTGAAAGCGGCCAAAGAGGGCGAGTGCGTAATTGTGGGCCGGGGCGCCGCCTGCGCGCTGGCCTGCCAGCCAGGCTGCTTCCACGTTTTTGTTTACGCCACGGCGAAGGCCAAGCGCGACTGGTTTACCCGCGCCTTTCCCGCGCAGGCCGAAAACGCCGACCAGCAGTTGGCCGCCTACGACAAGCGCCGGGCAGCCGTAATCCGAAAGTTCTATCAGCAGGAGTGGTGCGCCCGCGGCCTCTATCACATGCTGCTCAACTCGGCCATCGGCACCGAAGCTATGATCGCGGCTACCGGGGGCGCGACCGGGCTCCTCGGCGCGGTGCCAGTAGGCGTTGCGGGCCCCGTTCTTGGGGACAAAAGCCCTGACTGCGATTAATACTCGATCTGTAGATCGAAGATTCCGGAGACAAAGGGGGAACGGAGGGAGCCTTTCAGGCCCCTGAATATCGCCGCAAATTGGGCGACCTTTACAGGCTGCGGAAAAACTCAATGCGTTGAAGAGTACGGACTTCATCCCGTACATAAGTGGCCTGGAGTCAGCCGGGCTTTAGCCTCTGAGGGACGTTTTTTCTGGGATTTTCTTCTTGAAACATGCCTTTTCCTGCAGCCTCTTTAGGCCCGGGCTTTGGCCGGAAATGTCCTATTCCACGGCCACATCAATCGAAACTGCCTCCACCCTAACCCCTAATCCCTAAACCGGCGGCAGGGCATCTACAACCGGCACCCCGGCGGGCGGTGTGAAATGGAACGTGCTGGCGGGGACTTGCGCGTTCGGTTCTTCGCGGGTGAATAGGAAGCGGGTCAGCGCACCGTCCGTCTCTTCGATCTCGATTCCGGTAATACTTCCTTCGCCGGTCACCGTCAGGGTCAGCCGGGCCACCCGTTCTTCCTGTCCCTTGGGCTGCCCGGAGATCGTGAATTGGCCATTCGGGGCCGCGGCGACCGACAGATGCGTCAGTTCCTTTTCAAGCTGAGTGTGGCCCAATAGAAAGCGCAGGGGAGACCGCAGGTCGTCCAACTGCTTGGCCGGAATGCGCTGCACTTGAGGGTCGCCGAGCGTATAGAACCACGCGTATTTGCCGTCGAGCAGGAAAAGCTTCCCGGCCGGGGAACTATACTCCCACTTCATGCGCCCGGGCTTCAAAAGCAGCAGCGTCCCGCTCTCCGTTCGCTTCAGGCCCAAGCCTTCGTAGCTCTCGGTAAAGCCGGCGCGCAGGGAGTGCAACTGGTTGTAATGGCGGTCGACGCGCTGGGCAAGGTCGTGCGCACTCGGCGAAGCCTGTTGCGCGTAGAGAGAAGTCGAGATCAGCGCGGCGGCAAGGAACAGGCCGCCGCGCCGGATAAGTTTGTCCGCCATCATTGCAGCGATTGCGTGCAGTTTGTACTTCCCGCCGGATCCGCCTTGATGGTGCCGAACTGATCGCTGCAGAATCCGCGGTTGCCCGTTTGCCCAACGGTCTGCGGAACTGCTGTCACCTGGTAACCGGTAATACGGTCGGTGCCGTTCAGGTTCACCTTGGTGCAGTTGCTGATAGCAAAGATGTAGCCCGACTTGATGCCCGAAGTCAGATCGCCCTGCAGCATCTGCGACGCGGCCGGCGTGGGCGGGCCAGATTTGGGATCGCCTCCCAGCGCGGACAGCGCACAGGCATATCCGCTGGTCGGGAATGTGGACTCGTATTGCAGTTGCGCCTGGGAGACGGCTCGTATGGACTGAATCGCGGAGGTCTCGTTGGCTTGCTTCTTAAGGCTGCCGATGGTGGGAATCGCCATGAGCATCAGGATGAGAATGATTGCGATCACGATGAGCAGTTCCATCAGCGTAAAGCCATTGGGCTGCTGGTTGTCCTTGGTCGACTCACGGTGCTTGGGCAGAAACGTCCCGATTTCACCGCGGGAGCCGCGGCAGAGCGAAAACTTGCTGTTCATGAGATTCCAGTCCCTCTTGAAGCGGGGCCGAACGTTCCGGCCTATTCGTGAAAATGCTACATCGTACAGACGAGAAAGGGAAATGGGACGCTCACCGCTGTGTACAGGCAAAGGGAAAATGCTATAGCCTCTTCCTTGACCGCACTACGAAAGGAATCCCCAGAAAGCCATGCAATCCACATATAACGGTCTGGCGCTCCCCCAAAACGGCCAGGCCATCGACTACAGGAACGGGCAATTCGAAGTCCCGGACAATCCCATCATTCCCTTTATCGAAGGCGACGGCACGGGCCGCGACATATGGAAGGCGTCGCAGCGGGTCTTCGACGCTGCCGTCGAAAAGGCCTACAGTGGCCGCCGCGCCATCCGCTGGTTCGAGATCTTCGCCGGCGAAAAAGCCTTCCGCCAGTTCAATAGCTGGCTGCCCGACGACTCGGTGGCGGCGGCGCGCGACCTGCGCGTCTCCATCAAAGGTCCCCTCACTACACCTGTCGGCGGCGGCATCCGTTCGCTCAACGTGGCCTTGCGGCAGCTTCTCGACCTCTACGCCTGCGTCCGGCCTGTCCGCTATTACCAGGGCGTGCCCAGCCCGGTGAAGCACCCCGAGCAGGTCGATATCGTCATCTATCGCGAGAACACTGAGGACGTGTACTCGGGCATCGAGTTCAAGCAAGGCTCTGACGACGCCGCCCGCCTCATCAGCTTTATTAACGACGACCTGCTCAAAGGCGGCAAGAAAAAGATTCGATCCGACTCCGGCGTGGGCATCAAGCCGATCTCAATTTTCGGCACCAAGCGCCTGGTGCGCTACGCCCTCCGCGCCGCACTGGAGCAGGGCCGCAAAACCGTCACCCTGGTGCATAAGGGCAATATTCAAAAGTTCACCGAGGGCGCGTTCCGCGAATGGGGATATGAAGTCGCGGTGGAGGAGTTCCGCGCCGAAACCGTTACCGAGCGCGAAATCTGGATTCTGGGCAACGTGGACGCCAACCCCGGCCTCACCGTTGAAGACAACGCCGCCCTCATCGAGCCGGGACTGGAATTTGCTCAGCAAAGTTTCCGCGACTCAGTCTACGCCGAAGTCAAAGCTGTGCTCGATTCCATCGGCAAGACCCACGGCAACGGCGCTTGGAAGAGCAAGGTGCTGGTCAACGACCGCATCGCCGACTCCATCTTCCAGCAGATCATTATTCGCCCGGCAGACTACAGTGTTCTGGCCACCACCAATCTCAACGGCGACTACATCTCGGACGCGGCGGCAGCGCAGGTCGGCGGCCTCGGCATCGCGCCTGGAGCCAACATCGGCGATGGCTTCGCCGTCTTTGAGGCTACGCACGGCACCGCCCCCAAATACGCCGACAAGGACATGATCAATCCGGGCTCGGTAATTCTGTCGGGCGTCATGATGCTCGACTTCATCGGCTGGAAAGAGGCGGCCAAGCTGATTGAGCAATCGCTTGAGAAGACCATTCTGCAGAAGTTCGTGACCTACGACTTCGAACGCCAGACGGCCGGCGCAACAAAGGTCGGCACCAGCGAGTTTGCTACGCGCATCATCGGCAACATGGGTCAGTAAACAGTGAACAGCAATGACACTCGCCATCAAGTTCTTCATGGTTCCCCAAATTCGCCGCTCTGCTCACTGTCCACTGTCCACTGACCACTGACAACCACTGACAACTGACCACTGTTTCCCCGAGGAGAAGAGAAATGCGTAAGAAAGTAAGCATTGTAGGCGCAGGCAACGTGGGCGCTACGGCCGCACACTGGATTGCCGCCAAGGAACTGGCCGATGTTGTGCTCATCGACGTGGTTGAGGGCATCCCCCAGGGCAAGGCGCTGGACCTGCTTGAGGCCATGCCCATTGAGAAGCGCGACGTCAACATCACGGGGGCCAACGACTACGAAGCCTCGGCCAATTCCGACATTGTGGTCATCACGGCCGGCATTCCCCGCAAGCCCGGCATGAGCCGCGACGATCTCTTGAGTATCAATCTCAAGGTGATGGAGCAGGTCGGCGCCGGCATCAAGAAATACGCCCCCGACGCCTTCGTGATCTG
>PLZC01000296.1 GCA_003151985.1 Acidobacteriaceae bacterium
TGAGCCCGCAGCGGATGACGGTTTCGACTTCCGGCATTGTGCCCGGCATCGAGCGATTTGCACGGGAGCCAGCGGCGGTGCGGCCCAAGCTGGCCATCAGCCTGAACGCGCCAAACGATGCCGTCCGCGGCGAAATTATGCCCATCACCCGTAAATGGCCGATTGAGTCGGTGATGGATGCGGTCCGCCAGGTTCGGCTGCGGAGCCGGGAGCGGATCACGTTTGAATATGTGCTGCTGGGTGGGGTTACCGACCAGCCGGAGCACGCGGCGGAGGTAGCGCGCATGGTGCGCCGAACCGGGTTGCCGGCGAAAGTGAACCTGATCGCGTGGAATCCGGGGCCGGGGATTGAGTACTCGATGCCGTCGCCGGGGACGGTAGAGGCGTTCCGGCTGGTCCTGGCAGGGGAGGGGATTCCGGCCTATGTGCGGCGGCCACGGGGGCGGGATATTTTTGCGGCTTGCGGGCAGTTGAAGCGGACGGTTGAGGGTTAAGGATGAGATCCTCATCGAACCGGCTTTGGGGGAGGATCGGGATCGGAGAAAACAGTTTAAGTGATGTCATTAAGTTGTTGATGCAGTGCTATTTGGAGGGTGAACCGTGAAGGGAAAGCGGAAATTGGCCTGACTTGGGGGAGCCCATCCTTTTCAAAAAAGGGGTGAAAAGGATGGGAGTGCAGCCGCTACCTGGAGCGAGTTGAACGCGTGGCCACCTGGGTTTTTGGGGGAGGGATCACGCGAGGCCTGACGTCGCCACAGTCAGCGCTTTTGAAAACGCCGGTGGAATCTTCAGTCCATGCCAGGGACATCATGGAATGGTTTGGCCCCTGGGTGCCCCGGGCGGCGAAATGGATCTTTCCCTGGACATGTTCGTCGTCGGACCAGGAAGCCTCGATGCTTCCTTTGCCGCCCATTCTTCCCGTGCAAACCAAGTCCGCGGACATGCTGTTTGGCTTCCTCACGACGTTGGATAAGGCGCAATCGCGCAAGGATGGCGGGAGGATAATGCCGAATTTGTCGATGACCTGCTGGGAGTAGCAGACGGGCAGGGGAGGGGCAGGATCAGAGGGCTGGGTGGCGCTCTGAGTATCGCTGAACATGCCTACTCGGCCGGGGTGTTGATAGGTGATTTTGGATGAAACGTCCCATAGCCCTGCCTTTCCATTCTGCGCCGAGGCGAACAATAAGGCGGAAAACATACAGCAGGCTAACGTTATGCAAATACGCGACTTGTGCATGATCGTACCTCTTTCAAATTTGAGCGCTCCATTGCGGTTACGGATACAAGGGGCATCTTTTTATAGCCCCGCGGCCGGAGGGTTGTCTTTGCTTGTGGACAATCGAGGGTGGTGCAACTCGGCGGCAGAATCAGTTTTTGGGCAAAACGGGCTAAAAATCGATGTTTTTGATTACGGATCGGTAATCACCAGAAACTTTAAGCTTATTATTCCGTGATAGTTACGTTAATTTCTGCACTCAAAAAGGGGCAATTTTGGGGGGAGGGGGGTGGGGTAAATGAATCTCTCGCGGTTCTGGGCTCGGAACTGGGCTGATTTTGGTCATAATGGCAGAGCGTGGGCCGGGAGCCCCACGCTACAGCCGGGCTGGAGGCCGGCGCTACAGGGCGCTTGCCGTTGGCCGATGCAACTCCGTGAGATATCCGGGCTATAGACATTGTGCGCCAGGCGGCCTTAATTATGTGCAACCCGGGGAGGAAATCAGGTGCGTCCGGCCAATCGGCTGCGGCCCAGGGCCAGGAGGGCGCCGGTTACGCGTTCAGCGGCGTGACGGACCACGTTTTCTTCGCTGGCAAAATCGCCGGCAATGCAGCGAACGCCGAGAGCCTCGATACGATCGATGTCGGGGAGGATGGGCGAGGCGGCTTCATCTGCGTAGCGGGCCAGCGTTTCGGGTGAGAAGGGAGTGGTGTTGACGAGTGCGTAGTCAAAGATGGGAGCGCGGGTGTGCTCGTAGATGCGCTCGATATGCTGCGAGGCCGTGAGGCCCAGGCTCTCATTGGCCTCGGTCATCAGGTTGGAGATATAGACGCGCACTCCGCGCGCTCGGGCAAGGGCTTCAGGGATGTCCTCTACCAGGAGGTTGGTAATGAGCGAGGTGTAGAGCGAGCCGGGGCCCACGGTGATGAGGTCCGCCCGCTCGATAGCTTCGAGGGTCTCCGGCAATGCGGCGGCTTTGGGTGGGTCAAGCATCAATTCGACGATGCGCAGGGTGCTGGCGGTGATATTGGTTTCGCCGCGAACCAGCGAGCCGTCGTCCATTCGCGCTACCAATGTGGCGTTGGCGGTGGTGACGGGATAAATGCGGCCCCTGGTGGCAAGGATCTTCGACGCCAGTTGGATGGCCTGCCCAAAGTCTCCGGTGATTTCGGTGAGCGCAGCGACAAAGAGATTGCCGAAGTTGTGGCCTTTTAACGATTCGCCGGAGCGGAAGCGATGGGCAAACAGGCGGGCGAGCAGGTCTTCTTCCTCGCTGAGCGCCACCATGCAGTTGCGCAGGTCGCCGGGAGGCAACATGTTGAAGCCCTTGCGCAAGCGGCCGGAGGAGCCTCCGTCGTCCGTGACGGTGACCACGGCGGCGAGGTCGGCGATCAATCCGAGGGCCGCGGCCGGCTGGCCGGGAGCAATAACGTGCCTGCGCAGGCCGCGGAGCAGCGTGGAAAGGCCGGTGCCGCCACCGATGGCGACTACGCGGAGGGCGCCGGCGGGGGATTGAAGCTCATCGGAAGTTTTTCGGGCGCTTGCGGGGGCGGAATTCACTCGGGGCCTCAAGGAAACTGTTTTCGAGGAGAATATCCCAGAGGACGCCCCTCGGGGCTAAACAGGCTGCGGAAAAAGGGTTGATTTCCGGATAAATTGGCCCAACTTGCATTAGCAGGGGCTAAAGCCCAGTTGATTCTGTTGGCTTTATCGGCATCCTTCGGCTGCGCTCAGGACAGGCTAGAAGTCGTGCCCTGTTACAAAGCCCCAGAAATGGAGTTTTTCCGCAGCCTGTAAAAGCCCGGTTGATTCTATTGGCTTTATCGGCACGACTAAAGTCGTGCCCTAAAAAGAAACAAGACTGCAAGTTCAACAAAACAAAGAAAGATCGTAGAACACCCGTTTCATTCCTTGTGGGTTGGCGAAGCCAGTGGACGACTGTTACAAAGCCGGCAGAATTGAATTTTTCCGCAACCTGTGAAGCCCGGTTGACAATTAAAAATCCTGGCCCGGTGAAGACGCGTTTAACGCGCAGATTGATTATGGAATCTCAGGATAGAGCAGCTCGGTGAACCGCGGATCATCGACCATGCTTTGGAAATCGTTGTCGGCGCGGGCCTGCAGGCGGTTCCTGGGGTTCAACTCGATGGCCTGAGCCAGATTTCTGAGGCAGTCCAGTGTGCGCCCGGTAATGGAGTCAAGGAGGGCAAGGCCGTAAAAGGCGTAATCGGCCTTCGGATAAGCGGCCAGGATGCTGTTGAATTGTTCGCGAGCCTCTTCGTAGTAGCCGGTATTCAACTGCGAGATGGCGTAGTCGTAGTGCTCATCGGGAGTGAGGAAGGTGAGCCGGGAATGTTCGAGTTGACGCTGGCAAGTGCTCACATACATCTGGCAGCGTTCCTTGATTTCGGGGGGGGCGGTGAGTAGCAGTTTCTCAAAGGCAGCGAGGGCCTTTCCAAACTTGCCTTGCTGCAACAATTGCACTGCGGACTGATAATGCTGAAAGACCGGGCCTGTGCCCGTGGGGGTGTGGCCGCCGGATTTGACAGCCTGCTGCGGTGGAGTTTTCTTGCGGCCTGGCGCCGCGGGTCGGACGTCGTGCGTCATGTTTGTGCCAGTAGCGCATTCTTCGGCTCTTGATTCACCGGAACCCCGGTAGAAATCCTGCGCCTGAAATTGCTCAGTCCCTCTTTATACGCAGAACCCCGCGCTACGTCAATGGGCAGCCCGGCGGCGGGAGTAATCCGTACCGTCGATTGGATTGTTATTTGCGAGTTTTGAGGTAGATAGCGGGGTTAAGTGCGGGGTCGTTGTACATCTTCAATTGGCGGTAAAGCTTGAAGCGCCGGGTGCCCGCAAGGGTCTCACGCCATAAGCCGTCAAGGCAGGCGGCGAGGTCAGCGCGCTGCTCTTCGAGAATCGCCAGCCGGGTGAGGTTGCGCTCGACGTGGCCGGCCGGTGCGTTCAGCCGTGAGGCCTCTTCGCGGGAGTGGTAGATTTTGAGCGCCAGAATGGAGAGCCGGTCGATGATGAGGCCGGGCGACTCGGAATGGAGCGGGGCCTGAGAGTTGGGCAGGGCCCTGGTTTCAAGCCAGGCGAGCAATGCGCTGTCCAGCGCCTCGGTGAGGTCGTTACGGCGCTGGTTGGTCCGGTCGACGCGCCGCTTCACGCCGGCGAGTTCAGCGTCGGATGCGCCGGGGGTCCGTGCCTCATCCTCAATGTGCCAGAGGTCGAAGTTGGCCCGATGGTGGCGCTCGACCGCCGCCAGCCAATCGTCTCCTGCAGCTTGCCCGCTGCATTCTCGCGCCTGATGCCATGCGCGGGTGCGGTTGTCGTGCAGCTTAACGATTGCTTCGGCAGATAGCATCCTTTAGCATCCTTGCAGGCGGCTGGGTCCAATTGTAAAGTCCCAATTGTAAAGTCTTGGACAGAAGTTTCCTGGCGTTCGGGGTCCGAGTGCAAATCCAAACACATAAAAGAGGGGATTGATGGCCGACGGGACGGGGCGGTTTCTCTGTATCGCAAGCTACGAGAAGGGGCACGACTTTCTTCGCCAATGCGCGGAGATGGGTGTGAAGCCCACCTTGCTGACGCTGGACAAACTCCGCGATGCCGGGTGGCCGCGCGAGGCGCTGGAAGAGGTTGCAACCATGCCCTCAGGCCTGAGCGCTGAACAAGTTTTGAACACTGTCTCCTGGATGGCGCGAGGGCGGCGCTTCGACCGAATCGTTGCGCTGGACGAGTTCGACCTGGAGACGGCGGCGGAGATTCGCGAGCACATGCGCATACCCGGGATGGAGATTTCCGCTTCGGCCTATTACCGGGACAAGCTGGCGATGCGCGTGGATGCGCGGGACTCCGGCTTTCTGATTCCGGAGTTTTGCCGGGTGCTGAATTACGACGAGCTGCGCGACTACCTGGTACGCGTGCCGGGGCCATGGCTGCTGAAACCGCGCGCGGAGGCCTCGGCGCTGGGCATTCGCAAGATCCACGAGCCGGAACAGCTTTGGCGCGCGTTGGACGATTTGGGCGATCGCCAGAGCCGCTTCATCCTGGAGAAGTTTGTGCCTGGAGACATCTTCCACGTGGACTCGATTGTGAGCGAAGGCAAGGTGGTGTTTTCCGTGGTACATCAATACGGCCGTCCGCCTATGCAGTTGATGCATGAGGGCGGGGTATTCACGACCCGCACGGTGGACCGCGGCGGCCGCGACTGGAAGGGATTGACCGCACTGAATGCCGCATTGGCGCCGTCGCTGGGCATGGTGCGCGGGGTTACGCACGCAGAGTATATCCGAGCCCACGCGGATGGGCGGTATTACTTTCTTGAGATTGCGGCGCGTGTGGGCGGGGCGTTTATTTCTGAGCTGGTTGAGGTGGCTACGGGGTTGAACTTATGGCGGGAGTGGGCGCGCATCGAGGTTGCCAACCTGCGTGGTGAGCAATATATCGTTCCCGAGGCTCGGGGGAATTATGCGGGAAGCGTGCTGTGCCTGGCACAGACGGCCGAGCCGGATACCTCGGCCTTTGACGCGCCGGAGATTGTGATGCGGCTCAAGAAGCATCACCATGCGGGGCTGATTGTGCGGTCCGACAAGCCGGACCGGGTGCAGCAGTTGCTGGAGGAGTATGGGATTGCTTTCACAGGGCAGTTTCTGGCTTCGATGCCGGCGCCGGAGAAGCCTACGGCTTGATTCAAGAAGAAGATCCCGGTGGATTTCCATGTCTGAAAATCCAGACATGGGCCACCCAGACTTAGTGGTCAGGTCTGGGGCACCCGTCAGCACGACCAAGCTCTATGCTGTGGGACGAGCTATTTCAATGATTTAGTCGGGGAATGATTGCCCCAAGAACCAGTAGGCCTTCACTTCCCCTTCGGTAGAACGGACCAATCACGTGTGCAGGATCGCGGGTGAGGATTTTGCCCCGACTTTTCACAGGTTGCCAGTCGCAGACCAGAGACGTGAGCCCAAACACAGACAATGCTTCAGGACAGAAGGCAGAGTGTCTAAAAGTGCACTCAATCGCTGGAAGGGCATCTGGTACCTGCGTCATGGACGCTGGCCTTGCTGACCTATCGGAGAAGTCTATGGCAAGCTGCATGATTTGCAATGTGGAGTTTGACCCTTCTGTGGGCACTTCTAAGAATTTCTGCCCCCAGCACTGCGCCCCAGTCACGGGCAGTCCTGCGATTGCAATTGCGAAAGGACCGACAGAAGCGCAAGCTGGGATGCTAATTTTGGCAACTTTAGGTCTTCCAGTAGCCTTCATCGCTCTTTTCGTCGCAGGCTATTTCGGTTGGGCAGCGATCATTTTTCTTGTCGGGGTAGTCTTTGCAGCGGTAGTGTCTCAAAAAGGGAGATCAACCTGGACCCCAACTAATTCGGCCATGATCTGCCCCCATTGCCAGATGAAGGGATTTGTATCTGCGGTCCCGACTCGTAGGAAAGTAGGCGTCTCTGGAGGGAAAGCGACTGCCGCACTTCTCACCGGAGGCCTGTCATTGTTCGCAACCGGGTTGTCCCGAAAGGAATCTGTCACCGAGGCACACTGTTCCCATTGTGGAGCCCATTGGGTCTACTGAAGCGCCAAGGCGACACCCGAGCGGAATCCAGCGACTATGGGGTTGGTCAGCCTCCGGTCAGTAGAACGGGTGCAAGACGGGTGAGGGATTTTAGCGGCAGTGGTCTAGATATGGGTAAACCATTCAATCTGAATGGTGAGCTCGCTGGGGCTCGAACCNNGCTCTACCTACTGAGCTACGAGCTCACATCTATTTCAACTTATTTATATTCAATAAGTTGAAGGCTATTCAGTTTTCTTGCTCTGCGTGGCTTTTTGGCGTTGGTAGCCAAATTGTAGCCACTTTGTACCGAAACTGACCCCGGACGTACCAAAGTCTCCAACGCCTGCAACTTGTGAGTCGGGGCGAGGTGGGCGTACCGGGCGGTCATAGCAATCGTCTTGTGTCCCATCAGTTCCTGCACTGTCTTCAAGTCTACCCCACCCATCACCAAACGGCTAGCGAAGGTGTGCCGCAGGGTGTGCCAGGTGACGCCTTTGATCTCAGCCTGTTCGAGGGCGGTGGCGAACCACTTGCGGGGATTCTTGATCAGGCCCTCGCGCTTGGAATGGAACAGGGTGGAGTCCGGAGGTAGCCCGAGCCGCTTGTGACGCTCCTGGAGGCTTCTGAGGACCTGCACGGCGGCACTATTGAGCGTGACGAACCGGTCGCTGCCATTTTTGGTCATCGACAGGTAGATGTATCCACGTTCCAGGTCAACCTGGTCCCAGGTGGGGGTGAACTGCTCGGACTTGCGCATGCCGGTATGGAGGGCGACATCCAGTTGGGCGAAGGCGCTTTCGCCATCGTCCTTGATCCGACCGGGCAGGTTCGCGGCGATTGCTTTACGGAGCTTGGCCTCCTCGTCGTAGGAGAGGAACCGGACCCGGCCCAGGGATTCCTTAGCGCGCCGGATCAGCCTGGCTGGGTTGACGGATACCTTGCCGGCGCGCATGCCCTCCCGGAAGACCGTGCTGAGGGAAGACTTGAAGCGGTTCTGTGTACCCCCTGTCCACTCCCGTTCCTCGGCCATCTCGTCCACCCAGTCCTGGAACTCCCGCGTCGTAATGGACTCGGCGATGCGATTCCCGAAAACGGGGAGAGCCAACTCAACCCGCTGCTTGAAATCCTTCGAGGCCCGAAGGTTTCCGCTATGAGCTTCGAGTTGATCCTTCCATTTCTTCGTCCGACGTTCTCCATTACAGGCGGGGCAGCAAGGAACACGGCATTGAGCGGGGCAGCTACGCAACCGTGGTTTCCGCCAACCACAAAGAGAACCAGATCACTGTCCAGAAGCCAGACGGCCAGCAAGCCACCTATGACCCGAAGCGCCTGCAAGGCATTGCGGCTTACGGCGAGATTAAACGCGATTTTGCTCAGGGCGACCGCGTCCAGTTCACTGCCAACAACCGCGAGCTGGCCGTCTCAAATCGCGATATAGGAACCATCGAACGCATAGACGCCAATCAGATCAGCGTGAAGATGGACGGCTCAAAAGCGCACACCGTTACTTTCGACGCCGCGCAAATGCGGCACTTCGATCATGGCTATGCCGTGACCTCGCACAGTTCCCAGGGGCTAACCGCAGACCGGGTATTGGTGAATATGGACACGAAGGTTCACCCGGAACTCATCAATACCCGCTTCGCCTACGTCTCCGTATCCCGCGCTTCCGAGGACGTGAGGATTTACACCAACGATTCCGCGGTCCTGGGTGAACGCCTCAGTGCCGACGTGACAAAGACCTCAGCCGTGGAGATTCAAAAGGCCCAGGTCGAACCGATCCACAACCAGCAGACCCAAACAAAGGAGCCACCGGTGACCAACAGTAGAGAGCATTCGCAAGAGGAACTACGCCGCCAGATTCTTGCAAAGACCAACATCCACGAACCCGAAAACATCCGCACCACTGCCGACATCGAGCATAGGCACAATGCTCCAATTCAAACGGCCCTTCCAAATGAAGCGTCAGACTACGAGTGGAAGCGCGAGACCGGCGAGGTGCAGAGCTATCAGCACAACCAGGCGGGAAACTGGCTGCACATCGACTCGCAAGGTCAGTTCTACGACCGGCAAGCGCAGCCGATCACGCGAGAAACTGGGCTTGAGCAAGCCGGCCAAGCTTCGGCTCACTCGTTGGGCGACAAGGCCCAAATGCAGTCCGGGAGCAAAGACATCACCGACCTCGGCCTGGGTCTGTAGGCCATGCGCATCGAAAATACTGTTGAATTACTTTCCCAACAAGCGTGCACTTTTCGGGTCATAGACCATATCCGTGATGGAACCATCACGGATACGCCTAACTGCTTCGTCAATCACATGAAGCGGAACGAGAAACCACTCCCGTGACCGCACCGGGTTTCCGAAGCGATCTGGGATGGTGAGATCAAGCTGTGCTGCCAAGAAGATGCGGTGAAAGAGGTTTTCCAGCTTCGCGCGATTGATCTCGGCTAACTTGTAGCTCGCCACCACCTCAACGTCCGCCAGGAGATAGGTGGAGTCGTGTGCCGCATTGGCGATTCGGTCTTCCACCTTTCCACCAGTAACGCCGATCTTGTGGATCAACTCCCGATGTTCTGCAACGAACGGATTATCCGATAGACTGCGCAGCACATAAATAATTCCGCTTTCGATGTCATCCGCTTCCAAGGTTTCGCCAAATAGTGGCCCCGCATTCGGCTCGGTCAGCCTTCGCCCTCCTTCATCCTTGTACAGTGCGTGCTGGAGAGACCTGCGCAGCAAATTGCTCTCAGTGCCATTGGAGTAGATCACTCTTAGTCGCGCATCGCTCTCCCCATTGGGTGCCTTGATGGTTTCCCCGATCTCAGCCACGTAGACTAGCTGGCCCCCAAGGATGAAGAAATTGCCGGTTGCCACGCTCGCATCCCTGCCAAATGGTCGGGTCTGGCGGAACCCTGCTTGTAGATCGCTTTCGGGCTGTTGAAACAGGGGTTTGAATAGCTCAAAGTCCTGGCAGGTCGCGCGGTTGGCGATTTCTTCCGCTGCTCGCCGTTCTTCGTGGGAACTGACGTGCTTCAGCAGGCTGATATCGTCATCGCCAGCTAAACCCGTATTCAACTCCGCCATTAGCGCATCATCATCAAGCGCTTCGGGCTTCGGCCTTTTATGCCCCGTTTGCTCAGCCAGGAGGCTATGAACGTCGAGCCCTTCAAGAAGCACGCGCGCCTCCGGCATCGCGCGCAGCCGGTCGAGCCGCACAGCGCAAAGGCGCTTGAAGATGTCTAGCCCCTCGCCGTGCCGCGGCGCTCGGCCATTGGCCTCAAAAAACTTCTGGATATCCTCGAAGCCTGCAATGATGCGCTCCTCACGCGGCGTTCGTCCGCAAGTCTTTGGCGACTGCGTCAGGGCATCAAAAAAAGTCACAGGCTCTCAGGGAAGTCTGGCGCACGCAGCCAGCGCGAGACGGTGCTTGCGTCGACACCGACCGATGCTGAGATCTCCAACTGTGTTTGACCCCGACCATGCAATTCGTGCACAGAGATGTATCGCTGGTAGCGTGCTTGCCGCATCTTTGTCGCCGCGCTTCAATCAACGTCAGGCTAATTGTCCCTTCTGCGGCCTCGCATTGTGGCATTTGATTGCGGGCATCAATCTGCAACTGTTGAATGTCACGTTCGACCGCTTCGCCTAAATTGGAAACCAAATGAAAGCGATCGGTGATTTGGATTGCCAATGGTGCGCCCCGCCGCCCTCCATCAGCGTACAAACTGGATCGATCGCGGGTGATCACCTCTACCCCTGGATGCAGGCTGAGCCACTGCGCGAAGCTATCGGCGGAACGCACCGGAAGCAGGTCGATCACCTCCAGTCGCTCCAGATCCATGAGGATTGTCCCGTAACGCTGGTGCTTGCGCCAGGCCCAATCATCTACGCTTAGCATGCGCACCCGGGCTCGTTTCTCGCAGCCGCGACTTGATGCGCCGCAGCACAGTATCATCGCTGCTCTTGATTCCTAATCGGGCTAGAAGTCGCTCGCCAGGCAACCCGCCTACTGCGTAGCCGACAATGCCCACGATTTCACACAACTGCGTAGTTTCTCGCGCGTGTGGAGTCGCTACGCCGGGCAGTCGCTCTGCAAAGATCTTCAATTTGCATTTCTTGTTCCGGCACCGAAAACGCCGTGTCTGCAAATGAATTTCGACTTGCCTTCCCTGCCACGGCAAGTCACGCATTCGCCTGACGTAGCGGCTGTGATACGACACTCTCGCTTTCAAACAGGCTGGGCAATGGGGCAGGCGGCTTGCATGCGCACAAATGACAATGCCGTCAGGTGTCTCCTCGACGGCATCCAGAATCAGTTCTTCCGGCGATGGCAGGGAAGTCCTAACACAATCAATACTTTGGCTCATCTGTTCAAACTACCAAGCCTGACAAGTTTCCGTACCTCAACCTGCACCGAAAGTGCGGAAGATCCGATTCAAGTGCAGCGCGACAGATGGCATGGATGGTTGTGGGGCCTGGCGGCGGGAACGGCGGGCAGCTTCCTGCTGGGTTATGGAATGGCGCGCTTTACGGACGCCGCCCTGCCGCCCATCGACTCGGCGCTGACCGCGTTCAGCCTGGTGGCGCAGTGGTGGTCGACGCGAAAATATATCGTCAACTGGGTGCTCTGGATCGCGGTTGATGTGGTGTACACGGCGGTGTTTGCGTACAAATAGCTATACCTGACAGCAGGGCTGTATGCCTTCTTTGTGCTGCTCGCGGTCTGGGGGCTGCAAGCCTGGCGCAAGGCGCTCGTGGAGCAAGGGGAAGCATCGGACCCATCGGTCACGATGGATCCGATAATAAGTTAGCGTTTTCGCTTGGTTGTGGGGATGGCGATCACACGGATCTCGGGCGGTGGATCGCCGATGGGGTGTTCTCCTGCGGGCAGGGTGATGGTTTTGTAGGTGGTGCTTCCCTGCGTGGGTTGGAAAGGCTCAGTGGAAAGGTAAATTGGCTTGGCGCTCTTGTTCACGATTTCGAGGAAGAGTTGGGGAGCCGAATCCGTCGCGCCGCTGGCTGGGTCGGTCGAACCGGGGTAATTGATGAGGAAGTAGCCGTTGCTGTCGGTGTAGGCAAAGCCGTATTGCCGCTGCCAGGCGTGCTGGGCGTCGACGAGGAAGACGGTGAGTGCCGTGGCGGGATGAAGAGTGCTCGAATAGACGCGGCCCTGCAGAGCCCAGCCGGTCGAGGAAACCTCCGGGGTGGGCGTGGCGATCTGCTGGTGGATTGCGGTGATGTGCGCGACTTTGAGCGAGCCAGCTTTGGCGGCGGCCTCCGCGGCTTTGACGGTTGGATCGTCCGGGCCGAGCTGCTTCTTGAGGGTAGCGGCAGTCCGGTTCAACTGCGAGACTCGCGCCTGGTGCACCAGCTTGAGATTCTGCACGGTCTGTGCGGTGCCGCTATCGGCCGAAGCGAGGGTCGCGGCCAGGCCGTCGCGAAGCTGGGAGGCTCGGGGCGCTGTGCTGTCGGGCGCGGAGTTGCCGGGTACTTTGGGCTTGGTCTTCATGAATTCAACTACCTTTCTTATCGAATCTTCTTCCGTCGCTTTTTGTGCGTCGACCTAAGTCGCTGACCTTCACTGGTGCAGGAGCTTGTCGCAGAAGCCCTGTTGGAAGGAATCGATCAGGGCGAGATTGTTGTTATTGAGCACCGTTCCACCTTCGACGAGCAGGCAGAAGGTGGAGATGTTCTGCGATGTGATGTTGAGGCCTCCAAAGGTCCACCCGGAGAGGAATACGGAAGCCTTGGATTCCTGAAAGCGATTGCTGGTGACGTTGATGGTGCCGCCGAGAAGCAATGCGTCGACGAAGACCTCGATGGCGGTGCTGTCGATCCAGCAATGGTTATTGGAGAAAGTCAGATGGTCGGGGGTCAGGATGGCGACCGAGGTGAACGAGTGCTGACGATCGACCCGCGCTTCGAGCTGGCAGATGTTGTTGGTGAAGAGCACGGTGCCATTGGAGGAGCCGGCGAAGCCTTCGTTCGCGCCGGTCTGATTGAAGCTGGAATAGCTGCCCAGCTTGTTTTTGTACGCGTCGGAGGGCTTACTGGCAGCGGCGGCTTCGATGGCTGTGCCGAGGTTCAGGAGGAGCACAGTCTGGGCGATGGGTGTGCCGCGGCCGAGGATGGTACCACCGCAGGTGAAGTGGTTGTTCGAGATGGCGAAGGGGCCGAAGCCGAGAGCGACCAGCGCCTGGCCGAGCGGGACGCGAACGACGTTTTCTTCAATGCGCAGCGCGGGGAGACCGGGTTCGAAGAGGAGCTGAAAGAAGGAGCCGGTCTTGGCCGGAGTCGAAAGGGCCGGCGGTGTGACAATTTCGAGGATGATGCCGCCGTGGAGGGCGGCAGTGGCTGATTGCGCTTCGCTCGGGTCGGCGTTCCAGTCGCGGGTTTCGAGGATCTGGTTACGGCTGATTTCGACCATTTCGCCGTTGAGTACAAAGATGCCGTTGGCCCGGATTCCAGGCTGAGCGCCAAAGTTGGTGATGGCGTTGTCGCGGATGACGAGATTTTCGACAGATGGGACGCAGATGACGCCGTAGGGCATGGCGCTAACGGAGTTGACAGAACTCAGAGAAGACGTCGTGCCGAAAGCGTTAAAGGCGGTAAACGGTCGCAGCAGGGTGTCGTTGATGGTGTTGGCGGTGATGGTCAGGTTTTCGATGAAGATCATTTCCAGTGTTTTGAGCAGGTCAAAGAAGCCGATCGGCCCGATGCCGCATAGCCCCATGCCCGAAATGCGGTTGCGGTCGATCCAGATATCGATGAGCAGGCCGTCGGCGACGATGGTGCCGCCGGGGTTGGTGCTTCCGGTCTCTGTTGGGGTCTGCAAGGTACCGGTCGTGGAGCAAGGATCTTCCGGCGTGGTGGTGATTCCAACGGTGGTGCCGGTGTCGTCCCCGTTGGCGTCGAGGATGGTGTAACTGCCCAGGGTGATGCCGTTGAAACGGCCGCCTTCGATGATGTTCTCGTTGACATAGACTTTCCGCGAAGGACCGGCGATCTGGATGCCGCCCGGATGCCTGGCAATATTCACGAGGTAGTCGCTAATGTCAATTTCGGCGGAGGACTTGGTTGAGGTCTTTGATGCCGAATCCGCGAAGAGATCTTCGACGACGGTGGTGGGGAACCATTCGCGCAAAGTTGCCCCGGACTGAATGCCGACCCAGTTGCGATCGATGTGAATCTCTTGACCGCTAACCCAGACAGCAGGCCAGAGGCTGAAGACGTTGGCCATGGCGACACGGTTTTCGTCGACGCGCAGGAGGCGAACGCTTTTGGCGAGTATGGCGGGAAGCGTCGAGGCGGAAAGGAAAGTGTCTTCGACGGTGATGTCGACGGCGCCGATGAGGTAATCGGCCCGCGCGGCGACGATGGGGGCGGCCTTCTTAAGCTTTCCTCGAACCTCAATCACGCTGGGCGGTGGAGGAATCAGCTTACCAGTGCCATCAATCAGGATGCCCACCTCGTCGGTGTCGGCTTCCACGGCGAAGGAGAGAAGCTGGATATGCTGAGAGGTGTCGAGAGAGATGACGGCATTGAACGTGCCTGCTGGTGCTGCGGCCTTGGGTGCGGCTGGGTCGTTGCCTGGGGCGTTTGCAGGTGCATTGCCTGGCTTGAGGGAAGGCGAGGCAATGCGGGTGTGGTAGCCGCAGCCGCGTAGTACGACATCGTGCTTGCCCTGGATCAGGACGTGCTCGTAGTATCGCCCCGGCAGGATGCAGACTTCGCCGCCTGATGCGGGGAGAGCGGCGAGAGCATCGTTGATGGAAGTGTATTTGCCAACGCTTTCGACGCCGTCGCCGACGGTGACGGTGCAGCAGCCGCAGGAGCCTTCGCAAGAGCAGGAAGCCCAGGGAATGCGGCAGTCGGTGGCCCCGGGAGGGCTGAAGGTGACGACGCTGAGGCTGGCGTAGTGGTGATGGATGCCGCGCGGCGGGGCGGACGTGAGTTGCTGGACGGATCCGTCCGCAGTGCGGGCGGCAAAGGTCCAGAAATCGCCGGTATTGAAGACGCCAGTGGCCGAGCTCAGGCCGAAGGCGACGGTGATGCCGCATTCGAGAATGAGCGTGGTGCCGGCCGGGGGCACTGGAATGTCGCCAGTACTGCCGGCAGCGCCGAGGTCGGCGAAGACGGTTACGCCATCGCTCTCCAGAATTTTGCCGGCCTGGTCCCAGCGGCGGATGCGGGTGTGCCGGTTGGCAGCGGTCTGGTTTTGGCCATCGACAGGAAAGCTGGTGGCGCTGGCGGGGGCATCCAGGGTGATGGTGTGGGCGGAGAAATCAATGGTGTCGATGAGGTGTAGTTCGCCTGGCAGGCCGAGGAGTTCGAGGTCGTCGTCGAGGAGTTCGATCCAGTTACCGGGCGCGAAGCCGAGGACCTGGTCGCGGCCCATGCTGACGACGGTGAGCTGGCTGGCGGTGACGCCGACGGAGTTGGTGACGCTCAGGATGCCGGTGACGTTGGTTTCGACCGAGGCATTGTCGCGGGACCACTTGAAGGTGGCCTTGCCGATGGGGCCGGGGTTATGGATTTCGACGCGGTAATTCTGGTTTTCGAGGCCGGTGTAGCCGGTGTTCGTGGTCAGGCAGCAGGGGCCGGATGGGGCGGAGGGGGTTGTACCCGTGGTGAGTTGGCCGGACGAATGTGCGGGCCAGGGGCTGCCCGCGTTGGCACATGTAGTTCCTGCCTCGACCGGCGCGAGCTTGACTTGCCAGACGGTCTGCAGGCGGCCGGTCGTGTCGATGCCCACGGCGGGGTCGATGAGGTTGGGGTCTTCGACGTAGGTGATGGCGCGCTGCCAGACGTCGAGATAGGCGAGGTACGATGCGGCCAGGTCGACGGGGAGTTTGGCGTTGGAA
>PLZC01000413.1 GCA_003151985.1 Acidobacteriaceae bacterium
ACCACGTTGCCGCGCTTCTTGTTCAGCTTGATGACGCGGACTTCAATCTGCTGGCCAAGATAGCCGTCCAGATTGCGGACCGGGCGAATCTCAAGCTGCGAGCCGGGCAGGAACGCTTTGAGCCCGACGTCCACGGTGAGACCGCCTTTTACGCGGCTTATCACCGTACCCATTACAGGGGTCTTGTCGTTCGCGGCCTTCTCGATCACGTCCCAAATGCGCAGGCGCTGTGCCCGCTCGAAGCTGACCAGGTAGCCGCCTTCCGGCTCCTCGCGCTCGATGACCACGTCAATCACGTCGCCCGGCTGGAATTTGACCGCCCCGGTGTGATCCAGAACCTGCTCGATAGGCACCAGCCCCTCGGACTTCAGGCCCACATCCACCACCAGGTGCTTTTCCGTCTGCTTGATCACCGTGGCGGAGACGATCTTGTCTCCATAGGCCTCGACAGCGGCCGCCTCAGCGGCCTGCTCCTGTTCAAACGCTGCCAAAGCGGCGGAGAAGTCGTCCATCGACTCGAGTC
Organism: Acidobacteriaceae bacterium; assembly: GCA_003151985.1. Taxonomy (GTDB): domain Bacteria; phylum Acidobacteriota; class Terriglobia; order Terriglobales; family Acidobacteriaceae; genus Telmatobacter. The sequence continues at coordinate 524 of PLZC01000413.1, forward strand.
CGTGCTCGGGTGGCGTTGCCTTCGCCTTTACTACGGGCGCTGCAGCCACCGGTGCGGATTCTTGAGCAGGCTCAGTTTCCGTGGCAACTTCGGCTACGGGCGTCACTTCGGCGCTGGCTTCGGCGACAGATGCTTCGGCTACAGGTGCTTCGGCTACAGGTGCTTCGGCTACAGGTGCTTCGGCTACAGGTGCTTCGGCGACAGGTGCTTCGGCGACGACAACAGCTTCGGCCACAGGCTGAGGCTCGACTGGAACCTCTGCCGCAACTTCGGGTACCGGTGTGGATTCGACGCTGGCTTCCGCAACGGGTGCGGGTTCAGCTTGAAGCTCGGGTTGCGCGGAAACTTCCGTTGCAGCCTCGGCTGTGGGCGAGGGTGCGACAGTGGCTTCAGCCACCACTGCGGTCTCGGCTACAGGCTCGGTTAGGGCATCGGCGTCCAGCGCATTAAGGTCGACAACATCGGCGGTCTCAGGGTTGGACGTGGATTCGAACGACGGCTGCTCTTGCTCCGTCGCAGGCTCGAGGATTGGGCTTTCCAATTCTGTGTTCAGGGTTATACTCTCGGTTTCGGGATTGAGGACGTTTGCCATCACTGCCAGCTCCGCGATTCCTTGGCTCCCGCGACCGATTAGGTCCGACGCTGGGAGTGCCTTCCGCGCCGCGATTGCCGCCGGCGGGAATGCTACAGACCGTGGCCCTGTCTGCAGCCATTTGCCAAAGTCCCTGGAGTTTTCGCGAAAGACGGCTCTCTCAGCCGGTGAAGCTGGCGTTGAAAGAGACTCATCTCCTTGGGAAACACCCCGGCAGGCAGCGGCTTGCTGAAGGGCGACCGCAGCTTTCTGCTGGAATCCGCGCAGGAAGCTACGCCTACCAGTGTAGCAACCCTGAGTTTGCTGAGTCAATCGAACAAATGCGGCTTGGATTAACGTTTTGTTAAGGGTAATAGGCGGTCTGGGGCGGGCGAATAGAATGAAACGCCGGTTCCCCATCTATACTGTTTGCTGCGGCAAGCCCTTAATTATGGACATTCTCTGGACTCCGTGGCGCTTTGCCTACGTCTCGACGGCGGAATCGGGGTTGCGCCCGGGCATTCCAGCCGCCCTTGCCGGCTTCGCCGGGGATCTTGGCTGCGTCTTCTGCAATCTCATTGCGGCAATTGATTTCGCCATTGCCAACGGCATGAGTCTGGAGGAGGCCGAGGCCGCAGGCGGGCTGATCCGCCGCGGCAAGAATTGCTTTGTGTGCCTGAATGCCTTCCCTTATACCTCCGGCCACGTGATGGTGATGCCCTATGCTCATCTCGATCGCCTCGCCGCTCTGCCCCCGGAAACCGCCCATGAACTGATTGACACCGCCCAACTGACCGAGAAGGCGTTGCAAAGTCTCTACCACCCGCACGGCCTGAATTTTGGCATGAACCTGGGCCAGTCCGCGGGGGCGGGAGTGGCGGGACATTTGCACCTGCATGCGCTTCCCCGCTGGACCGGGGACACCAGCTTTATTACCACGGTGGCGGAGACGCGGGTGTTGCCGGAAGACCTGCCGACCACGTGGAAACGGATGCGGAAGGTGTTTGAGGAGCTGGCGGGCTAGACAGGCTTTGGGAAGGCGACATGGATTCCAGCGAGTTGGTCCGACGGCCGCAGCCCGTAAAGCCCGGGCCTAAAGGCCATCGAAATTGAGGCGGTATTCAGGGGCCTGAAGGCCCCTGCTCCCTCCGTCTTCCCTGAATTGAGAGAGCCGGTTTCGTCCTTTGCGGATCGGCAACGCCGATGGGGGACTGCTACAAAGCCTGGGTATAGACTCCGCTCCAACCGGATTTCAGGGGAGATTGGCATGGATGCCAAGAGCTTCGGCTACGGTTCTTAGCCGCGCGTCGCGCGTCCACAATTTCGTTGCCTGTGTAATAAGGCAAGACGCAATCAGGTGCGCGTCAGTCAATCCGATGCCTTTGGAATAGAGGGAATGAGCTTCGATCATCCGCCGCACTTCGCTCAAACGCGCAACTTGAACCTGGGTCACTCCTTCCAGGTCCGCAAGCGTCTTGTGACGGTCGCGGAGTGAACCAAGGGCTAATTCTGCAATGATTAAAGGGTGCATGGCAATCTGCTCGTTGACCAACTGCCTCTGCATCTCCTGGTTGCCGCCACGCCAAAGGTCAATCCACATGGTTGTGTCGGCGAGGATCACTGGTCACCGACTTTCAAACGCGGAATGTCTTCCAGATCCGGCATTGTCCCGGCAAGAGCCGCCAGTCTACGGGAAGACTCACGATGAATCAAAGCCTTCAAAGCCTCGCGAAGCAGAGCTGTTTTCTCTTGCAGGCCGGTATACTCCTGCGCGCTCCGTACCAAACTATCGTCAAGTACCACAGTTGTTCGCATCGGCTCCTCCATAGCATCAATTCTATCATTGATCCATGACATATTTAATGCACTTGGTGAAGCTATCAAACATGATGATCGTTCCTGAGCCGGGCGGGATGACCTCGGCCTGAAGAGGCCCGCACGGGGCGTAATTCATCGCATGTGGCAGATTTCTTTACCTTCGGCTTGCCACCGGGCGCAGTTCGGTACTACTCTATGTGCATGCAACGATGTCGCTAACACCGCCCTGGTGACAGCCGCGATGCAGATTTGCGCCACGCATGTGTTGTTTCTTCCCAGCGTGACAGCTTGACATCTACCCCAGGAAACACAAAACAAAAGCAACCGGGAGTGAATTCCGGAAAGAGGAGGATCAACATGGCGCGCATTGCCGCGAATGTGACTGAGATCATTGGCCGGACCCCGCTGGTGCGGCTCAATCGTGTGGCCGCCGGGCTACCCGCGACCGTGGTGGCTAAACTGGAGAGCCAGAACCCGCTTTCGAGCGTCAAGGACCGCATCGGCCTGGCGATGATTGACGACGCCGAAAAATCCGGCAAAATCAAGCCCGGGCAGACCGTGCTGATTGAGCCCACCAGCGGAAACACCGGCATTGCGCTGGCGTTTGTGGCCGCGGTCAAGGGATACAGAATCATCCTGACGATGCCTGAGACAATGAGTACGGAACGCCGCGTACTGCTTCGCGCTCTTGGCGCCGAGTTGGTGCTTACCCCCGGCCCAAACGGCATGAAGGGAGCGATCGCCAAGGCCACCGAAATTCTTGCCCACACTCCGAACGGCTACATCCTGCAGCAGTTCAATAATCCCGCCAATCCTGCCGTGCACCAGGCCACTACTGGCCCTGAAATTTGGGACGACACCGACGGCAAGGTAGATTTCCTCATTTCAGGCGTGGGCACCGGAGGCACCATTACAGGTGTGGCTCAGTACATCAAGCCGCGCAAGGCGTCGTTTAAATCCATCGCCGTCGAGCCTACGGATAGCGCCGTGCTGTCGGGAGGCAAGCCGGGGCCGCACAAGATTCAGGGTATCGGCGCGGGCTTTGTGCCCGGCGTACTCGACACCGGCCTCATCGACGAGGTCATTCAGGTGACGAATGAAGAATCCATCGCCATGGCCCGGCGGCTGCCGCTTGAAGAAGGCCTCTTCGTCGGCATCAGTTCGGGAGCGGCGGTGGTGGCCGCGCTGAAAGTGGCCGCGCGGCCCGAAAATGCCGGGAAGCTTATCGTCGTGGTGCTGCCGAGTTTTGGGGAGCGCTATTTGTCGAGCGTGTTGTTCGACTCGCTGCGCCAGGAAGTGCTGGCCATGCCCACGCAACCGGTTACGCTGTAAGAAGCTATTCAGAATTCAAAGAAGGGTACGGGCTTTAGAGGCTGCGAAAAAGGCTTGAATTCCGGGGAATCGGCCGAATGGGCATCCCGCAGGGGCTAAAGCCCATTGATTTTATTGGCTTTATCGGCATCCTTCGGCTGCGCTCAGGAAAGGCTAGAAGTCGTGCCCTGTTACAAAGCCCCAGCGGTGGAGTTTTTCCGCAGTCTGTAAAGCCCGTCCCATCCATCTGAATTCCGTTCGTAACACAGGAATCACCGATCGTGGCTTTGTTCGAACGCATTCGCGAAGACATCGACTCCGTGCTGGAGCGCGACCCGGCTGCGCGCACCCGGCTCGAGGTTCTGCTGTGCTATCCAGGGCTATGGGCCGTCTGGATCCATCGCATCTCCCACGTTCTCTGGGGCGCCAAGTGGCGGCTGGCGGCCCGGCTGCTCTCCCAGGTTGCCCGCTTTCTTACCGACGTGGATATTCATCCCGGCGCGCTGCTCGGCCGGCGGCTGTTCATCGATCACGCCATGGGAGTGGTGATCGGCGAAACCGCCATCGTGGGCAGCGACGTAACTCTCTACCAGGGCGTGACGCTGGGAGGGACCGGCAAAGGCCACGGCAAACGCCACCCAACCGTCTGCGACAACGTATTCATCGGCAACAACGCAAATGTGCTGGGCAACATCACGGTCGGCGAAAATTCGCGTGTGGGCGCGGGCTCGGTGGTGCTTTCCGACGTCCCCCCCAACTCGACCGTTGTGGGCGTTCCGGCGCACATCGTCTATCGCAACGGACAGCGCGTGCTGATTACCGATCCGCACGACGTGAAAGACCCGCTCTCCGACGCGCTCATCGCCCTCGCGGTCCGCGTCGAGGAGTTGGAAGAACGGCTCGGAGGCCACGCGCAGCCGTGCGAGCCTTTCACCGCCGAAGAAGCCGAGCGCACCTCCTACCGCGAGCAGTTGGATCGGCTGCGCGAGTATGTATCGATGGGCGAAGGCATCTGAGGCTGGTAGAACAGCCGTTTCATCCCCCGCGGGTCGGCGAAACCAGTGGACGATTGTTACAAAGCCCCCAGCATGGAGTTTTTCGCGCAGCCAGTAAAACCCGGCCTAAAGGCCTTCTCAAGGTCAACAAAACAAAGATAAACCGCAGAGGGACGGTTTCATCCATCGCGGGCTGGAAAAGCCGGCCCGGTGCCCTGTTACACAGCCTTCGCTATTACACTTATGCCTGAGCAACATTGATGTTCATCTTTTGTGAAAACTCCTCACATCCCACCCTTACCCAGCAAAATGCCAATGCCATAAGTCACCGCGCCTTCCAGCGCTCCCACGATGGTCATCTCGAATCCCGAAGACCACCACGACCGAACCGTGATCAGCGACTTCGCGGCGCCCACGGCAAAGTGGGCGAGCAGGGAGATGATTGCGGCGGCGATCACCGCATCAACGCCGCTCAGAAAGAAGAACGGGATGATGGGAATGGTGGCGCCGATGGCGGTTGAAAGCGCGCCGGAACTGGCCGAAACCATGGGATTCGAGAGCGCCTCCTCCGAGGTGCCGAGCCGTTCCCCGGCGAGCACGAGCAAAAACTGCTCGGGGTCGTTGGCGATGTGGTTCACCATGTTCTGGGCGTCTTCTTCAGGCAGCCCTTTCACCTGGTAGTAAAGCGAAAGAAGCTCGCGCGCCTCCGGGCCGTTCATCTGGATTGCTTCGCGTTCGCGCGCCAATTCGGCATGGTAAATTTCCCGCTCGCTCTTGGCCGCCAGATACGCCCCCGAACCCATGCTCAATGCGGAGGCAATCATGCCGGAAAGCCCTGCCAGAAGCACATATTTGCTGTCGCCGGCCGTAGCCCCCGATACGCCGGAGACGATGCCGAAGATCGCTCCAAGGCCGTCGTTGACTCCATAGATTGCGTCGCCAATCCAGGCTCCCGGCTGCTTCCGGCCCTGGCTGCGCTTGGTCAGCATCTCCTCCAGCACCGCCTTGGCATCGATCCTGGGCGTGCCGGCGGGCGCTGTGTAGTGGCCGCGAAGCAGCGAGCCAAGTTCGTGGTAGTGGTCCTTCTCGTCCTCGATTACGTGGTCGAGAATGGCGATGGAACCCTCGTCACCCAGGGCTTTGAGTTGCTCGCCGTAGCTGGCAATGTGGCGGCTCTCCTCGATCTCCAGGCGGCGCAGGGCCATGCGGACCCCGCCGGCGCGGTTGGCCAGCGAGTCGGCCTCGCCGCCCTTGCTGCCTCGATAGACGGGCTCGGGGCCGCCCAGTTCAAGAATGCGGCCGTGCCATAGGGCAGCGTGCTCCCACTCGGCGCCTGCGAGATGACGCAGCACCTGGGCGCGGACCGGGTCAGTGTCGCGGTCCGCCAGCGTCATGTAGGTGTGGTAGGCCTCCATCTCGGCTTGCCAGTTACCTTCCACGGCGGCCAATACTTTTTTCAGTTTGGCGGCGCTAAGCGTTGCAGTGGCCACAGGGTGTCTCCTCACTTTACCTTGAGAATACGGCATTCCCTGCCGGTTCGACAGTCCCGTGGCCGGGCGCCCCACCTTCGCGACGTCCTTGTTGTTGCCGCTAAGGTGGGATACCTTCGAACCTGGACAGTCGCCGTCACTTCCCCAACCCGGGGTTTTCCGTATAGTGTAATGTGCAGCAAAAAGCCAGATTCCTGGACGTACCGGAACCGGCTGGATACAACCAACCGGCCGCGTTCTGGAATCGTCTTGCGGCGTCAGCACTGGTCGCCTTAACCGGAAACACTTTTTTCGAGGAAGCGGAGAAAAACCATCTATGGCAACACAAGGAAAGCAATCGGCGGCCCTCACATCGCCGGGGTACTTGATGCCGTTCGTTACGGTGACGGCACTGTTCTTCATCTTTGGGTTCATCACCAACCTGAACATGGCGCTGGTGCCTCACCTGCGGTCAATTTTCGATCTGCCTTACGCATGGGCGATGCTGGCCGAATCGGCCTTTTTCCTGGCCTACTTTGTCTTTGCCCCTTCCACTGCAAAGCTGATCGAGATCATTGGTTACAAACGGACGATGGTCGTTTCGCTGTTCATCCAGGTTGTGGGTTGCCTTTTGTTCGTTCCCGCGGCCAAGATGGTCAGTTTCCCGCTCTTTCTCACCGCGGTTTTCGTGGTGGGAGCAGGCGTTACCGCGTTGCAGACCTCGGCAAACCCCTATGTTTCGATTCTTGGTCCTGAAGATACTTCTTCGATCCGGCTGAATCTGGCGCAGGCATTCAACTCGATTGGCGGAACCATCGCTCCGCTCATTGCCGGGGCATTCATTCTCAAGGATCCCGACCTGCTTGCCAGCAAGGCCGCAATTGCCAACACGGTTCGCGGACCTTACATTCTCATCGCTGCCGGGCTGCTGATCCTGGGAATTGCGGTGGCATTCTCGCACCTGCCACCGCTAGCCGAGACAAAGGCCTTCCGCCCCGGCAAAGAGGGCGATCCGATCCTGAGCCGCAGCATCTGGAGTTACAAGCACACAGTGCTGGCCGCGGTTGGCATCTTCTTCTATGTGGGTGTGGAAGTTGGATTGGCCTCGGTTGCCGTGAACTACTTTAAGACGCAGGGCATGAGTACGGCCAAGACCGCTTCGTTCCTGGTCTCGCTCTACTGGTTCGGCGCATTGGTTGGCCGCTTGCTCGGTTCCTGGATGATGACCAAGATCAAGGCTGGAAAATTGCTCACCATCTTTGGCTTCGCCGCCGCCGCGCTTATCACCGTTTCCATGTTCTCCTCGGGCCAGGTCGCCATCGGGACCCTGGTTCTCTGCGGCTTCTTCAACTCGGTCATGTTCCCCAACATCTTCACGTTGGGGATTGCGGGATTGGGACCAATGACCAGCAAGGGCTCGGGACTCATCATGACTGCTGTCGTCGGCGGCGCGGTGGTTCCTTATCTCCTGGGCGCATTGGCTGACAAGGTGGGAATTCAGCACGCCTTCGTCATCCCAATCATCTGCTACCTCTTCATCGCCTATTACGGGCTATGGGGATCCAAACCTTCGCGGACAGTAACAGCGTAGGCTGGATCGTTGTTGACTGAAGGCCCTTCGGCTTGAAGCCGAAGGGCCTTCGCATATACGAGCATCGGCCGGGGATTCAGAGTAAGATGGTTCTCGCCTAACATCCATCTCTCGCATGGCTCATGGAACAAAGCCGCGTATGCAGCGCCTGCTGGTTTGGTGCGCGGTAGCGTTCGCCTTGGCGCTACTGCTGTTGCGGCTTTTCGTCTTTGTCCACCACGCAAGGCCAAGCCGGAAGTCAGGAACAGTCTTGATCCGTTCCGTTCCCTCACCTTGGACTGACCGCTTCAGCGACGGGACCCCTGACTTCCTCCGCTTGACAGACCCGGCAGACCGGGCCGCCTTTCGCCAGTGGTTCGCGCTCATCGCCGACTACCAAGCCATTCGCCCCAGTTCACAAGTCCCCGCGGAGATTACCGACTGTGCCGGCCTGCTCCGTTACGCCTATCGCGAGGCCCTCAAGCGTCACGACGACACCTGGTTCCGATTGAGCAGCATTGAAGTCCTGGCGCTGCCTGGAGAGATCCGCGCATGGCACTACCCCGATACGCCGCTTGGCGCGCAGTTATTCCGCGTCAAGCCCGGCCCTCTTGAGCCTGCGGACGGCTCCAACGGCGCCTTTGCCCAATTTGCCGACGCCAAAACGCTGGTCGAGCTCAACGCCCACTTTGTCAGCCGCGATGTACATGAGGCCGAGCCCGGCGACCTGCTTTTCTATCGCCAGTTCGGCCAGTCCTCGCCCTGGCACTCGATGATTGTCGTCCAAACCGGCCCCCAGGCGAGGGTGGTTTACCACACTGGCCCCGAACACGGAAAACCCGGCGAACTGCGCCGCGTGCTGCTATCCGAACTGCTGCAACACCCGCAGCCGCAATGGCGGCCGTTGCCTCAGAACCCAAACTTTCTCGGCGTATACCGATGGAATATTCTGCGAGGAAATTCATGAGACTCTGCAAGTCTCTGCTCGTCATTTCGATTGCCTTTTCATTTATCGCCTCGTCCGCGCCCACCGCTGCTGCCGCAGACCCGCCGCGCTCCTTTTCGCTTTCCACCTCGCGCACCTTCGCGCCCGGCGAGAGCGTCAAAATCCAACTCTACGCGCGCAATGTGCCCGCCCTCGAGTTTCGCGTCTACAAGGTCCGCGATGTCGAAAAATTCTTCGCCGGCCTCAAGGACCTGCACAGCTTTGGCGTTGTCAGCGAGTCGCCGCAAGAGAGAATCGACCGGCAGACCTTTGTTGAGCGGCTGCACGACTTCAAGGCCAATCTATGGTGGCGGGTTCGCCACTTTTTCCGCGGCCAGTTTACTGATGACGCGCGGGACAGTTTCCGCGAGGGCCAGGGCAAACTGGGCAAGCGCAGCCAGGTCGTAGGCGCCACGCAGTTCGCGCAGATTCCGCTGCTGAACGAGAGCCAGCTTGTTGCGCGATGGAAGCTGCAAACGCCCCCCGCCCTGGTGAGCGAGACGCAGCAATTGCCCATCGATGGATTGGCCTCGGGCGTGTATCTCATCGAGGCCACGGAGGGCACCTACAAGGCCTACACCGTTGCCATCGTCACCAGCATCGCAATGGTGGAGCGCTCAACCAGAGGGCAGGCGAATCTCTACGTGGCCGACAGAAAAACGGGCGCTCCCGTCGAGGCCGACGTCGCGCTTTGGACCGGCAGCCAGTTGCAATCCTCGGCAAAAACCGGCAGCGACGGCATGGCCTCGCTTACTTTGAATCTGCGCGGCGGCGCACAAGGCGCGGAGCCGGAGAAGGTGTGGATTCTTGCCCGGCATGGCGTCGATGCGGCTCTGGTTACACCGTGGGGTTACGGATTTCAGCAGCAGAACCAGTCTCAGAAACGGGCCTACATTTACACCGACCGGCCCGTCTATCGCCCCGGACACACCGTCCACATCAAGGCCGTCATTCGCAGGGAAAAAGACGATACGCTTGTTCTGCCTGAAGAAAAGACGCTGCAACTGAAGGTCACCGACGCCGACAACAAGGCCGTGCTGACTAAAGATTTGCCGTTGTCCGCGCATGGCACTGTGGCCGCCGACCTCACGCTCGAGGCCGATGCCGGCCTCGGTTACTACACCATTTACCTTGGCAGCCAGAACGTTTTTGGCTCGGGCAGCTTCTATGTGGAAGAGTACAAAAAGCCCGAGTACCAGGTCACGGTCAAGCCTGCCGCAGCGCGGGTCCTCCAAGGCAATCCCATTCAAGCCACAATCGAGGCCCGGTACTTCTTCGGCGAGCCGGTAGCCGGAGCCAAAGTAAAGTACGTGGTGCACACCTCAACGCACTACTGGTGGGATCAGGAGGAGGCGGACAGCGGCGGCGAGGAAGCGGAACCCGGCACTGAAGAGGAATCCGGCGACACGTACGGCGCCATCGAGCAGCAGGAGCACGACGGCGTGCTGGACGCCAACGGCCGGCTCACAGTCTCCATCCCGGTTGCGGTCGACACCAAGCACGCCGACCAGGACTACCGCGTGGAAGCGCGCGTTACCGACGCCGCCAACCGCGAAGTTGCAGGCCACGCAACGGTGCTGGCCACGTACGGCTCTTTCCGCGTGAGCGTGGAGCCGACGAGTTACATGTACCAGGGCGGCCAGCCTGTCCGGCTCAAAGTCACGGCGCAGGACTACGACGGCAAGCCCGTGCAAACGCCGGTCAACGTCAACGCGATGCAAGTGAAATACGACTCGACAACGCGCCAGCGGACCGAGACGTTCAAGGCCGCTCGCGATGCCCAGACTGGCGCCGACGGTATCGCCATGGTGGACCTTCCCATCAGCGGCGGTACCGGCAACTTCGATGTAACCGCAAGCGCCCAGACGCCGGAGAAGCGCACCGTCCAGGACCACACCTGGGTTTGGATCTGGAGTGGCTCCGGCGAGTGGTACAACCCCAACACCCAGGCGCAGATTGTCGCCGACAAAAAGAGCTACAAGGTTGGCGATGTGGCGCACCTGTTGCTCGTTACGGGGTTCAAGGAATCGTGGGCAGTAGTTACCGCCGAGGGCGACACGGTTCAGTCGCGGCAACTGCTTCATGCAACAGCCGAGAGCTTCGCATTTGACATTCCCATCACCAGCCGCGCGCAACCCAACCTGGTTATCAGCGCGGTCATCGTCCACGACAACCAGATTGTGACCGCGCAAAAAAGCCTCAAGGTCCCACTCGTCGAGCGCACGCTCACCCTGACCGCCACGCCCAGCAAGCCACGCTACCTGCCCGGCGAGAAAGGCAGCTTCGATGTGCTGGCTTTGGACTCGAACGGGAAACCTGTAGAAGCCGACCTCAGCTTTGGCGAGGTAGACGAGGCTCTGTATTCCGTGAGGCCTGATACAAGCGGCGATATCGTGGCCAGCTTCTATCCCAAGCGCTTTGTCTACCTGCAACCGCAATCCTCCTTCGACTTTTACTTCCACGGCGAGGCGGGGTCCAAGAGTCCGTTGCTGGCACAGTTGACGAACGGTCTCTACCATCCTCGGCTGGCGCAGGTAAAGCCCGGGTCCGACCTGGTAGTGCCCAAAGTCCGCAAGGCTTTTCCGGATACGGCCTACTGGAATCCCAATGTCCGCACCGGCCCCGACGGTCATGCGCGCGTCGAGTTCAACTTCCCCGACTCGCTGACCACATGGCGCACCACCATCCGCGCCATGACAGACGACGGCAAGGCGGGCGGCGTTGTTACTCGAGTCCTGGTCCGCAAAAACCTGATTGTGCGCCTCTCCGCGCCGCGTTTCTTCCGCCAGGGCGATGAAGTTACTCTGCGAGTTATCGCGCATAACTACCTGGAGACAGCCAAAGAAGTAACCTTTGCACTCGATGTTACCGGCCTCGAGGTAATCGGCGGCCCCACCCCAGCCTCTCCGCAGAGAGTCACCATCCCCGCGAAGGGCGAGAGCTACGTGGACTGGCGTGTCCGCGCTCACGCCACCGGCAACGCGGTGCTGACGGCCAAAGCGCTTACCAATGAAGAGTCGGACGCCCTCGAAATGACGCTCCCGATACTCGCGTTCGGCGTCAAGCAGCGGGCGGCCGGGTCGGGAGTTATCTTCTCCGGCACGGGAGAGAGCCAGTGGGCCTACAGTTATCCCGCCAATTCCGATGCGGGCACTCGCGGCCTGACCATCACCATTGCGCCATCGGTAGCGGGCACGGTCTTCGATGCACTCGACTATCTCACCACTTATCCCTGGGGATGCACGGAGCAGACCATGTCAAGCTTCCTGCCGGACCTGATCGTCGCCCAGGCCATCGACAAACTCCACCTCAAGTCGCCCATCGACCGGGCCACCTTGAACGAGATGGTCAAGGCGGGCATTGAGCGGCTCTACAGCTTCCAGCACGACGACGGCGGCTGGGGCTGGTGGCAGGACGACCCTAGCCGTGTATTCATGACCGCCTATGTTGTCAGCGGATTGGGGCAGGCCAAATCAGCCGGCTTGAAGATCGAAGATGACCGGCTAAACAAGGGCCGCAATTGGCTGGTTTCCACGCTGGCCGCACATCCCGACATGATTCCCGACCTCCGCGCCTACGTCGTCTACGCTCTCTCAACAACCGGCGGCGCTCCCCGGGACGCCCTCGACAAGACCTGGCAGAGCCGCGCCAAGCTGAGTGACGAGGGCCTTGCACTGGCCGGATTGGCTCTCGATGCAGCCGGAGACGGCCGCGCCAAAGAGGCGGCGCAGTTCCTTGAAAAGAAGGCCAAAGTCACCGATTCCGATGCCTGGTGGGCGGGAAACTTCGACGGCATGCTTGAATACTGGGACGACACCTCCGCCGAAACCACGGCCTTCGCCCTCAAGCTTTTGTCCCGGCAAGATCGTGCAAGCGGCCTGTTGCCCAAGGCTGCAGTCTGGCTCGGCCAGCATCGCGATGGCGGCTACTGGAACTCCACAAAGCAGACCGCGATGGTGATTGGCGGACTCACCGACTATCTGGCCTTGAGCGGCGAGTTAGCCAACACCACCGACGTTGAAGTGCTGGTGAATGGCACAAGCGTTGCCAGGCGGCACTTCGGTCCCGGCGATGGCTTCGCCCTGCCCTGGCGGGTCAAAATTCCTACCGCGCAAACCGGCAACGGCGGCCAGGTCACCATCCGCAAAAGCGGCAACGGCATCACCTATTGGTCGCTGGAAAGCGCCTTCTATTCCGCGGACCGGCGACTCTTCCACTCCGGCCAACTGGCGCTCAACATCACGCGCGACTACTACGTGCTCCAGAAAAACCAACCCAAACCAACCGATCCCATCACCTACAACCTGGCGCCGCTCCTGGGTGCGGTGCATGTGGGCGACATCGTGGCCGTGCGCCTGGCCGTAGATGGCACGAATTGGAAATATCTGCTGGCCGAAGACCCCATCCCCGCCGGCACGGAATTCCTTGGGCACGACGAGCTCTACTCTGTGAATAACAAACCGGGCTGGTGGTTCAACTCATATACGCGCCGCGAATTTCACGATGACCGCGCCGGATTCTTCAATACTGAGGTCAACGGCCGTCGCGAGTACTTCTATCTGCTCAAGGCCGTTAACCCCGGCAAGTTCGCCATCAGCCCGGCGCAGGCTGGGCCCATGTACCAGTCGAACGTCCAAACCACCACCGAACCCGCCACTCTGGAGGTGCAGCCATGAACCTCCACAAAAAGCGGGTGTTCCACGTCTTGAATCTGCACAAAATCCGGGTGCCCCCGGTCCCGATTTTGGGACCTGGGAAAGCAAGAACCTGTGCGGGATCCCGCAAACAAATGGAGGTGCAACCATGACCCTGTTCAAAGACCTGTTTCGCCGCATTCGCCTAAGTTGGGTTTGGATTGCCGCCCAATTTGTGGGAATTCTGCTTCTGGTTTTGGTCTGCCTTGCCTGGACGCGCGTGCCCGAAAAGCACGTGTGGCAAGTTGTGCTCTCCTTGTTGCTGCCGCTCCTGGTGCTGGCTGGCGGTGTAGTGCTGCAGGCGGGCACCATGCGTCGCTTGGCGGATGACGATGGCGAGCGAGTCCATTTGGCGTGGGGTGCCCTCACATTGGTGTTCTGGGCGGCGCTTTTCGCCTTAAGTTGGACCATCCTGGACTGGTGCGAGGACCAAATCCCCCAGGCATCCAGCTACCTCAATTCGCGGTTTTCAGCCCACGCCAGGGCGACGGTCTTTACGTTTGATCATATTCAGCGCTGGCTCGGCTGGATCATTTGGGTCTTGCGCTGGATCGTTGTGCCCGGAAAGATCCTTCCATACGCCATGGCATCGTCGCAATGGGGCTGGCGGCTGCATTGGCGCCGAGTCCTACGCATTTTGTGGAGCTGGCGCTGGTGGCCGGCGATGGTGATTGCTGCGCTCATAGCTGTATGGCTGCCGGGCCGGTTCTTTGCGGGTATTCCGCACGGCACGGTCCAGTCTCAGATTTGGCACATAGCGGTAAAGCTGCTTGGCGCATACCTTCTAAGCGTCTCGTGTTGGGTCATAGTGGTCGCCTGGCTAGCCGTGCTTTTCAGCCGCCAGCAACCCCCGCCTCCGCAGCTTTGGAAGGACACGGCTTAAACAGGCTGCGGAAAAAGG
>PLZC01000325.1 GCA_003151985.1 Acidobacteriaceae bacterium
GTGTGCTTCCGTACTCCCGTGGAGGTAACCCGAACCCGATGCACTCTTCTTTCCGTCTTGCCCTTCTGCTGGCGCTGGGTGTGCCAGCCTTGCATGTGATCCAGGCTCAAAGCTCGAGCAGCAACCCCGCAACCCCAGGTCAAGACCAGACCCAGGGCCAGACGCAGGATCAGGCGCAGCAACCGCCCGCTGCCCAAACTCAGGGGCAGATCAGCGTGCAGGCCCGCATCAAGGCACGCCGCGAGCAGCGCCGGGCCGCCGCCATTCACGACACATATTCCCGCCCTTACGAGATGTATGTAGGCATGGGCTACCTGCGCTTTGTTCCAGGCGCGGATAAACAGCGGGTGCTGTTTTACTCTTGGAATGCCGGCCTGACCCGCTACTTCGACCAGCGGCTGGGCATAACCGTGGATGGCCGGGGCAACTATGGCACGGCATTTGTGGGCTTGAACCAGTTCGGTCTTACGAGGCCGGCTATCAGCGTGTACTCGGCAATGGCGGGACCCACCTACCGCTTCTATCTTCAACCTAGATATTCCATTGCCGGCCGGGTATTGGGCGGGTATGCGCAGGGCAACTTCTCCGGCGATACGAATGGACTGGGGGGCAAGACACTGGGCCTTTGGCCGGATGGGGGGACCTTTTCCGCCAGCGGCAGCGTGATTGGCGAGTGGAACCTTACGCCGAGGGTTGGAATACGGCTTGCGCCTGAGTATAACTTGACCGGATTCGGCTCTACTTTGCAATACAGCCGTGGGTTTACGGCCGGGTTGGCGGTTCGGCTCGGGAAGCAGTGACTGCACAGCTGACAGCTAGAGGGTTTTCGTTTTAAGTGTTTACATGTGAAGGCTTGTCAATAGGGTGTTTGTAGCATTTATGCCATTTCTTGCAGCATTTTGCAAAGTAGCCAAAAACAGATCCTAAGCCTGGTGAGTCTGCCAATTCCGCCACTTTCGCAACCCTGGGCGTTTCGCGCCGAGTTTTATTGTCGCATGTCCTCACAGTCGGCGCGACGGGCTGAATCTTCTTTGCTCTAATCGACAAGTTCCCGCTCAATCTGTTCCAGGGTCTTGCCTTTGGTTTCAGGAACCCGGAAGAAGATGAAGACAAAGCCGGCGGCGCAAATTGCGGAATAAAGCCAGAAGGTTATGGCAGGCCCAGCCGCCCGGTTGAGAACAGGGAATGTGTAAGTGAGTATGAAACACGCAATCCACAACGACGAGACAGCCACTGAAACCGCGGCGCCGCGGATGCGGTTGGGGAATATCTCGGAAATCAGCACCCAGGTAACTGGAGCCAGCGAGAAGGAGTAACAGGCAATGGCTCCCAGCACCGGGATAACAACGATGAGTCCCTTGAACTGGAAGTTATAGGCGCTTCCAATGAGAAAGTGGAAGATACTTATGCCGGCGCAACCGATAAGCATAAGTGCCCTCCGGCCGAAGCGGTCTACTGTTTTAATTGCGACCAGAGTGAAAGCGAGCATTACAACGCCAGTTATGACGATGTTAAAGAGTATGGAACTGACGCCGTAACCTGCCGCGTGAAAAATCTCCTCCGCATAGTTGAAGATCACATTAATGCCGCTCCATTGCTGGAGGACCGCAAGAGTGCAGCCGACGAGGAGAATCTTGAGCAGTCGCGGTTCGAGCAAATCGCGAAAATGGACGTGCTGCTGCTCGTCGGTGCTCAGCGTCGCCAGGGCATTGGCTGTTTCCTGGTTCGCATAACTCTCGCCTCCGATGCGGGAAAGAATTGCGCGAGCTTTTTCAACCATTCCGTTCTTGATCAACCAGCGCGGGCTCTCGGGAATAAAGATGGCTCCGGCAAGAAAGACCAGGGCAGGAATGGCCACGGCAGAGAACATCCACCTCCAGCCGAATTGCCCGTTCCAGGAGATGCGAATCGCTTCAGCAGTTGCCGTGTCCGAGACCTTATCCGCAATTTCGAGGTTGGCGATTTGGGCGAGCAGTACTCCGATCACAACCGTTAGTTGATTGATGGAAACCAGCCGGCCGCGCATTTTGGCTGGAGCAATCTCGGCTATGTACATCGGGGAAAGATTCGAGGCCGCGCCAATGGCCACGCCTCCGGCGATGCGCCAGAACACGAAGGCGTTAAAGCTGTAGGCCCAGCCTGTGAAAAGCGACGAGACGGCAAAAAGAATGGCCGATAGAATCAGCAATTTCTTGCGCCCGTATTTGTCGCTCAACGCGCCGGAAGCGAGCGAGCCGAGAAGGCATCCGATCAATGCGCAACTGTTTGCCCAACCGGCTGTGCTCCCATTGGAAAGCTCGAAGTATTTCTCAAAGAACGGCTTGGCCCCGCCAATGACGACCCAGTCGTAACCGAATAGCAAACCGCCCATTGCCGCGACCAGCGAGATGAGCCAGATAAACGGGTAATTGAACCGGGCAGCGGAGTCTGTGCCCGAGGTGAAAGGGGTGGTGGATGTATTCATTGAAACCAGATTACTCCCTTGCGCAGTTTCACGTAGGTCAGGGAAGCTCTGCATAAGTTCATCTTGAACAATCGGCGGTCCCTCAGGGGCTAAAGCCCGGCTGATCCTGTGGCACTTATGTACGGGCTAAAGCCCGTACCCTTCAAAACGGCGACTTAATCAGAGTTTCCATAGAGGTCTGACCGGGGCCGCGCGGAAATCGCAAGAATCCGTAGAATAGGTTTGGATGGCTTTTACCGAGCAATACGACGTTGTTGTTGTGGGCGCGGGCCACGCCGGGTGCGAGGCGGCGATGGCGGCGGCGCGCATGGGGCTCAAGACTGCTCTGATCACCATGAACATGGACCTGATTGCGCAAATGAGCTGCAATCCGGCGATTGGAGGCGTGGCCAAGGGCCACCTGGTTCGCGAGGTCGATGCGCTGGGCGGCATCATGGGCGAAGTGGCCGATGCCGTCGGCATTCAATTCCGCCTGCTGAATACTTCTCGCGGGCCGGCGGTGTGGAGTCCGCGCGCGCAGTGCGACAAGCAGCTCTATCGCGTAAAGATGCGCGAGGTGCTTGAGAGCCAGCCCGGCCTGCACATTCGCCAGGCCGAGGTTGTGGACCTGGTGGTGGAACAGGGAATAGGGACTAGGGAACAGGGAAGCGCCCGAGGAGCAGACGCAGGTCCTTCGGCTTCGCTGCGCTCCGCTCAGGATGAAAGTCTTAATGCTGGGCGGAGGCGCGTGCTGGGCTTGAAGCTCCGCGACGGGCGGCGACTGCTGGCCGGCGCGACGATTATCACTACCGGCACTTTTTTGAATGGCCTGATCCATTGCGGCGAAGAGCACTATCCGTCGGGGCGAAGCGGCGAGCCGGCCAGCGTCCTGTTGGGTGAAGCGCTGCGCGCGCTGGGATTGCGAACCTGCCGCCTTAAGACCGGGACGCCTCCTCGGCTGGACGGCCGGACTATACGCTGGGCGGCGTTCGAGGAGCAGGCGGGGGACCTTGACCCAACACCCTTCAGCTTCAGGACAAGAAAAATTGTGCAGCCGCAGATTAGCTGCCACATTGCGTTCACAACGCCGGAAACACTGCGAATTATTCGAGAGAATGTGCATCGCTCGGCTATGTACTCCGGGCAAATCTCAGGAATCGGCCCGCGCTATTGCCCTTCGATAGAAGACAAGATCGTCAAGTTCCCTGACAAGACACAGCACCAGTTCTTTCTCGAGCCCGAGGGCCTGAACACCCACGAAGTCTATGTGAACGGGATGTCCACTTCTTTGCCTATGGAGGTGCAGTGGCAGATTGTCCGCTCGATCCCAGGTTTGGACCAGGCGGAGATGCTGCGCCCGGGATACGCAATCGAATACGACAGCGTGGACGCGACTGAACTGGACCGCACCTTGCGCGTGAAAAGCATGGAGGGACTCTACCTGGCCGGCCAGATCAATGGGACCAGCGGCTATGAAGAGGCCGCCTGCCAGGGGATCATGGCGGGGATCAACGCAGCGCTCAGGCTCAAGGGCCTGCCACCCTTCACCATGGACCGTACCGAAGGCTACACCGGCATCCTGATCGACGACCTGATCTCGAAAGGGACCAACGAACCATACAGGATGTTCACGTCGCGCGCCGAATTCCGGCTGCACCTGCGCATCGACAACGCCGACCGGCGCCTTACCCCTTATGGCCGTAAACTCGGGCTTATTGGCGACGAGGCATGGGCGGAGTATGAGCAGAAGCAGGCGCGGATGAGTACATTGAGCCGCCTGTTGACCACCGGCAAGCCAACTGGCGAGCAATTGGAAGTCGCGGGGCTTGGCGCATTAACGGCCACGGCGGGATTGACCTGGGCGCAACTGCTGAAGCGGCCTGAGGTGGTCATCGAGCCGATTCTCGGCGCCATGCGTGGGATCCTGGTGCAGGAACCGCTGCTGGCAGAGATGGGCGCCGCGCTGGGCCAGAACGGCACATTGCCGTCAGTCCTGCGCAACGAGGTTCGAGCCGTGGAAACCGAAATCAAGTTCGCCGGGTATCTGGAACAGCAAAAGAAGTCGATCGAGAAGTTGAAGGCCGCCGAAGCGGTGGCAATCCCGGAATGGATCGAATACGCCGCCATCAGCGGGCTCTCCCGCGAGATGCGCGAGACGCTGGAACGGGTTCGACCGATTACCATCGGCCAGGCGAGCCGAATCCCCGGCGTCACGCCGGCCGCGCTCAGCCTGGTGCATGTCTCGATTCGACTGCAGGGTAACCGGCGGCTGGCAAGCTAAGGGTTCTACGGCTCGTTATATGGACCGGGCCTAAAGGCCATCCAAATTGAGGCGGTATTCAGGGGCCTAAACAGGCTGCGAAAAAAGGCTTTAATTCCAGGGAAGTGGCCTGAAGAGGTTCCCGCAGGGACTAAAGCCCTATTGATTTTATTGGCTTTATCGGCATCCTTCGGCTGCGCTCAGGACAGGCTAGAAGTCGTGCCCTGTTACAAGGCCTGCCGGATGGAGTTTTTCCGCAGCCTGTGAAGGCCCGGGCTTTGGCCGGGATTGCCTTCTTCCGCAGCCTCTTTAGCCCCGGAAGGAAAACTCGGTTTGGAGGCGAGGACCACAATTGCGACCACTCCTCACACCCCGAAGGGCGGTTAGGGGATGGACCGCAGGAAAGTGAGCAGAAACGCACATTGATGGCGAATTTCTTGATCGCCATCACAGACAAAGCAGAGCGGTGTGTGGTTATTGCTTCATATCCCTATACAATTGATACAGGTGTGGGCCCGCCGCCACCCGACAAGGATCTCTTCTAAACATGGCATCTGCTGCAACCGTCGCTTCCCCCGCAATCGTAACCGAAACACTAACCTTGCCTATTCCAGAAGTATTCGACACCTCCATCGCGGCCCCGTCGGTTCCCGCACGGCTTGAAGTGCGCATGGGCCGCGCCGTATCGGTCGGCGAGGGAGTCAACTGGTTGACAGTCGGCGTAATCGCCGCCTTCCATCTGGGCGCGCTGGCGGCGCTGTTCTTCTTCAGTTGGCAACGCCTGGCCGTCATGCTGGTGTTATACGTCGTTGCCATCAATTTGGGCATCGGCATGTGTTACCACCGACTGCTGACGCACCGCGGCTACCAGGTTCCCAAGTGGCTGGAATACGTGATGGCCATCTGCGCCACGCTGGCGCTTGAGGGCGGACCGATCTTCTGGGTTGCAACGCACCGCGTACATCATCAAAACAGCGACCACGAAGGCGACCCGCACACGCCCCGCGAAGGAGGCTGGTGGGCGCATACCGGCTGGCTCATTTGGGGTAACGCTTTGCACGCGCAAACCGAGGTACTTGCTCGCTACGTTCCTGACCTGGCGCGCAACCGCTTCCACGTTTGGCTTAGCAAGTATCACTGGATTCCGCTCACGGCAAGCGGAGTGCTGCTGTTCGGATTTGGCTGGCTCGCCGGCGGCTGGCAGTCCGCTGTCGGCATGCTGCTTTGGGGCGCATTCATGCGCGTCACCCTCGGCCTGCACTCCACCTGGCTGGTGAACTCGGCAACGCACCTCTGGGGCAGCCGGCGCTTCGAAACCCGGGACGACTCGCGGAACAACTGGTGGGTCGCACTGGTTAGCGGCGGCGAAGGATGGCACAACAACCACCATGCGCACCCCGTCTCAGCACGCCATGGGCTGGCCTGGTATGAAGTGGACTTCAATTATTGGGGCATATGGATGCTGTCCAAACTCGGTCTGGCACGCAGGATCAAGGTGGCCAAGTTCGACCGGAAAGACCCGAAGCCGGCCGGAGCCGCTTGATACAAAGTGAGGGGTGCGAGCTTCGGCCCGAACACTAGACGGCAAGGGATCAGGCGAGCTTAACAGGCTGCGGAAAGAGGCTTGATTTCGAGAGATTTGGCCCAAGGGGCTTCAGCAGGGGCTAAAGCCCAGATGATTTCATTGGCTTTATCGGCACGACTGAAGTCGTGCCCTGTTACAAAGCCCCAGAAATGGAGTTTTTCCGCAGCCTGTTAAGCCCCCTCAAGGGAATTCCACCAGCCCGAGGGCCGTGGCGAGAATCTCTACGACCTCAATGAATCTCGACATCTTCGGAAACACAAAAAGGGCCGCTCGAATCGAGCGGCCCTTTTTGTGTTTGTAGAAGATCGCTTTAGAACGTCGTCGAAACGGTCAGGCGAAACGTCTTGCGCGGCTCGCGGAACAGGTTCCTTGCCCCGTACGCCTGTATCGACTCCTGGTAGGTGTAATCGCCCGCGCCGCCCGGTGGGAAAAGATCCCGGGTAATGAGCTCGGCGGAGCAGCTCTGCACCTTGTTTCCGTTAAGGACGTCGTTGCAAAATGGTCTCTCGTAAAGGCGAAGTGGGTTGTAGGCGTAGTAAAGGCGGAACGGCGCATTGATGATCGGCATAATGACCGAAACTTCGCCGCCCAGCGACATGCGCGGAACGAAATTGGTTCCGGCAATAGGCCGGATGTTGCGTTGGAAGCCCTGACCCAGCGGGCCCACCTTCGACCCCGAAATGCCACCCTGGCAGGAGCCATTGTTGTAGACCGGGCAGCCGTAAAGCGGCGAGGTAAGCGTTGCGAAACCTTCGGGGCTCTGCTTCAACTGCCCGTGGTTCAGCGCCACGTCAATGCCGAAGTCATCGAAGAACGAGAACGTGACAGGACCCGCAATGGGAATGCGGTACTCCATATTTGTGGTGAAGTTCGTATCACCGCCGATTGAAGCGATGCCGTAGGTCGGAATCGGCACCAGGATGCATTGGTTCAACTGAGGATTGTTCGGATCGCGCGGAACGCAAAATCCGTCCGGATTCGTCAGTTGCACAGTGGCACGATTAGGAACGTAACCGTACGGCGTTGCGCCGCGAACATCGAATCCGCGCAGGTCAGCTTCGCCGCCCGAGTAGAAGCGATTCTGGGGCGGTGCGACGTCGCCGCCGAAGCCTTGTGCGTAACTCAACTGGGCACGGATACCAAGTACGTTGCGCCCACCGGGATTGGGCAGCAGGTAATGCATCGGCGTGAAGCTCTTGTAAGCTATCGACGGCAGGAAGTAGCGCACGTTGCCGGCAATTCCTGCAATTTGGAACAGTCCCGTCCACTCTTTGCCATTCCGTGGGCGCAACGGATTGTTGACGGTGTTGTAGACGTAGCTGAACGAGGCTGAGCTGGTCACGATGCCCTGCAGCGCATTGGACCCTTGAATGCCGGACCGGAAGCTAATGGTCTGGAAGAACGTTTGCGACGCCGTACTGAATGCGGTAATCGTAGACTTGCTGAGCGAATAGGTGAAGCCCACGCGCTGGAAGGCATGCCTGCGCAGCGGATAGCTGATCGAGAGGGTCAAGCCGGTGGACGCCTGATTGTAATTCTGCGTCAACGATTGCTGCGCCGCGCTCAGGTTGGCCGAAGTGCCGGTGGTGGACTGATAGTTCTTAGCGGCGTTGAAGTCGGATTTGTTGTTAAAGAGCTGAAAACCCACGTTGAAGGGCCGGTTGCGCACATAGGGCTGCGAAAAGCCGAATGTGAACTGGCGGCTTACGTTGCCCAGGTTTCCCTGCAGGCTCAACGTTTCGCCTAGCCCAAGAAAGTTGTTCGTCTGGTAGTTGACGCCCAGAAACGCACCGGAAAGGCCGCTGATGCCGCCGTTCAGGCCGATCGAGTTCTTGCCCTTCTCCTTAACCTTGAGCAGCAGTTCCACAGTCCCGGCCTCGGGGTCCTGGTGCGCCTCGGAGTCCTGATCCACTTTGAGCGGCTCGAAGTATTCCAACTGATTCAACCGAAGCAGGCTGTACTCCCACAACTGGGAGTTATAAACCGAACCTTCATCCAGCATCAGTTCGCGGCGAATGACCTTGTCACGGGTAATCGTGTTGCCTGTGAACTCGATGCGCGATACGTAAAACGGCTTGCCTTCGTCGATGTCGACGTTGAGCGAGACGGTCTTGTTCTTCTCGTCGAAGATGGGCTTCGGGATGGCTCCGAAGTTGATATAGCCCAATTGGCCGTAAGCCTTCTTCATGTTCTCCAGGCCCTTGCCGATCAGGGTAGCGTTGAACCAGTCGCCGTCCTTTACCCCAAAAGTGGCGCGCAGAGCCTTGACGTTGGTGACCGCCTTGTTGCCGGTGAAGGTGATGGACCCCAGCCGATAGCGGTCTCCCTCTTCAATCGGCATCTGGATGTCGATTCGCTTGCCCTTGTTGGGCCGGAAGGTGAACCAGTTCAGACCACCCTGATCGCGGATCTGGGTTTTCGGCTCTTCAACCGCGGCCGTGTAATATCCCCTGTCGCGATAAGCCTGGCGGACCCGCTCCGCGTCCTCCTCGAGTTTCGACGCGTCAAAGGTCTTGGCAAACAGATTTTCAAAAACGATCGAATAGGGAATGCCGACTGGCTTGAGGTTCTTCATCGCGCGGCGCAGCAGCAGTGCATTGATGTGCTGGTTGCCGGTGAAGTGGATTTCGCCCACCTTGACGGTTGGGCCTTCCTTTACGTTGAAGTTTACCTGCACAGAGGCCGGCGGAATCGTCTTGACGTCAGTCTTGATGGTGGCAAACTGGTGCCCGTGCTCCGACAGAATCTCCTTGAGCACTGTCTCCGCCCGCTTGATCCTGGTGGGGTCGTACTGGCTCTCCACCGTCAGCCCGACCTTTTCCTTCTTGAATCGATCCAGCACGTCGGACTGCGAGACCGCATTCAACCCCTTGTAGTTGATCTCGCGAATGGTGGGCTTCTCCCTGACGAAAATGTTCAGGACGATCCCCTTCTCCGTGTCCTCGCGCTCGATGCGCAGATCCTCAAAGTACGATGTATTCCATAGCGAGTTGAAGTCCCGCTCGATGGAGATGGGGTCGTAGGTATCGCCAGGATGGGTAAAGAGCCGCGCCAGCACGGTCTCCTTGGGGATGCGCCGATTGCCGATGACTCGAATCTGATCGATGGTCTGCGGCTGCTGGGCCACGGCTGCCCCAGCGATGAGCGTCAACACGAGCAACATCGCCACGCGCGCCAAGCGGCTCGAGGGCCGGAAAGTACGGCAGATGGAAGTGTGCTTGATCTTCACTGGGCTGGAGCCCTGCGGCGAGCACATGTACTGGTGCGGTCCATAGTTCGGCTTCACGGGAAAAATATGCACACCCTCACTGCTTGAAAATCTTGTCCTGCCTCGAGGAAAGAATGATTTTAACACCCCGGCAACGGCGACCTGTCGCAGGGGAGCCCGTATTAGACCGCAGCCGGCCTGCCCAATTCGAGGGCCCGGCCATTGGCTCGGAAATCGTGCCTTTCCCTGTATCTCCCTGCCGCTCTCGGCTCCGCGGACCCGGGTTGGCTCCAAATTGGACCCAGTTCACAGTCTACCGGAACCAGATGGGTTGGGCGCCACCCTACCGCTTGTTCGCTGAGGTATCCTCTTTAAGACTGGCTCTTTACTTGGCCTCCCCCAGTTCTCGGGTCGGGCTTTCAGAAATCCAGTGGCGGGAGAAAGAGATGCGCCGAAAACTTCCCATGGTTTTGGTCCGGATCATCGTGGGACTTGTGTTCCTGGTTGAGGGTACGCTCAAATTTATGCTTCCCGGCGAATTGGGCGCGGGACGTTTTGCGGCGATCGGGCTGCCCTATCCTCATATCCTCGCTCCGCTGGTCGGCGGCATCGAGATCGTCGGCGGCGCAGCGGTTCTGCTCAGCCTGCTTGCCGGCGATGCGGCACTGTTGCTGTTGTGTGTCATCGTCACCGCACTTATCATCACCAAGGTACCGATCCTGCTGGGCCAGCCCCTGGGGCAATTTGCGCTGCCAAAGGTGGCGCATTACGGATGGCTGGGATTTCTCCACGAAGCGCGCACCGACTTATGCATGTTTTTTTGCCTGGTAGCCATTCTCATCGACTCCGGTTTGCAAATCGGGCGCAGGAGACGTTGGTATCAGGGCGGGTGAGCGAGTGGCGAGTAATCGGTGGCCAATGGTTCGAGGCTTTGGTCGCCGCCGCTTGTAGTCAATCTGGACGCTTACTCTTCCTGTCTAAAACTGCGCCGATAGAGCTACCACAGGCATAGTGGGAGCCCTTGAGAAACCCTCGCATTTGAAGGGGTGGAATCTGGAGAGGGATCCCAGCCAATTGAGAGGGATCCTTCATGGCATCCATGGCAATTTCCAGCGCAGTCTTGCCGAACGTTACGCAAGCCGCTTCAGCCGCCAGAACCGCACCTATTGAAGTCGAATCAGCCCAAAAGGTTCCTCCCCGGTTGCAGCCGGACACGGTGAAGCTGTCTCCCGCGGCGATGGCGAAGATGATGCACAGGGCAGGCCAGAGTCCGGCGCTGATAGCAGCTACCCTGGGAACCAACGTTGCCGCGGTCGATGGCTATCTCAACATCAAGGTTGCAGCGCAGGCAGTCGCCACGCCCGCTCCGGCGGAGCAGGCCGAGCCCGCAGCTCAGCCCGCGACCCAGGCGCAAGCTGTGCCAGCCATGGTGAGTACGCCCGCGGTAGCTGCGGCACTTGCGCCCGTTGCAGAGGCCTGAGGCGCTGCGCCGCGAACCTGACCGGGACTGAGCCAATTACTCGGCTTGCTGCGGGGCTATTCGCGAGGTCAGTCGAACCGGTACGCGCTGATCGCCGCACCCATCGGTTCGTCGCCAAAAACCCTCCGCCCCGGCGCTTCACCGCCTGCTCCGGCGGCCACCATCAGCGGAATCAGGTGCTCTTCGCGCGGATGCGCGTAAGTGGCAAATGGAGCCTCGCGCCAGCCGGTCAGCAGGAGTTCACGCGAAGCTGTCGGCAATTCCACGGCCTTGGTCAGCCACGCGTCGAATGCCCGGGCGCGTTCCCTGGTCTCCGGGCGAAGGTAGCCGCGCAGGTTATGGAAGCTCATGCCGCTGCCCACAATCAGCACCCCCTCATCGCGCAGCGGAGCCAGAGCGCGACCTGCGGCCAGATGCAGGGCCGGGTCGAGCGAACCCGACAGCGAGAGAGACACAACGGGAGTCTGCGCATCGTGAAAGGCGACCTTGAGCGGCACAAAGACACCGTGGTCGAATCCGCGAGTCGCACTTAAGCCTGTAGGCAGTCCTGCCTTGCCCAGCAGCCCAACCACATGCTCGGCCAGTTCCGGGTCCCCAGGCGCAGGCCAGGTGAGCCGGTATGTCTGCTCGGGAAAGCCGGAGTAGTCGAAGATCAACTCCGGCTTGGCGGCAGCGCCGGCCGTAAATGCAGGCTCCTCCCAGTGGCCGCTGATAACCAATATGGCCTTGGGCGTGGCCGGCAGCGTGGCTGCCAGTCCCTCAAGAAAACGCTTTGTAGCGTCCCACGTGTCGGCCGGTCCCCAGGTCCATTCCATGAAGAAGCAAGGCCCCCCGCCGTGGGGCAGAAAAATTGCTGGCTGGCGTTGCAAGGTCGCGTTCACCGGTTCATCCTCCGCTTCCGGCGCCGCACAGCGGCAATACCGAAATAGTCGTTCAAACAACTATCTTGCAGATGCGCCAGCCCCACCAAGCGATTCAGTCTCTGCCGTCACGCTTGATTCGCATCGGCCGTGAGACTGTTCCTCACCGGAGGGAGGCGGCGAAAATAGCCCGGGGTGAAGCGAAGCGCAACTCTGGGAATGCGTTCCGTCCAAATGCCCCGCCCCGTAGGGGCGGTAAGAGCGGCGAGAGCGCGATCCCCTCGTCCGGCCTCCCGTTATTCCGGGGGCGCGGCAAGAAAGAAAACATAGACCAGCATTCCCGCTCCGACCATGCCGGGAATCAGTCCGCAAAGATAGGGCGATCCCGTGCCGCCGCCGAGCAGGAAGCGCAGAAAGATAACCAGCCCCACTCCCACGCCGACATTGATCACGCCGCCGATCTTCATGCCTTCGAGCGTCTTGATTTGCGCCTGCCGGCCTTGTTCCCGCATCAATTCCAGGGCCAACTTGGCGCCGTCGCCCGTGGACTCGGCCAACCGCCGGAAAGTCTCCGCCTTGTAGAAGGCCTCGCGCTCCTTGCGCCTCGTGTCCATCCACGTTACCAGCGGAATAAAGACCACGAAAAGAGAAACTGCGCCGATAGAGAGAAACAGCCACAAACCAAAGTTGTTAAAATCCGGGCCGCCAAACAGCAGCATCGCGTAATGTGTCATAAAATTCTCCTGACTCAATTGCAGATATTTTCTGTTCTGCAACGGGTGAGACCGGGGGCTGCGGAATCCGGTTGCATTTTTCCTGCACGCCCCATGCAGCAAGAAAAATGCAACCGGAAAACCAGGCCCGCTGTCCTACCCAAAGGAGAGCCTTCAATTTGAGCCCAAGCCCCAAGAGCGAAGCGCAAGACCTGGCCGATGTGGAGCGCGTGATGGCCGGCGATGTGCAAGGCTTCGAGGGGATCGTCAGCCGTTGGCAGGCGCCGCTCATCAATATGGCCTGGCGCTACTGCCGGGACCGCAGCCGCGCCGAGGAGCTGGCCCAGGAGGCATTTATCCGCGCTTGGCGAGGCCTCGCCAAGTGGAGGCGCGAATCCAGCTTCTCCACATGGCTGTATGCGCTTGCGGCGAATGTATTTCGCAGCGATTTGAAACGGTTCCCCACGGTCAGCGTACCGCTGGATGCAGCCCCGGAGCCCTCGCATCCTGCTGCGCAACACAATGCGCTGGCAGCGCAGCAAAGCGCGGATTCAGTCAGGCGCGCCGTCATGGCGCTTCCGCTGCGCTACCGGGAACCGGTAGTCCTGTTTTATTTTCATGAGATGGATGTGGCCGCGGCGGCACAAACCATGGGGCTGCCTGAAGGAACCCTGAAAGCTCGACTCTCCCGAGCGCGCGCACTCCTGCGAAGACGATTTCCGCACCTTGAGGCCGAGCACGCAGCAATGGAGTTTGCAGGAAGGGAGGCATCAAGATGAATCGCAAACCACAGAGCAATTCGTACAACATCCAGCTTGATCGCATACTCGCGGAGGAAGACGCATTGCTCCCCTCATCAGGCTTCATGGCTTCTGTAATGGAGAGAGTTCACGAGGAGGCAGCGGCGCCCCCGCCAATCCCGTTTCCCTGGAAGCGCGCGATTCCGGGCATCGTATTTGCTGCCGGAGTACTTGGCTGGGGTGGTTTTGAGCTGATCCGCTTGTGCCTGCCCGCATTGGAAGCAGTCACCATTAGCGCCCCGCATTTCTCCGCTGCGCTCGCCAGGCCGCTGCAACAAACCGGCTGGGTAGCGTTGGCGCTGGCCATTTCGCTGGCTTCATGGATTATTTCGCGGGGTCTGGCGGGGCGTTCGGGGCTGTCGTAGGATTCCTGGCGATTGCCGGGCTCTGCAAGCATGGGCAAAGGCTATGGAAGATCGATTCAATCTCGAACGGTTCGTCAGCGCACAGGTTGACGTCTTTCCGCAGGTTCTGGCGGAACTGCGTGCAGGACAAAAGCGCAGCCATTGGATCTGGTTCATCTTTCCCCAGATGAAGGGCCTGGGTAGGAGCCCGCAGGCCGAGTACTACGGAATTGGCTCGCTTGAGGAAGCCGCTGCCTACCTGAAGCATCCGATTCTTGGGGTCCGGCTGGAGGAATGTACCGTGCTGGTCAATCTAGTCAAGGGACGCACCATCAACCAGATCCTTGGATTTCCCGACGACCTGAAATTCCGCTCCTCGATCACCCTCTTCGCTCGCGCCGCCGGTGAGAGTTCGGTCTTCGAGGACGCCCTGAAGAAATACTTCGGCGGAGAGCTCGATCCGAAGACGGTGACTCTGCTTCGCTGATCGGTTTCTACTCAATCGCAAAGACAGCGTAGACCGTGGCTTCCCGGCTCACCTTGCGCGGTTCGATGGACAGCGGCGGAGCCTGGTCGGACTTTGCCATTACGCCGGCACTGAAAGCCATGGCGCGCATTGGAAACGCCGGCGTGGAAAGCTGGTTGCTGACATAAATGGGCACGCCAAGATGCACGCCCATGCCCTTGGCAAGAACCGCGGCATTCTCCCGTGCTCTTGCAGCGGCCTTGTCCAGCGCCTGCTCTTCGAGAGCCCGCTCGTCCTTGACGGTCCAGTCGATATCGCCGCTGCTTGTTGCGCCAGCGGTGATGGCAACATCCAGAACCTCCGCCGCACGCTCCGGGGGCGTCTTCACCGTCCATTGCTGCACCAGTTTAAATTTATGAGGCTTGGTGTAGTCGCGGTCCAGGTGCTGCGTCTCGCTGCGGATCGAGCTCTCCGGAATTCCGGCCTGCTTGAGCGCATCGATAATGGCGTTGGAGATTCTCGCGCCTTCGGCGTAGGCCGCCTTTGCATCGGTGGGCTGGGTGTCGAACCCAATGTGGAGAATGGCGATCTCCGGTTCGGCGGTCACTCGCCCATCCGCGCTGACAGTGAGAGTGCGGTTGGCAGGCTCGATCTTCAACTGAGGCTGGCCGGGCTGCTGCGAGTTCGCGCTGTAAACACCGGACGCGAACAGAATCGTGAGTGCAAATAATTTGCGCATGTCGGTCTTCCTTTGCTGGTTGGACGTGATGCGTAAGCAGACGTTCAGCCCTGATCCACTCCATCCGCTGCAATCCGGGCGGATTCTGGAGTGTCAGTCCCCGGCGACCGTCCAATCTTCAGTTCTGAGTCCATCGACAAAAGCAAAAACATGATCGTGCGTCACCAGCGTCAATCCCAATGAAAGAGCATGTGCGGCGATCATCAAGTCCTCATGACTCAGCGGTCGCCCCTTGCGTTCTTGCCCGGCCCGTAGATCGCCATAAGAAATCGCCGCCGCCGAATCCCAGGGAAGCACCTCAAAATTCCACAGAAATCCTTCTACCGCCTCGCGAAGCCGTGTTGATACCGGCTTGCGCGCCAGTCCGTAAAGCAGTTCAGCGTGGCTGAAAACGGAGAGTGCGACCACTGACTTCCTTAACGCTTTCAGCCGGACCCGCACCTGCGCTGGGTCGCCTTTGATCGCGTAGCTGATCGTATTGGTATCCAGCAGGTAGCGGATGGCCATTTAGAAGAACTCTCGCTCGACCGGCTTGTGTACCTCGCGCTCGAAGAGATCCTTAGGGACGTCGAGAGAATCGAGTAGATCGAACCAGTCCTGCAATGATTTCTTTGGGGAAGCCGACTGCTCAGCCAACACTACCTCGCCTGTTGCCGGATCGCGGCGGATTGCCACCTCTTTGCCGGCAAAACGGAATTCCTTGGGCAGGCGCACTGCCTGGCTACGGCCGTTTCTGAATATCTTGGCGGTCTGCTGCATTGTGGCGCCTCGCAGACCTAGTATATACCATGATCTATACCATAAGATCTAAGTCGGCCTGGCGAATTTTTCCCCAAACTTCCGCAACTTGGCCAGCGTCGCAGCCGCCTCGCCGGAGTCAATGGCCTCGGCGCCCCGTGCGACGCCCTCCTTCAGGTCACCGGCCAGTCCCGCGGCCACGAGCGCTGCGGCCGCGTTGAGCAGCACAATATCTCGCCGTGCGCCGGTGGTGCCGGTCAGAATGTCATACAGCAGGCCGGCGTTGGTTTCGACATCGCCGCCGACAAATTGGTCCAGTGTGACGCGCGTAAGCCCAGCCATCTCCGGCGTTACACGTGCGGCCTTCAACGTGGGCGGGCCCGTTTCAGACTCCTCTACGCGAGCTACCACAGACTCGCCGGTGGTGGTCAGTTCGTCAATTCCATCCGTCCCATGCACCACAAAGGCGCGCTTCGCCCCCAGGGCCGCCAGCGTTCGCCCCACCAGCAACACGCGACTGGGCGCCAGCACGCCGATGACCTGGGCACGGGCTCCGGCCGGGTTGGTCAGCGGCCCGGCCAGGTTGAAGATGGTACGAAACCCCAGCGCCCGCCGCAGCGGCCCCAGCGCCTTCATGGCCGGGTGATAGAGCGGCGCAAACAGGAACATGAAGCCGGTCTCCCGCAGGCAGGCAGCGGCCAGTTCCGGCCCCAGGTTGATCGGCACGCCCAGCGCCTCCAGCACATCCGCCGACCCCGCCAGCGATGTGACGGCGCGGTTGCCGTGCTTTGCCACCTTGGCGCCCGCCGCAGCCGCCACGAGGGCTGCCCCGGTGGAGATGTTGAACGTAAGTGGCCCTCCGCCACCCGTGCCGCACGTATCCACGAGCTGGTCGCGTTCCTCCGTTGTGAGCGGGACCGGCGTCGCTCGCGCACGCATGGTCTCCACAAAGCCGGCCAGTTCAGGCGCCTGCTCGCCGCGCGTGGCAAGCACAGCCAGCAACGCCGCGGTCTCTACCTCAGGCACCTCGCCCGATAGAATTTCGGTCAGCACGCGAGCCGCTTGCTCGCGAGTAAGTGCCGAGCCATCCTCGGCCAGCAGTTTCAGAAGCTCCTTGACAGACGCCATATCCTTACATGATAGCGGCGAGCGCCGATAACTCTTTCGCGCGGCGCTGGTTTGCTCCACCTTTGGCGGGCAAGATAGTATTTGTGTACCGCTGGCACGGTCCTGCTGGCACGGCAGATGCCGGCGCCGGTTCCGAATCCCCCCAAAACAACAGCGGTCTGGACGGTTCCAACCTTGAAGATTCACGAGTATCAAGCAAAGGAAATCCTGGCAAAATACGGCGTTGCCGTGCCCAGGGGCGAAGTGGCCAACACGCTGGAAGAAGCCTCGGCGGTGGCCCGCAAGCTGTTAGCCGAGGGCGCAAGCGGCGTTGTAGTCAAAGCGCAGATTCATGCCGGAGG
>PLZC01000334.1 GCA_003151985.1 Acidobacteriaceae bacterium
TCCAGAACGGTGACGCCGTCCACTTCACGGGAAGCAATAGTAAGTGCCACGGGTATTCCTCCTTGTTGTTATTACGGTTATAGCACCTTCGCAGTGCCGATTGGCGGGACAGTCCCCAGCCGAAGGTTGTGGCCCGCCGGGTTAGATGACTCTATCCCTCCCAAGGCTCCAGTGCAAGAACTTTAAAGCTTATCGCTTACCGGCGCCAGATGTTTGACTAGCGTCAATTCGGTGCCCGGATGCGTTTGTCGAAAGTGTACCTCATCCATGAAGGAGCGAATGAGGAAGATGCCACGGCCAGTGCCGCGCAAAAGGTTTTCCGGCGCCAGAGGGTCAGGAATCGTTTCAGGGTCCAGGCCCTTGCCCTGATCGGTAACCGTAAAGATAAGCGCCGCCCCTGTGTTCTGAAAGGTTACCCTGATCTCCTTCGCGGGATCGTATTCGTTTCCATGCAGCACCGCATTTACCGCAGCCTCACGCACCGCCATCGTTACATGAAATCGCTCTTCCTCGTCGAGGCCAGCTTCGCCGGCAAATTTGTCCGCCGACGCTTCTACTTTGCTGACGCTCTCCATGGTAGAGCTTAGCGTAAGACTTAGCCGTCCTGCCTCCGATTCGCTCACCTGATGGGTATCCGCCTCTGAAAGAAACCACTGGGACACAATCGCCCCATCGCGCATCAGCAACCTAGGTGGAAGTTTCATGGCTAATGACGAACTATGTCAAGCGGGTTATATCATTCTATCGGCCTGAACCAATCTCAAGCGATACACTCAACCCATGCAACCTCGCACCACCGCTCGCGTCAGTCTCACCGCGTTGCTCGGCACGCCGGTGACCGATGCGCAGGGCCATTTGCGCGGAAGGCTTAAGGACATTGCCGTGGCCACAGGTCCGGATGCGGGCAAAGTGGCCGGCCTGGTTCTCAAGACTCGCACGGGACTTTGCATTGTGCCCTCGCAGGACGTGATGGAGACGCCCGCCGGGACGCTTGAATTGCGCTCCTCCGGCGCCCTGGTTCCGCTTGAGGATCAGGGTAATTACCTCTACCTTGCGCAGGACCTCGTTGACCGGCAGATCATCGACATTCACGGTCGCAAGGTGGTCCGCGTAAACGATGTGGACCTGGAGTGGATGGGCAAGGGCGCGGCGCACCTGCTGCGCGTGGCCGAAGTCGAAATAGGGTTGCGCGGCGCCTTTCGCCGGGTTTTCAAAGGCCTGCTGCCGCGTGCTTCGCTGGAGAAATTTTCCCGCAAATTCGGCCCCAGCGGCATTCCCTGGCAGTTTGTCGATGTGATCGAGGTTGACCCGGCGCGGCGCGTAAAACTGCGCATCGAATACGAGCGCCTGGCCGAGATGCACCCCTCGGACCTGGCCGAAATCCTTGAAGATCTGGCCCCCGCCGAGCGGGAAGCCGTCTTCACCTCGCTCGATGAAGAGGTGGCCGCGGAGACCCTGGAAGAAGTCGATCCCAAGCTGCAAAAGGCGCTGCTGGAAAAGCTGGACGAAGAGAGAATCGCCGACATCGTGGAGGAGATGGACCCTGGAGCGGCCGCCGACCTGCTGGCTGAACTGCCCGAAGAGCAGTCCGACGCAATTCTGGAAGAGATGGAGCCGGAAGAGCGCCAGGAAGTTGAGGAGTTGCTCGAGTTCGACGAGGACTCGGCCGCCGGATGCATGACCACCGACTTTGTCTCCGTAGGAACGCACGCAAGCGTGACCCAGGCGGTCCAGGCCCTGCGCGCATTCGATGGCGACCCGGAGAGCGTGACCGAGGTCTACCTGCTCGATGAAAAAGGGGTCCTGCGCGGCGCTGTTTCGCTGGCGCGATTGGTGATGGCGCAGCCGGAGTCGCATCTAGCGGTTCTGGCCGAACCGCGCGTGCTCTCCTGCCCGGCGGACATGCACCAGAATGACCTCGCCGAATATTTCGATAAATACAACCTGCACGCCCTGCCCGTGGTAGACGCACAGGGCCGCATGGTTGGCGAAGTGCAAGCCGACCATGTAATCAGCTTCCTCCGCGACAAGCTTTAATTGGAAAGGCCGTCTTTTCACGGCATAGCTGAGTTGTGAAGCGTACTGCCGGCTCATGACAGTGCGTGGGTCGGGAGACCCACGCTACAGCCGGCCAGGAGGCCGGCGCTACAGGGTGATTGCCGTTGGTCCTTGCAAACTCCGGGAGATCCGGGCTAGAGTACCTGCGGCCTCAATTTTGACCTTTCCGGTCAAAATTGCTCATCCGGGCTCCCGCCCCGCGCCTAATGTGAGATAAAACACTCAAAAATATGCGAGAGTGTGAAAGAATCCAATGATGATCCAGTTTCCCAAAATCATTCAGGGAGGCATGGGTGTGGGCGTCTCGAACTGGCGCCTGGCCCAGGCGGTCTCCAAACTCGGCCAGCTTGGCGTGGTCTCAGGTACTGCGCTCGATGCGCTCCTCGTGCGCCGGCTTGCCGACGGTGATATCGGCGGCCACATGCGCCGAGGGCTGGATGCGTTTCCGTTTCCCGATATGGCCAGGCGTGTTTGGCAGGAGTACTTTGTTCCCGGAGGCAGGGCCGCCGACGCGCCTTATCCGGTTACGCCGATGCACCAGAGACGGGACCTGCGCAAAGTGGTCGAACTATGCATCGTGAGCAACTTTGTCGAGGTGTTTCTGGCCAGGGAAGGCCACAAGAACCCGGTGGGCATCAACTTCCTGGAGAAGGTTCAAATGCCCCATCTCTCCTCCATATATGGAGCGATGCTGGCCGGCGTGGGATACGTGCTGATGGGCGCGGGCATCCCCTTGCACATTCCCGGAGTGCTGGACGCCTTTGCGGCACAGCATCCTTCCGAATACAAATTGTCCGTGACGGGCGCGGCGCAAGGCCAGGATACGCAGATGCAATTTGATCCGGCCGATTACGCGGAAGGCCCGTTGCCGATCCTGCACCGCCCGAGGTTCCTGGCCATTGTCTCCTCCAACACGCTGGCTACGACCATGCTGAGAAGGGCGAGCGGTCGCGTGGATGGACTGGTGATTGAGACTCCGACAGCGGGTGGCCATAATGCCCCGCCGCGCGGAAAGCTGCAATTGAATTCAGCCGGTGAGCCGGTGTACGGCGAGCGCGACCGGGTGAACATAGCGGAGTTGCGGGCGCTGGGCGTTCCCTTCTGGCTTGCGGGCGGCTATGGAAACGCGGAAATGTTGCGGGAAGCACTGGACGAAGGCGCCGCTGGAGTGCAGGTGGGAACAGCGTTTGCGTTCACACGCGAATCCGCCCTTCGCTCTGACCTGAAGGATCGGCTGCTGGCCCAGGCCATTACGGGCAGCGGCGAAGTATTTACCGATCCACTGGCTTCGCCCACTGGATTTCCCTTTAAAGTGGCGCAATTGCCGGGTTCCTACTCCGATCCGGAAGTGGCAGCGGCGCGGAAGCGCGTATGCGACCTCGGCTATCTTCGCGAGCCCTATGCCAATCCGGACGGTGGCATCGGCTATCGCTGCGCCGCGGAGCCGGTAGCGAACTTTGTGGCCAAAGGCGGCAAGATCGAGGACACGGTAGGCAGAAAGTGCCTGTGCAACGCCCTGCTTTCGAACATCGGCCATGCACAAGTCCGCAAGGACGACATGATCGAACCGGCCTTGGTGACAGTGGGGGACGATCTGAATACGATCGCGCAGTTCCTCGCCCCAGGCCGCGAGACTTACGGCGCTGCGGACGTGGTGAAGTCCCTGTTGAGATTGAGCATGAGCGTGGATGTTACCGAGCAGGTGTTAGCGGCTACGGCCTAACCTCTGCCGGAATGACTGAAGAGGCTGCGGAAAAGGGCTTGTGTTCGAGAGAATATCCCAAAGATCGTCCCTCAGGGGCTAAACAGACTGCGGAAAAATGCTTGAATTCAAGAAGAAGATCCCGAAGAGCGTCCCTTAGGGGCTAAAGCCCCACTGATTTTANNAAAGCGAACAAATCCCGTTCCCCGGATCGAGTTTTTTCGCAGCCTGTAAAGCCCTAAGCTCGTTTTTTGCATCATGCGGCACGGCTGAAGCCGTGCCCTTTCAAAGCCAATCTCCACCAACATGAGAAATGCTCTAAAGCCCGATTGATCCTATTAGCTTTACCGGCAGGTCGGAAAGTTGGGCTCTCAAGGAGTCACGGGCTCGGGTATGGTTACGCTGTATTCCGGCAGGACGCCGCATTCCGCGGCCATGTGGAAAAAGACTCTCATGGCTTCAATACATTCCTCATCGAGGATGTAGTGAATATTGGTTGTGAGGTAATCGCGGATTGTGTATTCGGAGATGGGAAGCTTGCGGGACCACTCGGCCGCAAGCGTTTCGATGTTCTGGAGACCGTGGTTGCGGGATTGGATGAAGTCCTCGGCGATGCGCTCATCCACTGGTATGCTGCTTGCAATGCCCCAAACGGCGGATACGAAAGGCAGGCCGGTCAGGGTGTGCCACTCCTCGGCCAGGTCGTGGTAAACCAGTTCTTCGCCGGTGCGCTCGAAACGGTTGGCGCGCTCTTCCAGGGCCAGCAGCGCCGGGTCGCCGATGACAATGGCGGCGTCGGCGCGGTCGAGCATGGCATCGAGGTCCGCACCCAAGGGCACGAAGGGAACTGAAGGATTGCCCCACTTGCCGAGCAGGATGCGCGCATGGGCAAGAGTGGTGCGACTGGCCTTGTCGGCGGCCACGGAACGCAGGTCGGCTATGGGCTGGCTGGCGCGGCGGACCAGGAGCAGGGAGCGCACGTGCCCCTTGGAGGCGATGGTGCAGCCGGGCAGAATGCTGAGGCCGGGAGTGGTTGCGAGCGCGGCAATGGGGACGAGGCCGATATCCGCTTGGCCCGAGGCCAGCCGGTTGGCGCATTCCGCGGGGAGCATCCAGTCAATCTGGTATCGGCTGTTGAGGGAGGTGGCCAGGGGCGGATGCTGGAAGTCCCACATGAGGGGCGCGGTATTGAGGAAGCTGATGGCGGCTACGCGAAGCCGTTGTTGAGGAAAGGTATCCACGCTTCTTAGACTACCAACCGAGGGCAAAGGGTGCCGTTCGGAATCTGCAAGGTCAACAGGACGGCTTGACATGGGCCTCCATGAAGGGTAACGTTGGCAAAAATAGCAAAGAGTATGGCTTTTGGTTTCCTGCGAGGAAAACCTTGCCATAGAAAATAGGCGCTTTCAAATTACCGCCCTGCCCCAACCCGTTGCCAGCACTGGCTCTGCGCTCGATGAAGACCGGCTCGCCTGGCTGGCTTTGGCCTTGGCGCCGGGGTTGGGACCGAAGCGAATTCTCGACGCAATGAAGCGGCTGGAAACGCCAGGGCAGATATTTACGCTGCCGCTGACGGCGCTGGAGGGGCTGAAATTTCCCGCCCAGGCGGCACAGTTTATTTTTGACGGCAAGGCACGGGTCGCGGCTGAAGAGGAGTGGGAGAGGGTAGCGGCGCAAGGCGCGAAGGTGGTCAGCTTCAGTTGTCCGGATTATCCCGAGCGGCTGAAGGAGATATACNNACCCTCCCCCGGTTCTTTGGGTGCGCGGGGCGGTGAGCCTGTTGTCCCGTCCAGCGATTGCGGTTGTCGGCACACGGCATCCCTCTCCGTATGGCTCCGGCGTGGCAGAAATGCTGGCCCGTGACCTTGCGGTGCGGCGGCTGCTGATTGTGANNGACCTGGCGGTGCGGCGGCTGCTGATTGTGAGCGGAATGGCGCGGGGAATCGATTCCTGTGCGCACAGAGGGGCGTTGGCGGCGCGAATGCCCACGGTCGCCGTATGGGGCACGGGAATCGATGTGGTTTATCCCAAGGAAAACAAAAAACTGGCCGAGGAGATTCTGGGTGCGGGCGGGGCAATCGTCAGCGAGTTGCCGATGGGCACTTTTCCTGCGCCGCAGAATTTTCCCCGCCGCAACCGTATTTTGAGCGGTTTGAGCGTTGCCGTGCTGGTGGTGGAGGCAGCAGA
The DNA here is from genome assembly GCA_003151985.1 of Acidobacteriaceae bacterium. Taxonomy (GTDB): domain Bacteria; phylum Acidobacteriota; class Terriglobia; order Terriglobales; family Acidobacteriaceae; genus Telmatobacter. Next base: position 5,948 of record PLZC01000334.1, read on the forward strand.
GAACTCGGGGACGCGCGTGACCGCCCGCTGCGCCGCCGAACAGAATCGGGATTTGTTTGCGGTACCCGGCAATGTGACCAACAAGAACTCATGGACCCCTAACACGCTGATTAAACAGGGCGCCAAGCTGGTAGCGACTTGGGAAGACGTGTGGGAAGATTTGTCTTCGCAGGTGCGGCTGGAGCTGGAGGCGGAAGCGCCGTTTGAATCCAAATCGGAAACCACAGCATCCTTATTGCCTGAACCAGCCCTGAGACCGCAAGAAGCGATGGTGCTGGAGGTTCTGCACCAGGACGAGAGCCTGCAGATCGATGAGATTCTCGACTTGCTGGAGACGCAACTGACCTCGTCCGAAGTGTTTACGGCGCTCTTTGAGCTCGAGCTCACTGGCCGGGTGCGGGGTTTGCCAGGCAAGAATTACGTGCGGACGATGTAGCCTTCTCCTTTCCCTAACAAGCGATTGGGTGTTGATTTTTCGCACGACCGTTAAGTCTTGCGCGTATTGTTGTGGAAACGCCCGGCAAAGAAAAGTTCGCGTGCAAGTGGAAATGAAGCCCCCTTCCATGGTAGCTTCCAACTTTCGCGATTATTTCTTTGGAGAACGGCGAGGCCGCCAGCGCTTCGGCGGATTTTGAGTCAAACGCCGAGCGAAACGGAATGACCCGGTTCCGAGTCCAACAGGCCGGACAGGGTAGAGTAGTTCTGGTATTAAGGATGGGAATGAGCAAATCACTGGTAATCGTCGAATCCCCTGCCAAGGCGAAGACGATCGAGAAATATCTTGGCAAAGGCTTCGAGGTCCTGGCATCGGTAGGGCACATCATGGACCTGCCCAAAAAAGAGCTTGGTGTGGAGTTGGAAAACCGCACCTTCGAGCCGACGCTCGAGGTCTCTCACGACAAATTGAAGATCGTGGCGCAGTTGAAGAAAGCCGGCTTGGGGGCGGACGAAATCTTCCTGGCGCCCGACCCTGACCGCGAGGGCGAGGCGATTGCCTACCACCTGTTCATCCAACTAGGGACGAACGCCAAGGAGAGGAAGAAGATTCGCCGCGTCACCTTCAACGAGATCACGAAAAAGGCCGTGCAGGAAGCATTCAAGCACGCGAGAGATGTGGATCAGAATTTGGTGGATGCGCAGCAGACGCGCCGCGTGCTTGACCGGCTGGTGGGTTACCAGATTTCGCCGCTGCTTTGGGACAAGGTGCGGCGGGGCTTGTCGGCCGGGCGGGTGCAGACGGTGGCCGTGCGGCTTATTGTCGAGCGGGAGCGGGAGATTGGCGGTTTCAATCCAGTTGAGCACTGGACTCTGGACGCTATGCTGCATCCGGAGAGACAGGCAGACAAGACATTCAAGGCCCGCTTTATCGGCATTGACGGGGAGCCGGCGCGGGTGGCCAACGGCAAGGATAAAGACGGCAAAGACCAGTTCATCGCCAGTGCGCTTCCCGACGAAAAGTCAATGAAAGAGGTCCTTGATGCGCTGGAAGCGGCCAAATGGTCTCTGGTTTCGGTGCAATCCAAGGAGCGCCAGAGAAGACCGCTCCCTCCATTCATCACCAGCCAGTTGCAGCGGGATGCATCGAGCAAGCTCGGCTTTAACGTGCGACGCACAATGGGCGTGGCGCAGCGTTTGTATGAAGGCGTGGATCTCGGCTCCGAGGGAACGACTGGCCTCATCACCTATATGCGTACCGATTCGCCGCGCATTGCGCCGGAGGCGATTGAGGGAGCGCGTGAGTGGATCGCAAAGCAATTAGGGGCGAAGTATCTTCCCAAGGAAGCCAACATGTACAAGGGCAAGAAGGCTGCGCAGGACGCGCACGAAGCAATTCGGCCCACCGACGCCGCGCGCACTCCGGAGTCGATAGCGCGCTTCCTAACCGAGGAACAACTCAAGCTCTACAGGCTCATCTGGCAAAGGTTCATTGCTTCGCAGATGGTTCCAGCCGTATATGACATAACCACAGCCAAGATCGCGGCGGTTTCATCGAAGACGAAGAAGACCTACGATTTCAGGCTGAGTGGATCGGTATTGCGCTTCGACGGCTTCTTGAAAGTCTACGAGGTCGAAGAGGAAAAGAAGGACGAGGAAGACGAGACAGCCAACAAGCTGCCTGACCTGGACAACGTGAAAACGCTGATATTGGAGAAGCTCATCGAATTGCAGCGCTTCACTGAACCGCCTCCACGCTATAACGAAGCGTCCCTTGTGAAGGAGCTGGAGGAGCGCGGCATTGGACGGCCTTCGACCTATGCCTCGATCATCAACACCATTCAGGATCGCGAGTACGTAACCAAGATCAGCGGCCGATTTTATCCCACCGAGATCGGGATGGTGGTTTGCGATCTGCTGGTGAAGAACTTCCCTTACATCTTCGATTTTGCTTACACGGCGAAACTGGAAGAAGAGCTTGACGATATTGAAGAGGGCAAGGAGAAGTGGACTGTTCTGCTGAACGGCTTCTATGACTACTTTGTGGAAGAGCTGAAAGATGCCGGCAATAACATGGAAAGCATTAAAAGCATGGAGCTGAAGACCAAGGAGAAGTGCGACCTTTGCGGGTCGCCGCTGCTTTTGAAGTGGGGCAAATTCGGCAGCTTCTTCGCGTGCTCTGCGTATAACAAGAAGGATAAGTCGAGTTGCACTTTTACCAAGGAGAATACGGCGGACAAGCCGGACTTGAATACTCCGGAGGCGCAGGAGGCCGGCGAGCAGGAGGAGTACTGCGATAACTGCGGCCGGGTAATGGTGCTGCGACGGGGACCATTCGGGATGTTCATGTCGTGCCCTGGGTTTAACGAGGACCCGCCGTGCAAGACATTCCGCAAGCTGAGCCAGAAGCAGCAGCAAAAGCAGGCGGTCCCCCAGCCGACGGGAGAGGCTTGCCCGGTGTGCGGCAAGGACCTGGTGCTGCGGCAGGGAGCCTATGGGGAGTTCGTCTCCTGCTCAGGTTATCCAAAATGCAAATACGTGAAGCAGAACCTGATTGAAGGGATGAAGTGCCCGAAGTGCGGGACGGGAGACCTGGCGGAGCGAAAGGCGCGGCGGGGGAATATTTTCTGGGGCTGCACGAACTATCCCAAGTGCGATTTCACCTCGAACTACAAGCCGGTGGCCAAGAAGTGTCCTGAATGCAAGAGCCCGTACTTATTGGAGAAGACGCTGCGGTCGGGTATCTTCCTTGAGTGCCCAAACAAGAAGAAAGCCGCCGAAGAAGAGACTGCCCCGAAGAAGCGAGCGAAAAAGACTGCCGGCGCGGTGGAGAGTGCGGTGGTTTGCAGCTATTCCAAGCGCATCGGCAATGCGCCGCCTCCGCCTACGGTCGAGACGCACGGGCCTGTGGTGGAGAAGAAGGGCGGCAAGAAGGAGTTGCAGCCGGCTTGAATGCGTACCTCAGGGGCTAAAGCCCGCTTGATTCCTGGCCACTTATGTACGAGCTGAAGCCCGTACCCTTCAAAGGATCGAGTTTTTCGCGACTGTAAATGCGGTGGAGTCCTCCGCCGACCGCTGGCGACAAGGCTGCGCTGCCAAGGACGAAGGGAGAACTGCTACCATCAACCAGCGGAGAGACTCAACATGGAACGTATGCTCGCAACGCCGGCGGACGCCGAAATTGTTCTCAGGCTGTATGAACTGCGCACGGAAGCTGTGATGCGCCAGGCCCGCGCATGGATAACCGGCGAGTTCTGGCCTACAACCGTGGAAGAGTTCTTTGCTGTAGCCTCAAATCCTGCCGACCCGCATAATGCATGGCTGCGACAGGTGCTGACCTATTGGGAGATGGCGGCGGCCATGGTGTTGCATGGCGCGGTTTCGGCTGAGTTGTTTGTTGATTGCAACGCAGAGGGATTCTTTCTTCTGGCCAAGTTTGCGCCTATCCTGGAAGGTATCCGGGAGAAGAACCCCGGATTCCTGATAAAGACGGCCGAGTTGGTGAACCGGTTTTCAGCGGCGTCGCAGCGCTACGAGGCAGTTCTGAAGAATGTTGAGGCGCGGCGCAAAAGCCCCCCTGCCGGGCAGGAAGTGCACAGTTAGCGCTCGTTTCCCGAGAAGCGTCAATTCCGAAACGTCTTGCCGAAAGGCCTTAGGTGTAGCATGTGGTTAGCATTTGGCTCGTTGAAATCAACCTGGAGGTTTAGATGAAACGGATTCTCGCCCTGCTGGTAGCTGCATTTGCTCTGACCGCGATTGCGGCCAGCGCTGCCGATTCAACCAAGATCAACGGCTATATTTCCGACTCGATGTGCGGCGCAAAGCACCTGGGCAACAATGCGGATTGCGTGAAAAAGTGCATTGAAAAGGGTATGGCCCCGGTGTTTGTCGACGAAGCCCAGAAGGCTGTATGGGCCATTGACAATCCAGATGCGGTAAAGGACTTTTATGGCGCGCATGTGACCGTTCACGCAACATCCGATGCGGCCAAGAAGAGCGTCCACATCGATTCGATTGTCGCGGCGAAGTAAGTCTTCCACAACTAACCTTCCCCTTGGACTCGCAATAGCCGCGAATCTCTGGTAGTGTCGTATCCGTTACCCTTCCGGCCCGCCAGGGCCGTGAAGGGTCGGAAATGGACGCGACCGGAAAAGCCATGGCTCGAGCAACCTGGAACGGCATTGTGATTGCCGAAAGCGACACGACGGAGACTGTCGAAGGGAATGTGTATTTTCCCGAGGAGAGTCTCAAGCGCGAGTATTTTCGCCCCAGCACCACTACATCCACTTGCCCGTGGAAGGGGCAGGCTCGCTATTTCAATCTGCTGATCGATGGACAGGATAACCCGGACGCGGCCTGGTATTACCCAGACCCCAAGCCGGCGGCGCGCAAGATCAAGGGGTATGTCGCCTTCTGGCGCGGGGTTGAAGTGGTGCAGTAACATCCCGCAGGGGCTAAAGCCCATTAATTTTATTGGCCTTATCGGCACGACTGAAGTCGTACCCTGTTACAAAGCCCCAGAAATGGAGCTTCCGCGACTTGTGTAATGTCCGGGCCTAAAGGCCACATAGAATTGAGCGGCATTCAGGGGCCTGAAGGCCCCTGCTCCCTCCGTGGAAAAACGCTGTAAGGTACGAGACCTCTGGGTCAATAGGCCTGTAACTGGTCCAGCGGGATACGGACGCGGAAGCAAGTGGAGCCGGGCTCTGAGCGGACGCTCAAATGGCCGCGGTGCTTGCGGACGATGCGCATTGCATTATCAAGGCCCAGCCCCAGTCCGTGCCCTGGCGCCTTGGTGGTGAAAAAAGGCTCGAAGATACGGTCCTGCAACTCCGGCGGAATGCCGGGGCCGGTATCCCAGATTTCGACCAGCATCATTTCGCCTTCCAACTTACACGTCAGCTTGAGGCGGCCCTGATTCCCGAGCGCATCGAGCGCATTTTCCATCAGGGCGGTCCAGACCTGGTTCAATTCGCTGCCATAGGCGCTGATGCGGGGCAGGTTGGGCTGGTAATCGCGCTCTATGTTGACATTCGTCATTCGCGACTGCAGCATCTGGACGGTGGCCTCGAGGCCGGCCGGCACGTCAACCTCGAGAATCGGCGCGCGGTCCATGAAGGAGTAGGCCTTGATGGCGCTGATCAGGTCGAAGATCCGGTCCGTCGAGTTGATCAGCGTCTCCACCGCACGGGAAGAACGCAAAAAGCGTGCAAAGAACTGCAGCGAAACACAGACTTCGTTGGCGCCTAGAAGCGAGCGCAGTTCCTCCAGGTCGCCGACCGTGATTCCCTGCTCTGCCAATTGCGGCACAACCTCCCAAACATCGCTGCATCCGAGCGCGACCAGCCAGGTGCGCAGGGACTCCTCGCGAACTATGTATTCCTGAGCATCGGGGGGCTGATTCGGTGGTTTCCGGCTGAGGACTTTCTGCTCCCAGAGCTCGACTCCGCGGACCTGGTCCTCGTTAAGGCACAAATTGACGAGCTTGAAGCGATTCTGACGATTGGCGCGCAACTCGGTGATCAGGCTGGAGGCTGCGCGTTGGGCCGCGGAGGCCGGGTTGTTCAGTTCGTGCGCCAGATTGCCGGCAAGCTTGCCGAGAGCATTCAGCTTTTCGGCTTGCTGCTCAATGCGGGTAACTTCGCGCACGCGGTCAAGCAGCGTGGAGACGACTCGCTGGCCCATGGTTGGAATAGCCTTCAGCATCTCAGGGAAAACCGACTTGGGAACCAGCAAGGCCCATACGTCTGAAATCGCAAACCCTTGACCACCATATCCTTTCATGCGGGAGTACGGGAGCACGCCGGTCATTTGCCCAGCTCGGCCGATGAACAGCGCCATGGGGCCGCCTTGCTGGCGCCGCACATGGATCTCACCTTTCAGAATAAGAATCATTCGTTCCGCGGGAGCACCCTCTTCAAAGAGCACTTCCCCAGCTTTGGCGACGATCTCCTCGCCATGGCGAGCAAGCCAGACGCGGTCTTCAAAGGGCAGACCCTGTAAAGGCACGATGCGATTCAGGGCCTCCGCGATTTCTTCAACAGCCGTAGGGCGGGTTGGCGGGGTGACGGCGGGGGAAAGCATCCGGGGACCTCCGAGGCGCACAGACAGGATAGCTGATTTCCTGTCCTGGACGTGGCGCTGTGCCGCCGGAATCAGGCTGCAGCTTCGGGACCGGTGGAGGCGGTGAGGCGGCTCGGGCCGATGCGCTTCCACGGAACGGCACCGGCAACAGCAAGGACGATGATGGCGGGCTCGATGGGCTGACGGTAATCCATAAGCGGGTGGGTGATGTAGTAGGTGATGGGAAAGACGCAGATAAGGGCCAGATAAGGCAGGAGGGCGGCGCGGTTCAATCGCCAAAGACGCCGAGCGCCGCGCAGCATGAAGAACGTAATGGTGCAGACGTAGAAGATATTTCCGGGCTCGTAGGGCTGCTCGCGGAGCTCTTGAGCGGAGAGGCTCCAGAAACCGGTCCAGTAATAGAGCGTGCGCCGCAGTGTCTTGCGGAGAGGAAAGTCGGGGTGCTTCGTCATGTAGTCAATGGCCAGGGTGCGCTTTTCGGCCAGAAAAGCGGGCTCGCCCATGGCGAGGAATTTTTGCATCTCGATGGGGTTCGAGGCCGGATGAGCGAAGCTTGGGTCCAATGAGGCATCGCCGGAGTTGTCGTCGTAGACCTCGAGCCAGAAGTTGTCGCGGACGGGGCAAAGGATGCCCAGGGCGCGGTAGTTGCGGACGGTCCACGGGGTGAGGACGGCGAGAGCGGAAAGAGCGGTGAGGGCTCCCAAGAGGAACCAGCGGCGGCCGGATTTACGAATCTGCCAGATGGCCAGCAGGAGCAGGAAAGGGAAAACAGAGAGAGTGGAGGGGTTGGACAGTGCGGTAAAACCCACGAGAGCGCCCCAGCCGATCCAGGCGAGAGGGTTTGCGACCCGATGAATGCGCTGCGCGATGCAGAAGCAGGTGGTGAATAGAAGCGCGGTCAGCGAGTACTCCCAAACGCGGCCGGCCGAGAAGTAGATTGCAAAGGGATAGAAAGCCCAGACCCAGGCAGCCATCTTTGCACCGGGAGTCCCGAGCGAGAATTTTGCGCTGAAGTAGACGGGGATGCAGGTGAGCGAACTGAGCAGGCTGTTGATGGAGAGGATGACGAATCCCGAAGTGAGGGAGTAGACGCCGAAGAGCCGGAAGACCAGCGAGAGCAGCGTGGGATAGAGGGGCGGCTGCATCGCGGTGGGCCCGGTCCATGGCCAGTAAGGGGAACTGAATCCATGGCCGCTGGCCAGTGCGCGGGCTATCCAGCCCATCTCCCAGCCGAAGCGCTCGTAGAGTTTGTCCGCGTCGGGCAATTCGCGATAGGTAAAGCAGACCACCACCATGCGGATGGCAAGCGCGACAAGAATGATGACGGGAAGGCGCCAGCGGGGCGAGCCCTTTTCTTCCGCCAGGAGCCATCGACTTGGTGAAACCGCCATTGTTCCTTCCTTAGAATGCTCGCCTGGGCAAGCCTGAACGCAGAGCCAATCAGGTTGCCGGGGTTGTGTGTCGGATCTGAAAGAAATCACAGGTTTTTCAAAGTTGCTGGTTTCACCACCTCGCCGCGCGGCGGATCTTTACTGCGATCCGGAAAATCAGCGAAAGAGGCCCTAATCCCGTCCGGATCGTTGGTTTGATAGGCGTTTCGGATCGCGGGACCATTTGCGGTTTCGGAATAATACTTCAAGGTAGCTCTTCTCCCGGTTGTGTCGAAGATTGGAGCGCGGCGGAGCTTCCATTTGTGCAATACGTAGCTGGCCGTTGTCGCTAACACTCCCAGACCGTATTGCACGCTGCGCTTGAAGTTGATGGACGAGGCTTCCTCAAAGTATTTGGTGGGGCAGGAGATTTCTCCAATGCGGAAGCCGAACATCACGGCCTGGACAATCATCTGGTTGTCAAAGATGAAATCGTCGGAGTTCTCGTGCAGAGGAAGGGTTTCGAGCAACTCCCGTGAGAACGCCCGAAACCCTGTATGGTATTCAGACAGCTTGACTCCGAGGAAGAGGTTTTGAAACGCGGTTAGGAAGCGGTTGGAAACATATTTGTAGAAAGGCATCCCGCCTTTCAGTGCACCGGCTCCCAGAATCCGGGAACCCAGAACCATGTCATAGACACCGCTGGCGACCATACCCGCCATAGCCGGCACAAGAGACGGTGTGTACTGGTAATCGGGATGGACCATCACCACGATATCGGCGCCCGCAGCAAGCGCCTCCCGGTAACAGGTTTGCTGATTGCGCCCATAACCGTAGTTGGCGTCATGAACAAAGGTGAGTATGCCAAGATTTCTGGAAAGGTGGACAGTCTGGTCCTGGCTTGAATCGTCGACGAGGATCCTGACATCGACCAGGTCGGACAGCTCACAGGCGGTTCTTTCCAAGGTTTTTTCCGCGTTGTACGCGGGCATGACGACAGCGATTCGCTTTCCGTTGATCACCGGCTGGCCTCCAGGGGAGTGGGGCTTCTGCTTATCCCTACGAAAGACAACCGATTACGGCAATGCTGCTGCTGGCCGCTTGTCTAACGGTTTTGAAGTCATCAACAACCGGTTTGACATCGGGCGCTTGGCCTATGGATTCCGGGATGATTTCAGTGTCTCATGTGTTAGACGGAGGCGGGTTCGAACCGAGTACGCCGGGGTGATGACTTGTTCAAACCGGATGATATGATGGACCCGGTTTGAATGATGAACAGAGGAGATGGCTCGTGTTGAAAACCTTTTCAGCGGCTGCTGTTCTACTTGGCGCCTCTCTTGCAGCAGCAGCTCAGCCCGCGTTCGTTAGCTATGACTCTGCTGCCAAGACTTTTCGGCTTGACGGTGGCGGAGCTTCTTATGTCTTTGGCGTGAATTCGCGAGGGGAGTTGCAGCAGCTTTATTGGGGTGGAAGGCTGGGCGCCACGGATACGTTTCCGCAAGCCGCGCCGCTGCCGGAATGGGCTTCGTTCGATTCCTCCTACAACAACACGCCGCAGGAGTATGCCGGTTGGGGCGCGGGGCTGTTTGCCGAGCCAGCGCTGAAGGTCACTTTTGCGGACGGTAATCGCGACCTGGTGCTGCACTATGCAAGCCATACCGTGAAGGCAAACGGATTCGACGTGGTGCTGAAAGATGTCAAGCGAAAGGTTGCTGTGACCTTGCATTATTCGGTCGATCCGGAGAGCGGGATTTTGGCGCGTTGGGCCACGATTGAAAACGGGGAGGCGCTGCCGGTGACGGTGGAGCAGGCTGCCGCGGCGGCGTGGGCGCTGCCGCCGGCACATTACACACTGAACTACCTGACCGGCCGTTGGGCCGGCGAGTGGACGCTGAACCAGGAGGCGGTGAGGCAGGGCGCGCGGGTGATTGAGAGCAGGCGCGGATCGACGGGGCACCAGGCGAATCCCTGGTTTGCGATTGCGGCGGGCGAACCCGAGGAGGAGCAGGGCGAAGTGTGGTTTGGCGCGCTGGCCTGGAGCGGGTCGTGGCGCATTACGGTGGAGCAGGACCAGTTGGACCATGTGCGGGTGACGGGGGGATTCAACCCCTTCGACTTCGGCTATGTACTGCATCCCGGGCAGACACTGGAGACTCCCGTTTTTTATGGCGGGTACTCGGCAAACGGGATGGGAGGGGCTTCGCGGCTGCTGCACCACTTTGAGTTGGCGCATGTGCTGCCGCGGACCGCGGCCACGGAGGGTCAGCCACTGCCAAGGCCAAGGCCGGTGATTTACAACTCCTGGGAGGCGACGGAGTTCGCGGTGACCGAGGCCGGACAAATGGAGTTGGCGGAGAAGGCGGCGGCCCTGGGAATTGACCGGTTTGTGATGGACGACGGCTGGTTCGGGCAGCGCAAGGACGACCATGCGGGCCTGGGCGACTGGTATGTGAACAAGGAGAAGTTTCCGAATGGTCTGAAGCCTCTGATCGACAAGGTGCATGCGCTGGGGATGGATTTCGGGCTGTGGGTGGAACCGGAGATGGTGAACCCGAATTCCGATTTGTACCGCAAGCATCCGGAGTGGGTGCTGAACTTTCCGCTGCGACCGCGCACGGAACAGCGCAACCAGATGATTCTGAACCTGGCCCGGCCCGATGTGCGCGCCTATGTCCTGGGTTTTTTGGATAAGCTGCTGACGGAAAACGATATTGCCTTCCTGAAGTGGGATTACAACCGCAACTGGAGCGAGCCGGGCTGGGATCAACTGGCGCCCGCGGAGCAGAAGAAGGTTTATGTCGAGTTCACGCGCAATCTCTACGCCATTCTGGCCGAGCTGCGCCACAGGCATCCAAAAGTTGAGATCGAGTCGTGTTCGGGCGGCGGAGGCCGTGTGGACCTGGGCATTCTGCGCTATACGGACGAAGTTTGGCCTTCGGACAACACCGATCCCTTCGACCGGCTCACGATGCAGGACGGATTCACTTACGCCTATACGCCGCAGGTGATGATGGCGTGGGTCACCGACTCGCCCCATTGGCTCAACAAGCGCACCACCACACTGACTTACAGGATGCTGAGCTCGATGCAGGGTTCGCTGGGGATCGGCGCCAATATTTCCAAGTGGAGCGCCGAGGAAGCCGCCACTGTCAAACGGCTGATTGCCGCCTACCACGAGGTGCAGCCCACCATTGTTGAGGGCGACCTTTACCGGCTGATTTCGCCGCAGGACGGCAGCGAATTCTCGGCGACTCAGACGGTGCGGGCGGATAAGGGACAGTCGGTGGTTTTCGCATTTATCCACTCGACGCAGGAGAAGCGCGGGTTCCCCAGACTAAAGCTGAAGGGGTTGGACCCGGCTGCACAATACACGATAAGCCCCATCGAGGGGAAGGCGCTGGCTGGTTCGCCTGCCGTGGCCAGCGGGGCGTGGTGGATGAACCACGGATTGGAAATGGATGCGGATTTCCGCGGGGATTTTCAAGCCGCGGCTTTCCGCCTGGACCGGAAGTAGGGTGGGACCGGGGGAGTTGGTTGGGGGTTCGTGCTAACCCACCCTTGCGTAGAAAAAAACGCAAGGATGGGGCACCCGGCTAGAAACAAGCGCAGGATAGAACGCGGCCGAGATCTTCCAAGAATCGGCGAAAAAAAGCGACTATTTGGGTCAAAAGAGGCTGAAATCGGAGGAGACGGTTACTGATAAGTTAACAGGTGATAATTGTAAAGTGTTCATTCCTAGTTGCTTATAAACGAGAGTGGGTAGAATAATGGAGAAAAAGGGTGGGGGGGGTGGGGTATGCAAGTTTTCGACGGTTCATGTTTCGGCATGCTGGACACTCCCATGAATAGTGTGCGCCGGAGCGCGGTAATTTTATGCAAACGGAAGAATGAAAAGTTGCCGAGCCGAGGTTCGTGCTCTCCCACCCTGGCGCAAGAAAAAAGCGCCAGGATGAGGCACCCAGAGTTGTTGGTCGGATCGATGCCTTCCGAGGTGAATTAAATCTCCCAGCGGAGGAGCGTTGCGCCCACCGAGAACCCGGCGCCCACGGCGGCCAGCAAGACAAGGTCGCCCTTCTTCATTTTGCCTTCTTCAATCGCCGTCTCCATGGCCAGGGGAATGGTTCCGGCGGAGGTGTTGCCGTACTTCTCAATATTGATGATCACGCGGTTCGGATCCATCCCCAGACGGTCCGCGGTGGCGGTAATGATGCGCTTGTTGGCCTGGTGCGGAATGAAACAGCCCAGGTCCGCGCCGGTGAGCCCGTTCCGCTGCAGGACCTTGCCGGTAGCCTCGGCCATCTTGCGCACGGCAAATTTATAAACCGCCGGCCCGTCCTGGTAAATGTAGTGCATCTTCTTGTCCACGGTCTCGTGGCTGGAGGGGTTCAGGCTGCCGCCACCCTTCAGGTTCAGCGAAGCGGCTCCCGATCCATCGATCTCGTTGACATAATCGATGAAGCCAATTTCGCCTTCTTCGGCCGGCTCGATGAGCACCGCGCCGCCGCCGTCGCCAAAGAGAATGCAGGTTGTGCGGTCGGTGTAGTCGGTCATACGGGTGTTGGCGTCGGCGCCGCAGACCATCACTTTCTTTTGCGCGCCGCTTTCAACCAGCTTGACCCCGGCTTGCAGCGCAAAGACAAAACCGGAACAGCCGGCCGATACATCGAATCCCCACGCCCCCTTGGCGCCGATCTTGTCCTGGACCAGACAGGCTGTGGCAGGAAACATCATGTCCGGCGTCACCGTGCCCACAATAATGACTTCGACTTCGCTTGCGGGGATTCCCCTTGCAGCCAGGCACTTCTTCGCCGCTTCCGTGCACATATCGCTTACGCCGAGGCCCTTGGCCAGAACGTGCCGCTCGCGGATGCCGGTGCGGTCCATGATCCACTGGTCGTTGGTGTCGACCATTTTTTCAAGATCTTGATTTGTGAGGATTTGTGGGGGAACATAGGTTCCAAGTGCGGTGATCTTGGCGCGGGTACCTACAATAGGGCGAACTTTAAGGGTCAATGCATTTCTCCTCGGCAACATGAAGGCGCCAGGGGCGCAAAAAAGTACCGGGTGACCTACTGCGCCCGTACTAGCCCGTTACCGTTGCTTCCTTCCGGACCTGGCGGGGTTGGCGGGATTACGTCGCGTAGGACCCGGCACTGGTTGATTTTAACACTCGCGGAGGCGGGAAATCAGTGACAGGCGAGAGAGGGCGAATGTCGCCGTGAAGCTCATCGGTAATTCGCGCGCCGGCCTGGCCAGGGGTCCGGCATTGCCGTTGCGCGGCAGGCGGTGGTTAGTCCAGAATGGAATCCGCTTGGCAGCCTTGGAAAATCTAGTTGGAGGATTGACGTGAAGGAAGCGACAGAGAAGCACACGCACGCGGACGGGCGGGCTCACGACGATTTTCATGATCACAATCACTTCCACGCGCATAACCATGTCGAGCCTGAGGCTCAATCTCGCCGCGACTTCCTTCGGGTGCTGATGGGCGGCGCACTGGCTGGGGCGTCGGTTCTCGAGCTCGGCTTTCATCGCGCGGCGTGGGCTCGCGCAGCGGCTCCCGCGGCGGGTGGAAAGCTCTTCGACATTCAAAAGGCGGCAAACGGCGTTTTCTTCGCCCATGCCCGAGCGCAAGCCAGGGTCAACTGCAATGCGGCCATCTTCGTCCGGTCAAAGGATGTGGTCGTCGTCGATGCGCACTCCAAGCCATCGGCTGCCGCTTCTCTCATCGCCCAGATCAAGCGGGAGGTGACCGAGAAACCAGTGCGCTACGTGGTCAACACTCACTTTCATTGGGACCACACGCAGGGCAATCATGCCTATCGCGAGGCAAACGAAAAGGTTGACTTTATTGCCACCGAAACTACCAAGCAGCTTTTGGGAGACCAGGGGATTGCGCGGCTGAAAGAGACCATGGAGGAGGCGCGGAAGAACCTGGACGACCTGCGCGAGCGGGCAGGACATGCAACATCGGCGGCGGAAAAGGCGTTTTGCGCGGATCAGATTCGACAGCTCGAAGGCTACCAGGCGGAAATGAAGGACTGGGCCCCGGAGCTGCCGACGATCACGTTCGACAAGACCTACCTTCTTAAAGACCCGCTCTTCGATTTGCACCTCGAGTTTCACGGCCACGCCCACACGGCTGGCGATGTCTTCGTCCTTTGTCCGCAGCAGCGCGCGTTGGCAACCGGAGATGCAAGCCACTGCTGGTTCCCGAATATCGCGGATGGGTTCCCGCGGAGTTGGCCGCGCACGATCGACGACGTGGGGAAGGGAGATTTCCAGTATGTTCTTGGGGGCCATGGGCCGCTGCAATCGGACCGCACGGTGATGATGAACCAGCGAAACTATATTGAGGAATTGGTGGAGAAGGTGGAGGCGGGCAAGAAGGCCGGCCAGAGCCTCGCCGAGATGCAGAAGCGCCTGACGGTGGCTTCGCTTAAATCGCTCCAGTCGAACGGCTACGAGGCGCTGCTGACCCGGACGGTGAAGGAGATGGTTCCGTATTTTGGGAGTATGCCGCCACTGCAAAAGGAAGTGGAATCGAATGTGAGCGACGTCTACAGGAATCTGGATCGGGTGTAGGCCACCAAGTTTTACTTTCATTCAGTTCCGATGTGGCGAAAGCCCGGTCCTGAAGAGGCTGCAGAAAAAGGCTTGATTTCGAAAGATTTGGCCCAATGGACTTCAGCAGGGGCTAAAGCCCTGTTGATTTTATTGGCTTGTCCAGCCG
>PLZC01000380.1 GCA_003151985.1 Acidobacteriaceae bacterium
AGCCGACGTGGCCGCACTCCAGACACATGCGCAGGTGGAGCCACTTGTCGCCGGTCTTCAGGCACTCTTCGCAACCCTTGGACTGGGGCTTTACCTTCTTCAGATGTTCCGCAACATGACTGCAAACTGCTGCCATCTCAGCCTCCTATGCCGCCGGATGATTCGATGCTGCCGGTTTCCGTCGAGCTTCTTTTCAATCCGTCCAGTTTTTGGCCCGCTCCACGGCGCGGCTCCAGCGGGCGCGGCGCGTGACTCGCTCAGCTGCGTCCATTTTGGGTTCAAAGCGAATGTCGTCGCTCCGTTTTGCGCGCAACTCGTCCGGGCCGGCCCAGAATCCCGTTGCGAGTCCGGCCAGATATGCTGCCCCCAGCGCGGTCGTTTCCGTCACCTTGGGCCGAACCACTGGCACGCCGAGCACGTCTGCCTGGAACTGCATGAGCAGGTTATTTACCGATGCCCCGCCGTCTACACGCAACGCGGCCAAAGGCAAGGCCTCGCTTTGCACGGCCTGCAACACGTCGGCCACCTGGAAGGCGATACTTTCGAGAGCCGCCCGCGCAATGTGTCCGGGCGTTGTGTCGCGACGGAGCCCGATCAGCAATCCGCCGGCGTGCGGGTCCCAGTGCGGCGCGCCAAGACCCACGAAGGCCGGCACCATCACGACCCCGCCACTGTCTGGTACGCCGGCGGCCAGAGCCTCGACTTCGGCCGAGGAGCCGATGAGTTTGAGGTTGTCGCGCAGCCACTGGACAACGGCGCCGCCGATAAAGATGCTTCCTTCGAGGGCGTATTCGAGGCGCTTGTGCGCGCTGGCCGCGAGAGTGGTAATGAGCCGGTGTTTGGAGCGAACGAATTTGGCGCCGATGTTTTCGAGGAGGAAGCAGCCTGTGCCGTAGGTGTTCTTGGCTTCGCCCGCGGTCCAACAGAGTTGGCCAAACAGGGCTGCTTGCTGGTCGCCGGCAATGCCCGCAATGGCCACGCCACCGAGGCCCAGCGTGGTGGTCACTTCGCCCACTATCTCGCTGGACCACACCACCTCCGGTAGCAGGCTACCGGGGATGTTGAAGATGCGCAGCAGTTCGGGGTCCCATTCGCCCTTGACGATGTTATAGAGCAGGGTCCTCGATGCATTGGTGACGTCGGTGACATGCCGGGCGCCGCTGGTCAGGTGCCAGATGAGCCAACTGTCCACGGTACCGAAGGCGAGTTCGCCACGTTCCGCCCTGGATCGCGCGCCTGGGACGTGGTCGAGAATCCAGCCCACCTTAGTCGCGGAAAAATACGGGTCGAGGACGAGGCCTGTGCGGTTGGAGACGTCGTCACCGACGCCGCTCCGCTCCAAGGCCTCGCATTGTGCGGCTGTACGCCGGTCCTGCCACACGATGGCGGGATGGATGGGCTTGCCGGTGGCGCGGTCCCAGACAATTACCGTCTCGCGCTGGTTGGTGATGCCGATGGCGGCGACGTCGCGGGGGCGCGCGCCAGCCCGGCCCAGCGCCTCGACAGCGCAGGAGAGCTGGCTGGTGAGGATCTCCATGGGGTCGTGCTCGACCCAACCAGGTTGAGGGTAGAACTGCTCAAACTCATGCTGTGCCGCGGCGGCAATCGCTCCGCCCGAGTCAAACAGGATTGCGCGGGAACTTGTTGTCCCCTGATCAAGTGCAAGGATGTAAGCCATCTGTTCCGTTCACCTTCGGGCTACAGTCAAACACGGGCGGCTGGCGGTGGGCAAGGAACCGGCAATGATGGCGTCGAGTTTGTAGAAATCTACCTCGCGAGACACCTCCCGCGCACCCTCGGTTTGAACTATACGAAATTTTCGTATAGTTGCCACCTCATTCAATTCATTGGACCTCGATCTACTGAAGGTGGCGATTGATGATTTCCAGCGAAGATGCCCTCAAGAGCATCCCGCAGGGGCTAAAGCCCAATGGATTTTATTGGCTTTATCGGCATCCTTCGGCTGCGCTCAGGACAGGCTAGAAGTCGTGCCCTGTTACAAAGCCCCGAGATGGAGTTTTTCCGCAGTTTGTGAAGTCGTGCCCTAAAAAGAAACTGGGTTCAAGTCGATGTGTGAGTTGAACAATTCAAATGGTAAGTGAGAAGAAAGTCTTTGAACAAAAGCAGCGAGTTAGCCCCCGCTAACGCGGGGTTGGCGAGTTGGCAAGTTAGCGGGCAGCAGGAATTGGCGCAGTTTCATTCCTTCGTGGATCGGCGAAGCCGGTGGACGACTGTTGCAAAACGCTACCCCATGGAGTTTCCGCAGGTGCTCAGACCTGCCGACCGCTACTGAACTTGGCCGATGTAAACGCCGAATGGACCGAGGTTGATCTTGTCCAGCGACGCGGGATCGGCGGAGCCGGGGGTTTTGAGCAACGTGGTGACTTTGCTGCCGGCGCCGGGGACGGAGAGGCTCACGGTTTGCGGATCGGCGGTGAAGTTGACGGAAACTACTACCGCGGGTGCACCCGGGGTTTGGCGCATCCAGCTCAGCACCTTGGTATTGGCGGTGTCGAGCATTGTGTTGTCACCTTGCGCGACGGTCGGGTTGGTCTTCTTCATTCGGATGAGGCGCTGGTACCAGGCAAAAAGCGAGTTGGCATTGGACTTCTCGATTTCGACGTTATCTTTGGCGGCACTGGGTGGAATGGGGAGCCAGGGTATGCCTTTCGTGAAGCCTGCGTTGGGTCGCACGTCCCATTGCATGGGGGTTCGCTCGCCATCGCGGCCCTTTTCCTTGGGCCAGCCGGTCACGCCGATGGGATCTTTCACGTCCTCTTTCCGCGTGGGCGGAGTGGTCTTCATGCCGATTTCGTCGCCGTAGTAGAAGAGCGCGGCGCCGCGGCTAAGGAACAGGATCGTGGCAAGAACCCGCTCGATGTCCACATTGTGCATGCCATCGCCATAACGTGCATCGATACGCGGGTTGTCGTGGTTGTCAAACACCAGCAGCGGCGTGTTATCGCCGATCTTCGTCTCCACATCGTTCAGCTTGGCGCGGAATGCAGCCACGTCCAGCTTGTTGATGAATCCCACCTGCGTGTCCATGGGCAACTGAAACTCCGGCTTGTCGGGGGTGCCATATTGCTTGACTAACTCGCCGATGTTGGGAAGATAGGTCTCGCCAATGAGCACGCGCGTGCCGGGAAATGCCGGCGAATTGAATTTGTCCATCGTCGCACGCATTTCCTGCATTACCGGATGCACGCCGGGCAGGTTGTTGGTCTTTGTATCGTCCAGTTGCGGGTCGCCGTAGGCGTTGATCTTGCGATTGCCGTCCTCATCCTTGACGATGCCTTCGTCGGTGAGATGGGGATCTTCGTAAAGTGTGGTGATGGCGTCAAAGCGGAACCCGCTCACGCCACGCTTTAGCCAGAAGCCGACGACGTCCTTGAAGGCGTCGTGGACCTTGGGGTTATCCCAGTTCAGATCCGGCTGCTGGATGTAGAACTTGTGGTAGTAGTACTGCCGCGTCTTCTCATCCCACTGCCACGCCGAGTGGCCGAAGTACGACTGCCAGTTGTTGGGCGGCGCGCCCTTGTTGGTGGCTGTTTCGCCCTTGCCGTCGCGCCATACAAACCAGTCGCGGTAGGGATTGCTGCGCGATGACCGGGACTCTATAAACCACTTGTGCTTGTCCGAGGTGTGGTTCATGACCATGTCCATGATGACCCGGATGTGCCGCTTGTTGGCCTGGGCAACAAGTCGGTCGAAATCCGCGAGCGTGCCGTACTTAGGGTCGATGGCTTCGTAGTCCGAGATGTCGTAGCCAAAGTCCACCAGGGGCGAGGGGTAAACGGGCGATAGCCAGATGGCGTCAACGCCGAGGTCCTTGAGATAATCCAGCCGCTCGTCAATGCCGTTCAGGTCGCCGATTCCGTCTCCGTTGGAATCCTGAAAGCTGCGCGGATAGATCTCGTAGATGACGGCATTCTTCCACCAGTCACGCCGGTCGGCGGTCGCCGTGGCAGAGGGCGCAGTGGGCTTGGCGGGTTGGGGTTGGCCACCGGCAGAAAGTGCGACGAACGCTAGAAACAGAGCGACGACAGCGATGCTCCTCGCAAAACTCTTCGGAGAACTCTTGGTCCCAGGCATGGCGATGTCCTTTTGGATTTTCCGGTGCGGATGGGTTTCGGATTTGGCAACGGCGGGGTAATCCCAACAAACTATAGCAATTTCGGGGTTGAGCAATCGAAGGAAATTTTCGAGCCTAAGCTGAACAGCCAGGGAGGCCCTGAACAAGTTCGTTTTGAGCAGCCTACATTCCCTCAGGGGCTTAAAGAGGCTGCGGAAAAAGGGTTGATTTCGAGAGATTTGGCCCAAGGGACTTCAGCAGGGGCTAAAGCCCTGTTGATTTCATTGGCTTTATCGGCACGACTGAAGNNCGTGCCCTGTTACAAAGCCCCAGAAATGGAGTTTTTCCGCAGCCTGTTAAAGCCCGTACGCTTCAAAACAGTGACTAATCAGAGATTCCCTAGTTCCTCAGTTGTCCAAGCCGAACCCGAACTTGGGGTTTTCGCGGGTTCCTTTAATGTGGATGGGGATTTCTGTGCCTGCCCCGTTCTTCTTGAAGAACCGGTCAGCCGGCTTGAGCAACAAGCCTTTCCACCCTCCCACCATTTGCGAGACGGTGGCCTGCATCTTGGCGGTGCCTCTAAAGTCAAGCGCGCCGCCTTCAAGCCCATAGGTGCCCCGCAGTTGGATATCAGCTCCCGGCACGGTGTAGTCCAGTGTTGACAGCTTGATGACTCCGTTAGCCATCTGGAAATCGCCCGTCATCCTGGACCGGGTACCGGTTGAATCCAATGTCTTGACTTCTTTTGGCCGCCCCTGCCCGCGCAGGCTCAGTTCCTCGATGCGGTCTTGAATCTTGGTGCTGGCAAACCTTGCCTGGTCAAGCACAAACCGTCCGTTGAGCGTCATTCGCCTGTGTACCGGCACCTTCCCGGGCGGAATATGCAGCGCGGCCTTTACCGCCACCGGACCGGTGAGCAGTTGGGTTGCCGAGCGACTGGCCAGCCGTAGAAAGTCTTCGAGCCGCGCCTTGTCTATGTTGATGTCGAGCGCTATATCGTGGCCAACGCTGCGCGGCGGCGCGCCGTTTTCCCTCACAACCACGCGCACAATTTGCCCCTGCGCGAAAAAGTGCGAGTGCCCCAGGGTCGCTTCCACGGGCTCCAACCAAGTGTCGCCGTTGGTGCCATCGACCTTGGCGTGAAAGCGGGTGTGCAATGGCATGGGGTTGCCGAACTGAGTGAGCCGGAAATCGGGGGTGTCGGTTTCGCCGTCGGTAGTCAGGTTCCGCAAGGTCCCCTGGTAGTGGCCGGTCGAGTTGAGAATTCCGGCAATCCCCTTGAAGTCGCCGAGGTCGGCGTGATCAAAGCGGTAGTCGCCATTGACGGGGCTTTCGCCGGGGTCCTCCACATGCCAGGGGCCGAAGCTCCCCGTGGAGTGGATAGCGCCCACCGGCCGCGGATTGGTAAGCTGGGCATCAAATCCCATTGCCTTGTCCGCTCCAATGTGGGTCAACTTGAGGTGCGCAATGGCAACTTCCATGGGCAACTTGGCCGGATTGCTTGTTCCCAGCACGAGCTCAGCATCCGCGCACTCCAAGGTGTCGACCTGGAACCTCATCATTCCCGGCGTGCCCCAGGGTTTGGAAGCGCCTGCGCCGTTCGCAGAGGGCGGGTTCTTTTCAAAGTGCGACCTGGGCGGGAGATGGATGTGCAGCCCTTTCAGTTCCACCACTTGGATATGAACCGGCTTGCCGGGCTCGTAGCGCAGCGGCGCATGAAACCGGAACTCGTCCACGCGGATCAACGGATCGACAGGCCCGGCCGGAGAAGGCACGGAAACGCCTTCGACCTGCGCCGGGGGCCAGATGCGCAGGCCCTTTCCCTCGGCTCGGACCCCGTCAACAAACGAGACATGAAAGGCATCAAGCTCGACGCGGGCATGGAAGTGAGCTTGAAGCGCCTGCACAACGCGGGCGCGGAGAATTGGCTCTGCCTGGCGCAGCAGGAAGTACACGGCCCCAGCCACCACCAAGAGGGCGAGCAATAGGCCGCCTCCAACCCACTTCAGCCAACGGTTCCGTTGCCAGAAAGATGTTCGGCCGTCCACAAACCCCTCCTGCCGATAAGACCCAATTGTCTCAGGATTCACTCGCTCCCGCCGGAATGCGATGCGATTCTCATGGCAATCGTATGAGCCCGGTTTCGAGCCGGGACACTCTTCATCGCGGCCCTACAGTGCGCGAAAAAGTGACCACGCCGCTGTCCCAGGATTGCGCTACGCTTATCCTGGGCTATTTTCGATCCCTCCCTACCGGGAGGGAAGATGCGATGCGGCGCCAAAGTAAGACACCATAAGTTCGAGTGTGCCGGGGGCAAAAGTGTTGTCAGAGAGTAAGTAAATTCAAGTAACTTCGCAAATGGCCGTTGCGCGGATCGTTTCCCGGCCGCAAGCTGGAAGGAATGCCCGAGCTGCCCGATATTGCCGCTTACATTACCGCGCTGGAGGCGCGCGTCCTGGGGCAGCGTCTTGAGCGGGTGCGTCTGGGCAGCGTTTTTCTTCTGCGCACGGTCGAGCCGCCACTGGCAAATGTCGAGGGCCGCACGGTGAGAGAAATCCGGCGCATCGGCAAGCGGATTGCGATCGGCGTCGAGGGCGATTTGTGGCTGGTGCTTCACCTGATGATTGCCGGACGCCTGCACTGGAAGCCGCCGCAAGCCAAAATTTCCGGCCGCCAAAGCCTCGCCGCCTTCGACTTTCCTACGGGGTCGCTGGTCCTGACCGAGGCCGGCACCAAGCGGCGCGCATCGTTGCACGTTTTTTTAGGCGAGGAGAATCTGTGCTCCGCCGACCCGGGCGGGGTGGAGATCTTCACGACAGACCTTGAGGGCTTTCGAGCCGCGCTTACCTTGGAAAATCGGACGCTTAAGCGCGCCCTGACCGATCCGCGGCTGATCAGCGGCGTGGGCAACGCGTACTCCGACGAAATTCTGCACGCCGCGCAACTGTCGCCCATCACCCTGACTCACAAGCTCAAGACCGAGGAGTGGGAACGCCTTTTCGACGCTACACGTTCCACTCTCACTCTCTGGACGGAAAAGCTGCGCGCCGAGGCGCTTGTCGCTTTCCCTGAGAAGGTGACTGCTTTTCGCAAGGAGATGGCCGTGCATGGCCGCTTCGGCCTTCCTTGCCCGCGCTGCGGCGAGAAAGTCCAACGCATCCGCTATGCCGACAACGAGACGAACTACTGCGCCCGCTGCCAGACCGGCGGAAAGGTGCTGGCCGACCGCAGCCTCTCGCGCCTGTTGGGGGCAGACTGGCCGCGAACCCTGGACGAACTGGAAGCCCTGAAGCGGCGATAGGTTGAAGACAGCGCATTTCTCCTTGACACAGCTTTCACGCCTGCCGCAAAGTCAATAACACGTGTCCTTTCCGACGACGCAGCAATTCTCCCCTTTGCTAACAACTTCACCACGGGAATGATTGAACGGTAGACGGATCTCAATCTGCAATGGAGGCTTTTTCAATGCACCATTTCCATCTCCACCTCAATGTCTGGGCCCTGCTGGTGGCTGCTTTACTCCAGTTCGCGCTGGGCGCGCTTTGGTACTCTCTCTTTTTCGTAAAACCATGGATGGCGCTTACCGGCCACGTCAAGGGGCAAAGACCCGAGAGCTTTGCCCCAGCCATGGCCTCGTCTGTCATCAGCGCGCTGATCGTGCCGTTTGTGTTGGCGCACATCGTGCTTTGGTCCGGCGCGCATGAAGCCGGCGCGGGCGCCTTCGTTGGCTTTCTGTGCTGGGTTGGCTTCATCGCCGTACCGCTGTTCGCGGAGGCAATTTATGAGCCGCGGCCCTATAAGCTGTTCGCCATCAACAGCGGCTACTGGCTGATCACGCTGCTCATCTCCGGCATCCTGCTGGCCGTTTGGCAGTGAAGCCGGACAGTTACAATTCACCCATGAGTAAACAAGTCATTGCCACTTCCGGAGCCCCCGCCGCGATCGGGCCTTACTCGCAAGGCGTGCGCGCCGGGAGCTTGATCTTTACGGCGGGCCAGATTCCGCTCGATCCGACAACCCAGCTCGTTGTTGGCCCCGGCATCGAAGAGCAGACCACGCGCGTGCTGGAGAACCTTAAAGCCATACTGGAAGCCGCAGGCACCAACCTCAACCGCGTCGTGAAGGCCAGCGTCTTCCTGACAGACTTCAACGACTTTGCAGCCATGAACGCGATCTACGCCAAGTATCTCGCCCCGGAAGGTGTTACCCCGCCGGCGCGCACCACCGTTGAGGTTTCCCGTTTGCCAAAAGATGTGCTGGTAGAGATCGAGCTGGTGGCGGAAGTCTGAAGGTGGGCCTCCCGATACTTTGTACCCGCGGCGGGCATCCAACGGTGTGGCATCACACAGGGAGCAATCGATGAGCCAGTCGCCTGAGAAATTAGTGCGCAGTGACGCGGAGTGGCGCACGCTCCTTACGCAGGAGCGGTACCGGGTGCTGCGCCAAAAAGGTACGGAGCGCCCTTTCACCGGCGCCCTCACCGAAAACCGCGAGACCGGCAACTACCACTGCGCGGCGTGCGGTTCGCTGCTGTTCAAGAGCGATGCCAAGTTCGACTCCGGCTGCGGCTGGCCAAGCTTCACGCTGCCGGCGGAGTCGAAAGTCGTGGAGGAGCACGAGGACAAGACCTATGGCATGCGACGCATTGAAGTGACCTGCACGCGCTGCGGCGGCCACCTGGGACACGTCTTCCCCGACGGGCCGGCTCCGACGGGGCTTCGCTACTGCATCAATTCGGCTTCCCTTGCCTTCGAGCGGCCCAAATAAGCGTGGCGCGCCGATAAATGCCGCGACCTTTCGACTTACCATGCTTGTGGACTACCATATCCCGGTGACATCTCCAGCTACGCACGATCCCACAATCCTCGTCCATGGCGGCGCTTGGGCCATTCCCGCCGCCGCGCAAGCCGCTCATGAAGCAGGTGTCCGCAAGGCGCTTGAGGCTGGCCACACCATACTTTCTCGCGGCGGCTCCGCCTTGGACGCCGTCGAAGCCGCCGTGATCGTGCTTGAAGACGACCCGACTTTCGACGCGGGACGCGGAAGTTTTCTCACTTCCGATGGGCGCGTGCAGCTTGACGCGCTGCTGATGGACGGCGGGCGCATGAAGGCCGGCGGCGTGGCATGCGTCGAACGACTGCGCAATCCCATCCAGGCCGCTCGCCTGGTGCTTGAACAAAGCCCTCACATTTATCTTGTGGGCCCGGGCGCAGAACAGTTTGCCCAGTCCCACGGCATGACCCTGATCGACAACAGCGAGCTGGTTCTCGACCGCGAACGGGAGCGCCTAGCTCAGGCCAAGGCACGTGAGGCCGCGGGACTGGCTGACGATACCTTTTCTGGCAGCCACCTTCACGACGACAAGGGGCCGGAGACTGCGTTCCCGCCGGATTCGTCGCCGGGGTGGGAGAGCCATGATACGGTGGGCGCGGTTGCAATCGATGGCCGCGGCAACCTGGCTGCCGGTACCTCGACCGGCGGCACACTAAACAAGACGCCGGGGCGTGTGGGCGATTCCTCGCTTATCGGTTGCGGGTGTTACGCCGACAATCTCTCCGCGGCTGTGTCCCTCACCGGCTGGGGTGAGCCCATTATGAAATTGGTTCTGGGCAAGTGGGCCACCGACCGGGTTGCCGATGGCACGGCCCCGGAGATCGCAGCACGCGAAGCTATTTCATATCTATATAACCGGCTGGGTGGCCATGGCGGCATCATCCTGCTCGGGCCTGATGGCCGATTTGGGCTGGCGCATAACTCGCCCTCGATGGCTTGGGGGCTGGCTACGCCTTCGGGGCTGCAAACCGGGCTGTCGGTCTGAGACGACGCAGTATTTCGCAACCGTGGTGCTGCCTGGCAAGATCGGGAAACGCCACCACCCCCTGCCATAATCTCACTATGCTGGTTCTCGCCTCAGCCTCGCCTCGCCGCCGCGAACTTCTCGCCCAGGCAGGCTTCACGTTTGAGGTTCACCCCGCGCACATTCCCGAAGACCCAACACCCAACGAAGACCCGATTGCTTATGTGGTCCGTCTCGCCCGCGAAAAGGCTCAGGCTGTTTTCGATCAACTCTCGGCTAACCCTGAAACCGCCTCCAATCTCGCAGTCCTGGGCGCGGACACCACAGTTACCCTCGATAACCACATCCTGGGCAAACCAGAGGACGCTGCCGATGCCGCCCGTATGTTGCGCCTGCTCTCCGGCCGCACCCACCGCGTCATTACCGGCGTTGCGCTGGTCACCGCAACGTCCGCCGAAGTTGCCGCTGAGGTTACCGCCGTCCGTTTCCTAACGCTCTCGGACGAAGAAATCGAAGCCTATATTGCAACCGGCGAACCCATGGACAAAGCGGGTGCTTACGCTATCCAGGGACGCGCCGCCCGCTGGATCCCACGCATCGAGGGCTGCTACTTCAACGTGGTTGGCCTCCCCATCGCGTTGGTATCAACGCTGCTTGAAACACAACGTGCAATGTGAGCCAAGTTCCGTTTCCTGGCGAGGCTGAATCGGGTTTGGGCAAATCCGATAGTCAGGGCAATTGCATGAACAGGTTTCCGCGCCGGGACAAGGCTCTTCGCGGCCCTACGGGGCGCGAAAACGTGTTCAGGCCGCTGTCCCGGGATTGCGCTGCGCTCCATCCCGGGCTATTTTCGGCCCCTCCCTACGGGAGGGAAGCAGCAGGTGACCTGAGTACGCAGCGAAAAGAGCAAACCTCAACAACAGAGGACCCTCATGCGATTGCCCTTATCCGATGGTGCGCCCGCCGCCGTTTCCGCCGCCCGTCTTGTTACAATCGGAAGGGCCGAAAGCCGCCGATGACCATCCGCTTATTCAACACCCTCTCCGGACAACTGGACCCGCTCGTCCCTTCTGACGGCATGGCCCTGCGCATGTATGCCTGTGGGCCGACGGTTTACGATTACGGCCACATCGNNCCGACGTGGACGACAAGATTATCCGGAATGCCGCCGCGGCGGGCGTCCCCATCGGCGAATATACTGCCCCCTTTGTGCAGGCATTTTTTGAGGACCTTGAGACGCTGAGAATCGAGCGCCCGGAGCAAATAGCGCGCGCCACCGAGCACATCCCTCGCATGGTTAAGCTGGTTCAACGGTTGGCCGCGGCGGGCGCTGCTTACCAAACCGAAGACGGGTCATGGTATTTTCGCCTGGCCGCGTTCCCGGAGTACGGCAAGCTGAGCAAGANNCGAAAACGAGATCGCGCAAAGCGAAAGCGTTACTCACAAGCCGTTTGCGCGCCATTGGATGCACGTCCGCTTTCTTTTGGTGGACGGGCGCAAAATGTCGAAGAGCGAGGGGAATTTCTTTACCATTCGCGACCTGCTGCTGAAGGGATACAAGGCCTCGGCCATACGGCTGGCGCTGGTTTCCGTGCCTTACCGGCACCAGCTTAATTTCACTTTCGACGGGCTGACGGAGGCTACGAAGGCCATCGAGCGGTTGCGGACCTTTCGCCAGCGGCTGACTTCGGGATGCTTCGCGGCGGGGGAAAATGCGGAGTTGCAGGAGGCTGCCAGGAAGGCGCAGGCAGACTATATCGCGGCGCTTTCGAACGACCTGAACACCGCCGAAGCGCGCGCGCCTATCTTCGACCTGCTCCGCGCCGCAAATACGGCCATGGATCAAGGGCAGCTTCTGGCCGGGGACCGAGATGCGATTCTGAAGGTGCTGGCAAGTTTTGACGCAGTCTTCGACGTGGTTGAGGACCGCGACGCAGAGCCAACCCGCCGGGCCCTGGAATGGGCAGAGCAAGCCGGCCGGCTGGCCGACGTGGCTCCGGGACTGCTAAACCGCCAATCGCTGGGCGATGAGGCAATTGACGGGTTGGTCGCCGAGCGTACACTGGCCAAGAAGCAGCGCAACTTCTCCCGCGCCGACCAGATTCGCAATGAGTTGGCAGAGAAGGGGATCGTCCTTGAAGATTCAAAGGACGGGGTGCGGTGGAAGCGGAAATAGCCCTTTTTTGTGTAACTTTCCCATCAGGAGATCGTCCCCATGGAACCCAACGAAGCCCAGGAATTGCAGGAACACGCCGAGCACGTTGCGCATGAAGCCACACTTCGCCCGGTCGCCTTTACCATGAGCGTGCTGGCCGTGCTGGTGGCGGTAACCACGGTGTTGGGCCATCGCACGCACACCGAGGCGGTGCTGGACCAGAACAAGGCCACCGACCAGTGGAACTATTACCAGGCCCACAAAATTCGATCGAACGACACCATGCTGGCGTCCGATTTGATGAGCGTGGTTACCATTGCCGACAAAGGTGCGGCGGCTAAACTCGCCAAGGGCTACGCGGATCACCAGGCCAAATGGACGGAAGACCTGAAGAAGGAACAGGACGACGCCGAGGCCATGCAGAAAAAGGTGGAAGAGGCTGAAGCCCGCGCCGATCGCTTCGACCTGGCCGAAGCTCTTCTCGAGATCGGGCTGGTGATCACTTCGGTCACGCTGCTCACCCGCAGCCGGATCTACTGGTATCTCGGCATTGGCTTCTCGGTTGTCGGCATCGCCTCGGCGCTTTCGGTTCTGCTGCTCAAATAATTCACCTGTTGCGTCAGGCCGGAGGGCCGGCCGCGAGCCCCCAATATTCCAGAACATTTCGCCCCCTTTGCGCGTACGATGTTTTGACACGGATTTCCGTTCCCTCACTCGAATGCTGTTGGGATCACCTAACTCCATGGAGGCTCGATGACACGCGTCCACTTTCGGCTGGTGCTTGCTCTTCTTGCGCCGGCTCTGCTTCTGCCAGCCCTTGTTTCGGCCCAAAGTTCACCGGCGGCCGCGCAGGCTCCACTGCTGCTCCGCTTTCCTTCTCTCAGCCAGGACCGCATCGCTTTCCGCTATGGGGATGACGTGTGGACGGTGAGCCGCCAGGGCGGGGAGGCCCAGCGGCTGACATCGAACGGGGAGGTGACCGCCGGCCCGTTCTTCTCGCCGGATGGCTCGCAGATCGCCTACTCCGCGCATCTGCACGGCAACTCGGATGCCTACCTTATTCCTGCCGGCGGGGGCGTGCCGCGGCGCGTAACCTGGCACCCGGCCGGCAGCGCGGTTGTGGGCTGGTCGCCGGATGGCAAGAACCTGCTGATCGCCAGCGGTCAAATCAGCTACCGACACTATGCGCGTCTCTTCCTGGTTCATACGGATGGCTCCGGCGTACCTGAGCCGCTGCCGCTGCCCTCGGGTTTTGAGGGTTCGTTTTCGCCCGACGGCCAGTCCATCGCCTACCAGCCGATTACCAAGTGGCAGCCGGCCTGGAAGCGCTACGTTGGCGGCCAGACCACCCCAATCTGGATCGTGAATCTGAAGACTCTGGACCTGGTGAAGGTTCCGCGTGAAAACTCCAACGACTCGAACCCTGTGTGGGTGAGCGACAAAGTCTATTTTCTCTCCGACCGGAATGGCCCGGTTTCCCTGTTCCGCTACGACATCGGCACGCAGCAGGTGACCCAAGCCGCGCCGAACACTGGCCTTGATTTGAAGTCCGTGCAGGCGGGGCCGGGTGGAGTGGTCTATGAGCAGTTCGGATCCATCCATCTGCTTGATACCGCCAGCAACGCCGACCAGCCCGTCAATATTCAGATCCATGGAGAGCTGGCCAACCTGGCGCCTCACCGGGCCAACATCGCCGCGGACGCAATTCAAAACGCGGCGCTGTCGCCATCCGGAGCACGCGCCGTCTTCGAGGCGCATGGAGAGATTTTCACCGTTCCGGCCGAGAAAGGCGACACCCGCAACCTGACCCAGACTCCGGCAGCGGCCGAACGCAATCCCGCGTGGAGCCCCGATGGCAAGACCATTGCGTATTTTTCCGACGCCTCCGGCGAGTACCAGCTTTACCTGCGCGATCAGACTGGATTCAAGCCTCCCACGGTGATCGATCTTGGCCCCGAGCCTAGCTTCTTTTACAACCCCACCTGGTCGCCGGACTCCAAGCGCATTGCCTACACCGACAAGCACCTGCGGCTGTGGGTTGTAGATGTGCCCGCGGGGAAGCCGGTGCTGGTGGACAAGGGAACCTATGGCAGCTTCGGCTCCGACTTCGGCGCTGTGTGGTCGCCGGATTCGAAATGGATCGCGTACTTCCGCGACTTGGATAACCAGTTGAACGCCATCTTCATTTACTCACTTGAGACTCACAAATCCACGCAGGTGACGGACGGGATGAGCGACGCTGTGAGGCCGGTCTTCGACCTGAATGGGAAGTATCTCTATTTCCTGGCCTCGACAGACGATGGGCCGTCGCGAGCCGGCATCGATCTCTCTTCGCTCGACAGGGCGCAAACTACCGCGGCCTATGTGGTGGTGCTGGCCAAGGACGGCGCCTCGCCGGTGCCCCCGGAAAGCGATGACGAGAAGATCAAGGACGCGGACAAGAAGGACGATAAAAAGGACGAGCCGAAGAAATCCGACGACCAAAAGAAGAAGGACGCCAAAGACGCGAAATCTCCGGACAAGGAAGGGAGCAAGGCGGACGACAAGGATAAAGACAAAGAAAAAGACAAGGACAAGGACAAGGACAAGCCGGTCACGGTTACGGTCGATCTTGAGGGTATTGGCAACCGCATCCTCTCCATGCCCATTCCGGCGCGCAACTACAGCGGGATCGCGAACGGCAAGGCGGGGGTTATCTACCTGTCTGAGTCCTCGCCCTTCGGCCGCTCTTCGAACGAGGGAGACGGGTCCGGAATTCGCGCCATCTGGCGGTTCACCCTGGAAAAGCGCAAGTTCGAATCGGTACTCAGCGATGTTGACAGTTTTACTGTCTCCGCGGACGGAGCCAAGGTGCTTTATAACCGCAAAGACGCCTGGACTCTGGGTCCCGCCGAGGACCTGAAGCCCGGTGACGGAGGCCCAGGCAAGCCCTTGAGCCTGGGTGCGATGGAGGCCGTCATCGATCCTCGCGCGGAGTGGAAACAGATTTACCACGAAACGTGGCGCATCGAGCGCGATTTTCTTTACGACCCGCACGCGCACGGCCTGAGCATTCCCAAGATCGAGGCCAAGTACAAACCGTACCTGGACGGGCTGGCCTCGCGCTCGGAATTCACTTATCTTTCCACGGAAATGCTGGGCGAAATCACCATTGGGCACATGTTTGTCGGCGGGCCGCGGCCGCACGATCACGACCCGAAGACCGGCCTGCTGGGCGCCGATTACAAAGTGGAGAACGGCCACTATCGCATTGCAAAAATACTGGGCGGGCAAAACTGGACTCCCGGCCTGGCCTCGCCGCTTACGCTGCCAGGGGTTTATGTCAAGGAGGGCGAATACCTGCTGGCCGTCAATGGCCGCGAACTGAAGGCAGGGGACAACCTTTACGAGTTCTTTGACGGCACGGCCGGCCGGCAGACCGTGCTGCATGTCGGGCCTAACCCGGACGGAAAGGATGCGCGCGACGTTACCGTTGTTCCAATAGGCGACGAAGACGGCTTGCGCAACCTGGATTGGATCGAAGCCAACCGGCGCAAGGTCGGCGAGCTCTCAGGCGGAAAGGCGGCCTACGTCTACATGCCTAACACCGGCGGCTCGGGCTACACCAACTTCAACCGCTACTTCTATTCGCAGCTCGACAAGCAGGCGCTGGTGCTGGATGAGCGCTTCAACGAAGGCGGCTTCATCGCCGATTACGTGGTGGACGTGCTCAAGCGCTTCCCGCTCTCCGGAGCCATTGAGCGCGACGGCAAAGCGATCCACGATCCGGTGGGCGCCATCTACGGTCCCAAGGTTATGCTCATCAATCAGAACTCCGGCTCCGGCGGCGACGCCATGCCGTGGTACTTCCGCAAGGCCGGTATCGGCAAGCTGGTGGGCACGCGGACGTGGGGTGGTCTGGTAGGCATCGGCGGCTATCCATCGCTGATGGATAACGGCTACGTGATGGCGCCGCGGTATGCCATTTACGGGCTAAGCGGCGATTGGGAGGTGGAGAACCACGGCATCGCTCCCGACGTGCCTGTCGAGGAGCTACCCAAGGACATGGCTGCTGGCCACGACCGACAACTAGAAACCGGCGTGCAATTGGTGCTGGATGAACTGAAAGCCCATCCCATGCCGGAGGTTCACCCTCCGCCCTATCCGAACTACCACAAGGATGACGGGCTGGGGAACAACTGAAGCCCACACATTTATCCGGCTTTGGTTTTGTGAATGGGGGCGCTGATTCGCTGGAGCGATTGAGCGCCTCCATTTCTCTTCTTGCCGGGAAGCCTTGAATTTACCGCTCGAGTGCTTGCACTGCCGGCCTGACCGGCCGGAAGAGCCACAGGTTGAGCAGCACAAAGAGCAGCCCCCCGACAGTGAACTTGAGCCAGATGGGGGCGTGCGACGGCGAGAAGAAGCCTTCCAGAATACCAGCAATCACCAGCAGCGGAATGATGCCGCTGACCAGCTGTGTCGCTTCGATGCCGCCGCGGGCGACTGACTCTCTCCAGCGCAGCGCGCCGGGAAAGAGCATGGCGTGGCCGAGTCGGAAGCCAGCCCCGCCGGCGATGAGGATCGAGGGCAGCTCCAGCGAGCCGTGCGGCGCGACAAAGCTCCAAAGCAGTAGCGACATATCGTAATGGTGGCAGGTAGCGCCGATCACGCCCAGCATCATCCCGTTCACGTAGAGCGAGAAAAAGGTGCCCAGGCCAAAGACAATTCCCCCGGCAAAAGAGATAAAGCAGACCGTGAGATTGTTGGTCATGATGGCGCTGGAGGCCATCGGCGCCACGCTGACGACGGACTCGGTCCACATGGTGTGGCGCTCCATGGTGGCGATCATTTCCGGGCCGACGAAGTGGCGCATGAACTCGGGCCGTGCGTTGGTGAGCGCCGCGCCCAGCAGTCCAAAGGCCACGGAGACGGCAAGCGCGGCCGAAACGTAGCCGATCTGGCGCTGGAAGATAGCGGGGTATTCGTCGCGCAGGAAGCGGAAGAGAGTGAGAAGACTGGCCTTTCGGCCGGAATAGATGATATGGTGAGCGCGAGCCAACAATTGATTCACATGCAGCGCGTAAGTGCGCGAGGTTGAGTCCTGGCGCAGCACGGAGAGGTCGGCTGCCACTTGGCGGTAGAGCAGGGCCAGTTCCTGCAACTCCGCGCGGGAGAGCTGGCCCAGGCCACTTGCGTCGCATTGGGCCAACAGAGCCGAGAGCCGGTCCCAATGGGGCCGGCGCTTGAGAATCCACTGGTTGGAGAGGATTTGCGCCATGGAGATGAATTCAGACCAGCTTAACATCGACACCCCGGAACTGGTGGAGATCGAGATGCCGCTGGCCGGCATCGGAAGCCGTTTTATCGCTCTGCTGGTCGATATGCTGATCTGGTTCGCCGGCTTTCTGGTGCTTGTGATCCTCTTCGCCGTCTTCGCTCCGGAGAACAAGGCCTTATCGAAGATCCCAGAGCAATGGGCCGTCGCCCTCGTCATTTTCATCATTTTTCTGCTCTTCTGGGGCTATTTCACGCTCTTTGAAGCCTTCTGGAACGGGCGCACGCCGGGCAAGCGCGTGGCCCGGATTCGCGTGATTCAGCGTTCGGGCCGCGCCATCGGTCTCTTCGAATCGATGGCGCGCAATCTGGTCCGCTATATCGATATGCAACCCTTCCCGTTCTACGCGGTGGGGGTGATTGCGATCTTCGTCACCCGCCAGCATCAACGGCTGGGCGACCTGGCGGCGGGCACGCTGGTGGTGCGAGATCGCGCGTTGGAAGAGCCCGCATGGGGCGATTCGGGAGCGCGAACCATCACGGCGCAGAGCTTTGCTCCCAGCGCCCCGGCGCCGGAGCCGCATTTGGCTTTTTCCCTGCCGGTTACCGGCATTGCGAAGCTCTCGTCCACGGATTTGGAGGTGCTGGAAGGGTTTTTCGCGCGTAGGCTGGACATGAGCCTGCCCACGCGCCAGGCGCTGGCCGAGCGAATCGCCCAGGCGATCCAGGCAAAATCCGGACTGGAGCAGCCCGCCGGCGCCAGCGTGGAGACTTTTCTGGAAGTCACGGCCCGCCAACTGCGGGATCAGGCGCGGATGCAATAGAGATAGGGAGGATGAACTCGTTCGAGAAGTGGCTTAGCTTGCTTGTTTCCGGGATTCGATGGCAATTTCCATCGCCAGCAACTCCGCCAGCGCCCGCTCCGGACAGATGTGCCGGGCCTCCAACCGAGCCAGCTCCCTGTCTGTTTCCACCGCCGAGGCAATGGTCATGAAGCAGTAGAGGCAGCGGGTGTTGTAGGTTCCGTTCTCGTTTTGGGTGCGGCTGTACATCGTTCCTCGGAAACTGCCGAAAGATGGAATGATGTTAGACGGCCTCGGCTTTCTCCGACGTGACCTGTATCACGGGATTTTCTTTTGCCACCCTGCCGCGGATTCATTCTTCCCAGGAAACGTTTATAGGGTGATTCCCTGGTTGGGGTTGCGGCGCAGTTGCCAGCAGGCGCTCTGGCCAGCCTGGGGAAAGAGCGAGACCGAGCAGGGCGCGTCGATGGTGCCGAGGTAGTCGAACTCCTGCTTGTTGCCCTTGAGCGGAATCGTCAGGTAGCGGTTGACGGTGACCTTGGACGTGGGCGATCCGCGCAGCTTGAAGACAGCCCAATCGCCGCCATAAGCGGCCACAAACGCAACCGTCAGCACCACAATCACTCGCAGCAACCAATGCACAAGCCAACGCATCATGCGGATTCAGCCTTTCTGCTCGATTGAAGGGGCAGGCGCCAGCGCTGATCGACTCTGGAATACCCTCTTCCGAGAATAGCTTGCCGCGTGGGCGGAGCGGAAGTCACGCCGGCTGTCGATGGCTCAAGCGAGGGTCAGGCTATGGAAACCGTCTGGCTCCGATGCAGGCTGGGCGTGAATACGGAGAAGCAATTTTTCCCCTTCGCCTTAGCCTGGTAAAGGGCATCATCGGCAGACTTCAACAACGCCTCCGCATCGAGTCCTCTCATGACAGAGGTGCAAACTCCGATACTGACGGAAATCGGGATTTCACACTCTGCATAAAGAACAGGGGTTGCCAGCGATTTTACAATCTTTGCGGCAATCCCCTCGGCCATGAGCGGATCGTTCATATGGGGCAGGAGCACTACAAATTCGTCGCCGCCCATTCGGGCAACCGTATCGGTCTTGCGCACGGCCTGCATCAGGCGATCGGCGGTCGCCCGTAAGACCTCGTCGCCGCCATGATGGCCAAAGGTATCGTTGACCTCCTTGAATTTGTCAATATCGATCATAAGAAGAGCCAGACCGGTTTTATGGCGTCTGGCATCTTCCACTGCGGCTGTGAGCCGATCATCCAGCAGCAGCCGGGTTGCCAGTCCTGTCAAGGCATCGTGTAGCGCCATATGGCGAAAACGCTCTTCACTTTTGCGAAGCAGGACGGTCTGTTCCGCGACGCGCTTTCGTAGCACCATCACCCAGCCAAGCACACTGAGAGTAACGGCCAGCGCCAAAGCTAAAAGTACGAGGGCGTGCCCCGGCGTCCACCAGGAGGGGCTTTCAAGAACAACAACATCCTGGGGCGAACGCATCAGAACCCGAAAAGACTTGATGACTGCAATTCCTTCCCGCAAATGGCTTCGCGCATCGATCTGCACGGAACAGATACCGGTAACTCGCAGCCTGCTTCCGATCTTCCACGGGGTCGCTTCAGCTCCCATCAAGCCCTTGGGAAGAACGACGGCGAAGACGGTATTCCCGGAGGCCAGCATCAGATTCAAGTCGGAGGTAGCCATGTCATCGCCGATCAACTGGCCGTCGATCTGTATAAGATCGGAGTCATGATTGCCTTGCAGGGCTTGCTCGACGGAGACGGACACCGCCGCCACCGGCGGGCCTTTACCGGCGCTTCTTAGCACGGCATCGGTGAGGACCGACTCATCGTTCTCCGTTCCCGCGAATCCCGCAATATCGACAAGATCGCCCAAAGAGAAACGCGTATCCTGAGCCGTTTGCACGCAAATTCCGCGATTCGCATCGCGAATACAGAGCGACGAATCGGGCCATTGAAGAGTTACGTTTCCGCGCAGATGCACGCGATGAGAAGATGCTAAAAGCTCATCCCAATGCAATAACCTATCAATCTGAGTGAGCGGCTGCCTGAAGGGATCGCCCGGCGCCGGCTCCACGATTGTGACGACGGAGAGATTCGGCACCATCAGGTGGACGCCAATCATCTGGGAGTCGCCGTTGATTATCGGAGCGGCATTGGCATGGATCCTAACTTTGGCATCCACCAGGTTGGAGTAA
>PLZC01000404.1 GCA_003151985.1 Acidobacteriaceae bacterium
TGCCCAGCGTCTTTTGCGACAGGCAAGTAATAAGGCAGAGTTTTTCACAAGTTACAGTTCCCCGGCGCACCTCGCAAGCCTTCGCGCCATGCCAGATCTCGCGCGCGGACTGCTGTTTTACGTTGCCGATAACGGGAAACCCAAGAACACAAACTTCGACATCCCCGTTGGTTCGAATAAAGAAATTGCGCATCCCCACACGGCAAGGCAGCGCGGAACGCGGAGCTTGCTCTCCGCGAAAGTGGCCCGGCATGAGGCGAAGCACATTTGCCGGCGTCAGAATCGGCGCTCCGTTGTTCTGCATCGCAATCAATTCTTCAATAACCGCTTCGAATTCCGCCAATTCCGCTTCTTCGATCCATAACTCGCTGTAAGTTTCAGGTGTCCAGCGGTTCATTGGCTGCGGACTCACGCAAAGGTCACCCA
The DNA here is from genome assembly GCA_003151985.1 of Acidobacteriaceae bacterium. Taxonomy (GTDB): domain Bacteria; phylum Acidobacteriota; class Terriglobia; order Terriglobales; family Acidobacteriaceae; genus Telmatobacter. The sequence continues at coordinate 427 of PLZC01000404.1, forward strand.
TTTGTGCTGCCCACTCAACCAATGCAGGCAAGTGCCGGAAATTTGCCGAATTGACGGTCGGCTTGATTGTGATAGGGAACTGAACCTTCTGGCGTCTCCGCTCTTCTAGCAGGTAGACAATCCCTCTGCTCAACTTCTCAAAGAGGCCGGGAGACCCGCGGAGGTAATCGTGCACCTCCGCGGAAGGCGCGTCGACAGAGACGTTCACATTAAAGGGATGTGCAGCCNNTTGGTCTTTGTTAGAGCCGATCCATTGGTGGTGACCCCGGCCTTAATTCCATTGTCTCGGCACCAGGCAAGCAGGTCGATAAAACCCGGCTTGATAAGTGGCTCCCCGCCGCTGAAGTTGATCGAGAAGTTACCCACAAATTTCTTCACGCTGACCAGCGCCGATTGCCACTGATCGATCGTCATCTCCTCGGAGTAATTGGCCATCCGCCAGTATTCGCAGTAGCGGCACTTCACGTTGCAGCGCTCATTCACCAGCCCGTAGAAGGTGACCGGCCGGGTAGAATCCAACCCGGTCTTGAGATACACTTCCTCNNGCTGGCCAGTTCGCCTATTTCCATCGCAACCTCGTGTGTCACCAGTTTAGCCGCTCTTCTGAGATTCCGCTGCAACATCGCCCCGAGCGCAACCGCCTATGCCCTTTAAAGCACCGGTCTTTACATCCCGCCCTGCACCCTGCCAAACTAGGGAGTGGACACNNTCGCAATACACCCAGCTCATTGCCCGGCGCATTCGCGAACAGAGTGTATTCTCCGTCGTACTGCCTTGCACAGCGCCCCTCACCGAAATCCAGGCCTTGCATCCCTTGGGAATTATTCTTTCTGGCGGCCCGTCGTCGGTTTACGACGATGACGCCCCCATCGCCGACCCGCGCATGCTGGAACTTGACGTGCCGGTTTTGGGCATCTGCTACGGCCTCCATTTCATCGTGCACCACTTGGGCGGCAAGGTGCGCTCGGCTTCCAAGCGCGAATACGGGCACGCCGAAGTAAACATCGAAGACCATGCCACGGCCCTGTTTGCGGGCCTTTCACCCACCCTCGCCGTCTGGATGAGCCACGGCGACGAGGCTCTCGAACTGCCAAGCGGCTTCCACCGCACTGCCGCTACGTCGAACGCCCTGGCCGGCATCGTCAACGAGGAGCGGCGCATCTGGGCGGTGCAATTTCACCCTGAGGTGCACCACACGCCGCTCGGACCGCAATTGATAAAGAACTTCCTCTTTCAAATCTGCGGCGCGCGCGGCGACTGGACCCCGGCACACTTCATCGAGAGCACGGTTGCCTCCATCCGCGCCAAGGTCGGCAAGGATCATGTCATCTGCGGTCTCTCCGGCGGCGTGGATTCGTCGGTCGCGGCGGTGCTGGTGCACAAAGCCATCGGCAGTCAACTCACCTGCGTCTTCGTCAACAACGGCGTCTTGCGCAAAAACGAGTTCGCGAACGTGCAGAAGAACCTTCGTGACAAACTCGGCCTCAATATTGTCGCGGTGGACGCGAGCGAGCGGTTCCTTTCGCAACTGGTCGGCGTGCTTGATCCGGAGACCAAGCGCAAGCGGATTGGCGCGGAGTTTATCGCGGTCTTCGACGATGAGGCCGCCCGCATCGCCAAGCAAACTGGAGGCGTGGATTGGCTGGTACAGGGAACGCTTTATCCCGACGTGATCGAATCCTCCAGCGTAAAGGGCCCCAGCCAGACCATCAAGAGCCACCACAATGTCGGTGGGCTGCCGGCGCTGATGAAGCTCAAGCTCATCGAGCCCTTGCGTGACCTGTTCAAGGATGAAGTGCGCCGCATTGGCCGGGACCTTGCCATGCCGGAGGACATACTGGGCCGCCAGCCGTTTCCGGGGCCAGGACTTGCCGTGCGCATTCTTGGTGAAGTTACACCGGAGCGCGTGGCCCTGCTGCAAGAGGCCGACGAAATTGTCGTTGCCGAAATCAAGGCTGCCGGACTCTACAACAGCATCTGGCAGAGCTTTGCCGTGCTGCTGCCGGTGATGAGCGTAGGCGTGATGGGCGACCAAAGAACCTATGCTTATACAGCGGCGGTGAGGGCTGTGCATTCTGAAGACGGCATGACCGCCGACTGGACCCCGCTGCCCTACGAGGTGCTCAAGCGCATCTCCAGCCGCATCGTCAACGAGGTTCGCGGCATCAATCGCGTCGTCTACGACATCACGTCCAAGCCCCCCGGCACCATCGAGTGGGAGTAGGTGCTCACCGCACGGGCAGACGCGGGACTGGCCGTCCAGGCGGGCGCGCCCGCGGCACCATTCTTGCTCACCTTAGGTTCATTGATTCCGCAAGCTGACGGGGAGTGAGGATCGTCTATGCTTGCGATGTTTTGCGGAAGAGGCCGAGTGGCTTTTTGTAAAAGGCAAAGGCTACCAGCAACAACGCGGTTCCCGCGCCGATGAACATGGAGGAAACAACGGCCACTTGCATGAAGGGCGCCTTTGCCGCGCCGTCAGCGACGATTTCTTCCATCAAGACCATGGCGCCGATGGCGATGCCGAGTAGCGTGACGGAGCCCCACTGAATCCAGAGCCTGGATCGGGAAGGGGGGACGGCGGATCTGATTTCGTCCGTGTCGTAAGGCAGAAGAGCCAATGCAAAATCAGCCTGTGGGGCGGCGATGAGAACGAAGCCTAGGACTATCGCCAGGAAGTGCAGGAAGACGGATTGGATGACTGCTTCAGGGAAGAGGGCAAGCACGGCGGCGCAAGCGAAGCTTGTGAACAGAGCCCTCTTCGAAGCGTTCTGAATCGCTGGCAGTTCGATGCCGCGTGTTGACCGCCTGACAAGAAGCAGAACGGAAATCGAGAGCGCCGCGAGCGCGGCCATCAGCTCCAATAACTCGCCTGTCGCCGGCTTCCCGGTCCATTTCGCTGGGTGGCGGGCCATGGCAATCGCGTCCGCAACCAGCGTTGCCAGAATGCCGATCGGGATGGCGATTTGCGTCCGTACAAGGAAGACGCATTGGACTGTCGCCGGAGGCTTCGGCCGATAGGTTCGAAAGCTGCGAACGAGCGAGAGCGCTGCCAGCAGCAGGGATATGATCATGCAAAACGAGCCGACGGAGTCGTATGGATCGTCGCCAAACGGAATGATTGCCGATACCGGCGGGTCGTGCTTGGTGAACATGAAGAACCAATAAAACACCAACGCCAGCGCAAGAACAACAAGGGAATCGAGCTTGAATCTCAGGTTCATGTTTCTCTCATTTTTGGCCGGCATGGACAATGGCGGGCGTGGTTATGGGAGCCCGTGAAGAGAAGTGAGTTTTCCCACTGCGATGCGCCTGCAACAGACCATGGATCGCCGGAGCTTTCCGCGAGGCTCACGCTTCGCAAAGGTTCTATTGCCCGTCCGGCTTCAGCACTGGCGCGCGCAAAGGAGTGGTTTCAATCTCGATGCGCGTGTCTTTCGGGAAAATCACATCGCGGCCCTGGCGAAGAAAATTCTCATAGACTGAGAGGCCAGCGGCATAGTATCCGATTCCCGCAGCGAGATTTCGATTCCCTGCCGCAACTCCCACAATCCGCCCTATGAAGCCAAACCCGTTTGACGCCACGCCAGTCTGGGCCGTGATGTTGCCGTCCTGGTCAAGTGCGCGGCCGGCCAGCATGGTCAACAGCAGCGGCGCAATCACGCTTGACTGGTTGCGCGGAGTGATGGTTCCCTCGGCGTCCAAGGCAAGGTCTTGCCGGCTCTCGGCGGTCGCGCCCGCCAGTGAGCCTTGCACAGCCTGGCCGGGGCCCTCGGGAAAGCTGACCTGTTGAAAATTGAATCGAAGTTTTCCGTTGCGTCCCAAAGGGCGTGCGGCCTTGGCCTCGCTCACCCTGCCCACCAGCATCGATCCCTGCGGAACCACCAGTTGCCGGTCCTTATCGAAGACCGGCTCAACCACGAGGGCCTGGATGGGGTCGCCTGCCTTGGCGGTGGCTGAAGTCAGCTCGCTTGAAAGCTGTGCATGGACGGACCAGATCTCGGCCTTGCATGGAACTGGAGAGGGCGTGGCCTGTTCCCGTGCGGGCAGAGTTAAATCCGGCAGGGTCAGGCGCGCTGTCAAATCGACAGACCACATGGTGTGCGCCTCGATCCGTTCCGGGTGGTAGGGCAGTTGATGGTAGAGAACCTGCAAAGCACGATTTCCAATTCCCGGCGCGGTAAAGTAGGCCACACGGTCGCGCACCTGGCTCTTCGCTTGAGACCAATAGCGGGCAATCAGCGATTGCCTTGGTGTGGCCCCAGGCGCCGCAAGATGGAGCACCGGCGCTCCATTCTGAGCCCTGTTCGCAGAGATTGGCACCGCGCCTCCGGGCAGCAGCAGCTCATCGAATTGAATTTGAGGAGTGTGAAACGGGGTAAAATCTCCGCGAAGCCTGCCGTGCCACCGCGTCTTTCTATCCGGATCAAGGGCAACTACCTTGCCATGGAGAAGCGTGTCCTTAGGGACAACCAGCTTTCCTTGCGCAAAGATGGGATGCAGAAGATGGCCCTCGATGTCTTCGCCGGTCTTTACGGGATAGTGCCGGATAATCTCCACTTGCAGGCTGGTTCCCGCGGGGAGTACTGGATGCAAGGGGGAAAGCACAATCTCGCTGGCTTTAGACTCGTCGACTGCGGGCGCAGGCATGGGCGGAGGCCTGTGTTCCAGCGTCTGCGCGGCGATTGCGGCGCCGGAGGCCAGCGCAGAGAAGCCGTACAAGAAAGCAAAAAGGAGTTTCTTCGAAAAGTGCATTCGGTAACGATGCTCCTGGGTCTTTAACTCTACGCGTGAGACGGCGAGCTGGGCTAAACGAGAGCAGTCATTCAACCGCGCTGGGCGCGGAGAGCAGAAACCTCGTTGGCAAGAAATTCGATCCGCGCCATCAATTCAGCGTGGCGTTTGTCGGCTGCTGACGGATCGAAGGCCTCTACATAAAAGCTGCCACTGGGCTCCAACTCGCAGCGGTACACCTGGTGGAACTCCTGAAAGCCCTGACGATGGATAACATCAAGCAATTCCTCTGGGGTCAGCGATTCTCGCTGCATCGCTTTCTTGTCGAGTTGGCCATTGCTTATCAGCACGGCGGCCCGGCCCTCAAGCGCGCGCGTGAGGCGCTTTGAGCGGAAAAGCACGCGGGCCACCAGCCAATTGATGGCCAGCAGGCCGAAAGCGCCAATCACGCCGCCGGAGACCGAGTTATCGTCGCCAATAATGGCATTTTGCACTGTGTTCGAAAGCGAAAGCAGCACCACCAGGTCGAATGGATTGAGTTGAGCCAACTCGCGCTTGCCGAAGAGACGCAGCAACGCCACCAGCACAAGGTACACGATGACAGGACGAAGCAACTTCTCCAGGATAGGGAGAGGCAAGTGGAACATGTGGTCGAAGACAAGTGAGTGCAGCATGGAATCGAGGATAGAACAGAGGGCTGAATGGCGGGTGAGGGGCGAGTCCAACGAGGCTTCAACCACTCACCGGCCAAACAGGCTTTACTTGTGTTCTGCCGCCCCGGCACCGGCCGGTTGGTAGTCCTTGTAATCGATGGTAAACAAGGTGCGGCGATTATTGTGCTTGCCATAGCCGCCGTAGCCATTGGGAACCTCTTCCGTGCTGATGACGGCCTTTACCGGAACCACCAAAGTCTTGCCGCCCACCGGCATTGGGCCGTAATCGATGCGCTGGTCCTCACGCTGAACCAGTTCTGTGGACTTGAACTCCGCCACTGTAACCAGCCGCGTCACGACTCCAGTAGCTGGGTCGACAAAGAATTCGCCGTGGTACGGTACGGTTCCTTTGTAACTTCTCCAATCGGTGCCGGGAAGGCGCGGCATGCCGTTGTTAAATGCGGCCCCCATGCCCGAAATTGATTGCGTGGAAGTTGTGGAATCGGTCGAGACTCCGCCCCGCGTGCCGTAGTTGCCGCGGGACATGGCATCGGCGCTCGTGGTGAGCGCCGTGGCGGAGAAGCAGCAATAGTTGACTGCGTAGTGGGACTTCTTTTTCTCTACGACAAAGGAGAGGACGGCGACCTGAGTGCCGTTGAGCGTCTCCCAGCGCGCCCATTTGATAGTGCCTGCGGCTTGCGCTTCCTGCAGGATGGAGCTCAGGATCGGCCCTTGTCCTAAGAGCATGACCTGGTCCGACTGGCCTTGCAGTTGCTTCTCTTTGGTAACGACAATGTTCTCCGCGCCGTTCATGGTGTCGACGGGCGATTCAGCCGAGCCAAGGAAGTGGACAATCTGGCTGGGGTCGGCCTTGTTGGCATCGCCACCCTTGGATTTCGGGTCCGCGGGCAGCGGAGCCTCCATGTTGTCTTGAAACCGGAAAGTGTTTTTTGTCGCCGTCAGATGAGGCAGTTGGGCGAAGCTCGTGGTGACGTAGTTGACTGCCTTATCCAGGATGGCTTTTTGCGCGGCCGGATCAGGAGGAGGCGCCGTTGGAAGGTCTGCGGCCGGCGGCGGCAGGGCTGCGCTTCGCGCTTCCAGAACGAAAAACTGCTCGGAGGAGGACTGGCCCGGGATGTAATCGTTGAGGACATTCATCGTGCTGCGGCTCAGTTGCTCAGTCAACTCGATCTGCCCGAGTTCAGCGGCCACTTCCGCGTCGGTTTTCTTGGCCTCGTGCAATGACACCAGCAAGTCCTTGAGTTGCAGTATGTTGACTTTTCTGGCGGCCCATGCGGGCGACGCAGCCATAACCAGCACTAGAATCCATCCAAGCCGTTTCATTCTTGCTCATCCTCCAGAACCTTCAAAAAAGACAAGCCGCGCGGAGCGAACGCCCTGGAACAAGCAGGTTCGGCCGAGTGCATGAATGGCACCCGGCAGTTTCTCCGATCAAGTTGCCTTTAATTTAGTGACGAAGGGAACCGCGCAAGAGTCGCAAGAACCTGAAGGCAGACGACGCAAACGAGTGCAGTGTCTTAGAAGATCAAAGGATTCGCGCAAAAAGCAGCATTTTTGGCCTCAAAACTGGCCGAAATCTGGTGTTGTTGATAACCGATGGCACTCTGTAGAATTTACAATCCGTTCATTCCTTGTGGCTTACGGACACTATCCGGTTGAAAAATGGGTCTCCGGAGGTGGGGGGGGTGGGGGTATCCGGATTTTTCGAGGTTTCCGGTTTGAAATGCATGGTTGGCGAGGGTCCACTCCGCGGTGTGTTTTGGTCATGCTGGACTGTCCTATTGATATTGTGCGCCAGGTGGTCGTAATTATATGCAGCGTGAGGGCCTCGGGGTGAAATTCCCCGGGGCCACTCGACAACGAATATCAACTTTGCTCCGGCGAGGGGCGTTGTGCGGGAGAAATGGTGGAGTTGAGAAAGAAGCATTCCCCTCAAGGGCTAAAGAGGCTGCGGAAAAAGGCTTGATTGCGGAAGAAAATAGCTCAGGTGGCATCCCGCAGGGGCTAAAGCCTACTGATTTTATTGGCTTTATCGGCANNCGGCTGCGCTCAGGACAGGCTAGAAGTCGTGCCCTTTCAAAGCGAACAAATCCCGTTCCCCGGATCGAGTTTTTCCGCAGCCTGTAAAGGCCCTTGCTCCCTCCGTCCTCCTTGAACTGGAGAGCGCCGGTTTCATCCATCGCGGGTCGGAAAAGCCGGTGGATGACTGTTACAAAGCACCAGAAATGGAGTTTTTCCGCAGCCTGGTTAGGCCCGGGCTCCCCCCGTCCGTCGGGCATAAGTTTTTCCGCAGAGTCACAATTTGAGGTTCTTTAATTCCTGCTCTCTGCTCCGTACTCTCCACCGCCGCCGACAAACAGTTTCTCCGCCTGGCCGCGGAGCACGCGATAGAGAGCAAACTGGCGCTGCGTGTCGCCGCGAAGTTCGAAGAGCAATTCGCCGCGGTTGTCGGCCATGGCGTCCACTGCGTCCACCAGTCGCATGCGCGGCTTGTCGTCGAGATGCGCACCGTCGGTCACGCTCTTCAGCAGGACCAGCACGTTGCCGTAGAGATCCGGCTGAGCAACCAGCGTGACAAATCTCTGCTGGGCGAGCGGTCCGTCGGTGTGCGCGGTCAAAACCATTGTGGCGCCGGAGCCGTATGCGAGCTCAAATACGCGGAATTGCTCGCCCTCAAGCGGCAGGGGCTCCGGTGGGGGTGGCGGAGGCACAGACTTGATTGCTTTCCGCGTCACCGATCGCTTCGGCGCGGGCGCCGGTTTTGAGGCGGGCGGCTTAAGCCCTAATGCCTGGCGAGCGATGTCTTCGAGGGCGGACTTCATCTTGGCTTCGTCGGCATCGTTGGCCCACGCATAGGCCCAAGGGTGTTCCGGGCGGGATTTCGCGTCGGAGACGGCCACGGCCTGCTGCAGGTCAGGGGGCATTCCCATCAAAGTTGGGGCGACCTCCAGGCTGTCGCTGCTGGATTTGCCGCGCTTGAGCTTGGGCCGGTCAGGATCGGTGACATCGGGGAGGGCCTCGGCGTAGCCGATGTCCTCGGCCGGCTTCTGCTTGTTCTTCTTGAGCTTTGGACGGTCCGGATCGTCCGACCCTGCGCTGCCTGCCGTCCCGCTTGGCGAAGCGTCGTCGCCGGTCTTCTTATGCAGGGTCGGCCGGTCGGGATCGGAGGGAGAACTGGAGTTGGAGTCCGCAGCAGGACTCGACTCCTTCTTGTGCAGCGTGGGCCTGTCAGGGTCAGCAGGCGATGCGGGCTCGCTCGATTCAGTTTCCGCTGTGCCGCCCTTGCCATTGTCAGCATGCTTTTTGCGATGCAGCACGGGGCGGTCGCTTTCCTCTTGATCGTCGATCTTGGGCTGCGAGGCGGTGCTGACGACCTTGGGCGCGGGCAGCGGCTTCCATGAGCCAAAGCCAACCCACGAACCCTGCACCTGGCCTGCATTCTGAACTTCGAAGAGCCCTATGACTTTGCCATTTTGCTGCAGCTCGTATTCCACGCCGCCGCGCAAAGCCATGGGCTGGGGCCGAGCCAAGTAGATGGCGCCGTCCTGCAATTCGCCGCCATCGAGCACGGTGACAGGCACAATGCGGCTGGCCTTGGGCTTACCGGGCTCACCGGTCCACTCGAGCACGGCGATGGATCTCAACTCGGGGCTGGCCTTGGAGGTTTTTGCGACCTGCCCAGGGTATTGTGCCTGCGCCAGGGACGCCGCCAGTAGTCCAATCAAGGCCAAGGTCCCGAAAAAAAGCAGTCTTCTATGCAATGACACTTGCCACCCACCTCTTGAATAATCGAACCTTATGGCCACCTTTGGCCCTCCAATAGATGACGAGGAAATTTCCCATGGAACTCAACGAGAAAGTTGCCGACTTTACCCTCCAAACCGACGAGGACAAGACCGCGAGGCTGTCCGACTATGCCGGTAAGTCCGTTGTACTCTTCTTTTACCCCAGGGCGGATACTCCTGGCTGCACAATCGAGGCCTGCGGCTTTCGAGACACCTTCGCGAAGCTTCAGGCGGCGGGGGCGGTGGTGCTGGGCATCTCCCGCGACACGCCCCAAGCCCAGGCCAAATTCCGCGCCAAGTTCAGCCTGCCCTACACACTCCTTGCTGATGTAGACGAGAAAGTATGCAATCAGTTTGGCGTGCTGAAGGAAAAGAACATGTATGGGAAGAAAGTAATGGGCATTGAGCGGACCACATTCTTGATTGGCCCGGACCAGACTTTGCTGCACATCTTCCCCAAAGTTACACCCGCGGGGCACGCAGAAGAGGTGCTGGCACTGCTGGAAGAATGGCAAAAGGCGCACAAGTAAAGCGGGGCGGGGTGGGGCGGCGATTGCCGGGCCGGCTGCTGCCTCGCCTGTTTTTTGAGGCCCCGCCGGAGGTGGTGGGGCCGCGCCTGCTGGGCAAGCTGCTGGTGCATCGGAGCAGGAATGGTTTGCTGGCGGGGCGCATTGTGGAAGTGGAAGCCTATCTTGGCCCGCACAACAATCCGCCGGACCCGGCCGCCCACTCCCATCGAGGGCCGACACCGCGCAGCCTGGTGCTGTTTGGCCACGCCGGGCACGCTTATGTCTACACCATTTACGGCCGCTATTTTTGCATGAATGTGTCCTGCGAGATCGAGGGCCGAGCGGGCTGCGTGCTTTTGCGCGCGCTGGAGCCGGTGGCGGGAATCGACCAGATGGCTTTGAATCGGGGCGTCGCGGTTGACGGTCTGGCTCCGGAAAAGCTGGCGAGGCAGCTTACTTCCGGACCCAGCCGCTTGTGCCAGGCGCTGGGACTTACCAGGGTCAGCCATAATGGTCTCGATCTGGCCGATTCGGCCTCTCGGCTGCAGGTACGCGACGACGGGTGCGCGGTAACAGAGATGCTGATCACGGCCCGGATCGGCATTCACGAGGCGGTGGACTGGCCGCTGCGATTTGCAATGCCCGAGCACCATTGCGTCTCCGGCAAAAGAAGTTTGCCCGGCAGACGCGTCTCTCTGGCGTAGAAATCCGTCAAACGATTAACTCAACTCCAGTTCCCCTAGGAGACTCAATTTTGAAAGTTTTCTCGTTGCCCTTGCCCGCGGCCGCAGTTGCACTGCTGACTGCAACGGCTTTCATCGTGGCTACGGTTGCCCAGGCCCCACAGACCCCACAGCCCGCGCCGGGCGGGCAGCCAAATCACGAAGAACACCACCATCCCGCGCCTACAAATTTGAAAGTTTTGCCCAAGAACCTCACTGGAGAGCAGGTGCACGAAATCATGGAGAAGTGGGCGGGCTCACTGGGCACACATTGCGACCACTGCCACAAAGCGGACCCGAACAACATTGGCCCCAACGGACGCCCGCGGCTGGATTTTGCCGACGACTCGAAGCCCGAGAAGGCGACCGCGCGGCTGATGTTCAAGATGACCGAAGATGTCAATCAGAATTACGTGTCGATGGTTGATAACTCCGGCGCGCCGGTCACTTGCGGCACCTGCCACCGCGGCCACCCGTCCCCCGAGCCGTACGTCATTCCCGACGACGACCGTCCGCGTCCGGGCGGGACACCACAGGCCGGCGGGGAAAAGCCCGGGGGGACACGGTAACCCTTTCTTCAGGCGCGACCGCCCTGGCGCGAAAAATCACCGCTTTTGCCGCCGGTTTTGGCTTCTAGCTGGATGCTGCGGATGACTATCGCCTTGTCGAGAGCTTTGGTCATGTCGTAGACGGTTAGCGCGGCGACGGCGGCGGCGGTGAGGGCTTCCATTTCAACGCCGGTGGGGCCGACGGTGGCGGCCGTGGCAGTGATGCGCACGCCTCCGGAGACGATCTCCGCCTGCACGTCGACGTGGGTGAGGGAGAGGGGATGGCACATGGGAATGAGGTCGGCGGTGCGCTTGGCGGCCTGGATTCCGGCGAACCGCGCCACCTCGAGCGGGTTCCCTTTGGGGTTGTGGGGCAAGGCGGCAAGCACTGCCACGGAGAGCTCGACGAAAGCCGAGGCGGTTGCGGTGCGGCGGGTGGGTTGCTTGGCACTTACATCCACCATGGCGGCCTGGCCCGACGAATCAAAATGTGAAAGAGGCGGCGAGGGCTTATCCATGAGACTCCTCAGGGAAGCAGAATGCGGACGATTGAGCCCGGTTCAAGAGAGCGGGCCTCTTCCGGCACTACCAGGAAACAATTGGAGCGAGCGAGGGCGGCCAGGTCGCCGGAGCCTTGCCAGGCGACGAATTCGACTTCGGGGAGTTTGCCGGCGGGTGCGGTGAAGGTGCAGGCGGCGGGCAGAAAGCGGGTGAGGCCGGCTTTGGCGTGCCGGGAGGGTTTGTCGGCCATGCGGGCCAGGGCAAAGTGCGGGGCGGGGTCCCGGCTGCCTGCGAGTGCGGCCAGGACCGGCGCGGCGAAGAGCAGAAAGGTGACGGCCGAGGAGACGGGATTGCCGGGCAGGCCGAAAAACGGGAGGGAAGATCCCGAAGAGCGCCCCTCAGGGGCTAAAGCCCGGCTCTTTTTGGCCTTATCGGCACGACTGAAGTCGTGCCCTTTCAAAATACTGCTGCTCAAGTCGTGCCCTTTCGAAATGCGACCGCTGAAGGCGTGCCCTTTCGAAGCGACTCCTTTATCCGCAGCCAGTAAAGCACGCGAAGCGGCATGACTTCCGGGCAAATCTCCGAAGACCAGAGGCTTGCCGGGCTGGATGCTGACTCCGGTGAAGCGGAAGCGGGCGCCGATGCGGGCAAGGGCCGGTTCCACCAGGTCGAATTTGCCCGCCGAGACGCCGCCGGTAATCAACAGCAGGTCGGCTTTCATGGCCTGAGCCAGAGCCGCGTCCAGCGCCCCGGCGTCGTCTGCGGCGGTTGGCAGAATCCATGGCTCGCCGCCCACCGCGGCTACCATCGCGGCAAGCATGGGCGAGTTCGAGTTGCGAATTTGACCGGGAGCGGGCGATGCTTCGACTGGGACCAGTTCGTCGCCTGTGGAGAGAATGGCCACGCGCGGCCGGACATAGACCTCAAGAGAAGCGCAGCCGCAAGCCGCAGCCAGGGCTATTTGCGCGTACGTGATAGGGGTTCCGGCGGGGAGGAGTTCATCGCCTTCGCGAGCCTGCGCGCCCTGGGCTACGATGTTTTCGCCCGGCTCGATGACGCGAGGCGGGAGCAGCCGGACTTGGTTGCCGGTCCTCTCGACGTGTTCCAACATCACCACGGCATCGGCGCCTGGGGGAACGGGAGCGCCGGTCATGATTTCCCAGGCAGCATTCGGCGGCAAGGGTCTGGGCGGGGCCTCTCCGGCGCGCGTGAAGCCGGCGATTGAGAGCGGCCGGTGGGCTGACGCCTGGGAGGCGCGGCAGGCAAATCCGTCGCGGGTGGAGCGGGCAAACGATGGCTGGTCGCGGTCGGCAAGGAGGGGCTGGGCTAGTACACGGCCGGCTGCGAGACCGAGGGGGAGGGGCTCGGAAGGCGGCTTGGACCGGCCCAATCTGGCGGCATAGTCAGCCACCATTGCGGCGGCTTCATCGTAGCTGGGAAGGGGGGAACTCATTGAATGGATTGTAGTGCGGTGAATCTGAAGTTGGTCGCGTAATTTGGATAAGGTTCTTGAACAACAACAGCAAGTTAGCCCCGCTGCGCGGGAAAGCGAGTTAGCCAGTTAGCCCTAATGCTGTTCACTTAACGAATCTTGTGGCATTCTGTATGAGACAAGGACAGGAGGC
>PLZC01000363.1 GCA_003151985.1 Acidobacteriaceae bacterium
GCGCCAAATTCAGCCAGATTCAGCCAGTTTAGAGCATCCCTCTTGATGGTGTAGAGTGCAATATTCCTTCGGGGCTAAACAGGCTGCGGAAAAAGGCTTGATTTCGAGAAATTTGGCCCAAGGGACTTCAGCAGGGGCTAAAGTCCTGTTGATTTCATTGGCTTTATCGGCACGACTAAAGTCGTGCCCTGTTACAAAGCCCCAGAAATGGAGTTTTTCCGCAGCCTGTAAAGCCCTAAGCTTTTCAAAGCCGCTCTTCACCAACATGAGAAATGCTCTAGAAGTGGAAGGCCGGCATGCCTTTGAGCAGGAATTCGTAGCGAGGACGGAGCGTGTCCGGGCCGGCAGCGATGGTGCTGTCGAGGTGGATCAGCGAGTCGTCCTTGTCGTACTTTGGCCACGGCGGCAGGCCCGGTCCGTTGGGGTCTCCGGTTTTGGCGAAGTTGGTCCAATAACCCATCATTTGCTCGCTCAGCGCCCGGTCCTCGGGGCGAACCGTCTGGCCCGGCCGCGTGTCCAGCGTTCCGAATACATATTCGATGTCATCAGAATGGAACGCCCAGCTTCCCGGATGATACTTGCTGGGCAGCGCCCGCAACTCGAAGTGATATCGATACACCGGGGAGTCGCCAGTTTTCCGATGTGCCTCAAGCCATTTCCAGGTGCCGAAGGCGATGAACGAGTCGCCGCCGTAGTCGCCGGCCGAAACCGCCGTCTGCTCGTCGTTGTCACCGGGATAGAGCTTGAGGAATTCCTCGGCGCGCTCCTTGAACATACCGGCGGCAAGAGCTTTCCACTTCTCCGGCGACATGCCGTTGGCCAGGAAGTTTCCCTCATCGCGATTCCAGCCGGCCAGCAAGGGCACGTGCGCCTGCTTTGCGGCTGCATAAGTGGCGGGAACCGGCTCAGTGAGCAGCCTGCCATCGATATTCGGAGGAAAGCCGATAGGGCCCTTCTTTTTGGCGGCTTCAAGAATCTTGTCGACAGGGAGGGCGCGCAACTCCTGGAGCGAATTAACCCCAAGAGAGGCGACCCAATCGCCATCCGATTTTTCGCGCGCCTCCAATGTGCCGTAGGGGAGCACATCGCTGAAGGCCGCACCGCTTTCGCCGATGCCTTTGTGGAAAAGACCCCGGGCAATGGGCGAGGCCATCAATGTACTCACCGCAAAGGAGCCGGCGCTCTCGCCGAAGATGGTTACGTTGTCGGGATTGCCGCCGAAGTGCTTGATGTTCGCTTTGACCCATTGCAGCGCGGCCACCATGTCGAGCAGGCCGTAGTTGCCGGAGGCGCCGTTGGCCTCTTTGGCCAGGTCGGCTGTGACCAGGAAGCCAAAGGGGCCGAGGCGATAGTTGATGGTGACCAGCACCACGCCCTTGAGGGGGAGGAAATCGCCGTTGTGGCGCGGCTCCGAGCTGGCCCCGCCGGCGTAACCGCCGCCGTGAATCCAGAACATGACGGGCAGCTTGCTTTTATCCTTGGCATCGGCCGGTGCGTAGACATTGAGAAAGAGGCAGTCCTCGCTCTCTCCACCATCCTCGAAGATCATGTCGTCAAAGACGCGGCCCTGGGCGCATCGAGCGCCGAATTTGGCTGCGTCGCGCGCGCCCTTCCATTTGGCAGGCGGCTCGGGGGCCTTCCAACGCAGTTCGCCCACAGGCGGAGCCGCGTAGGGCAGCCCCAAAAACGCATTCACTTTACCGTCGTTGATTGTCTTGCCGCGTACTCTGCCTTGTGCGGTCTTTACTGTCAGGGAATCGGCGTGGGCGGCCGCGGCCAGTCCAAAAATCAGCCCCGCTACCGCCAAAACACACACCGCTTTCATTCCAAATTGCATCGCAAACTCCTTCGGGAACCACCTTACAGGACGAGGGGCGAGAGGGGCGAGTTTCAGGTGAGTGCAATACAGGGTGATTTGAATACCCTGAGGGCGGGATTTGAAATGCGGGCTATGCGACCCAGCCTTGTTGCTTTCCCAGGTCTCAAGATCGAGACTTGGGGCACCCAGCGCGGGCTGGCTCATCAGTAGCTTCTCTGGAAATCAGAGGATCTCTGTTGCGAGGAGGTCGGCCATGGTTTCGCGGCGGCGAATGAGGCGGGCTTTGGCTCCCTCCACTAGTACTTCGGCGGCACGAAGGCGTGAGTTGTAGTTCGAGCTTTGGGCCATGCCGTAGGCTCCGGCGTCAAGCAGGGCTACAAGGTCGCCCGGCTCGACGGGGGCGAGCTTGCGGTCGCGCGCGAAAAAATCGCCTGTCTCGCATACCGGGCCAACTACGTCGACGACGCGCGGCTTCCCTGCCCTCGGCTTTACGGGAACAATCTCGTGGTGAGCCTGATAAAGTGCCGGGCGGATCATGTCGTTCATGGCCGCGTCTGTGATGACGAAGGTCTTTTTGCCGCTGCGCTTGACCTGGAGGACACGAGCGACCAAGGCCCCGGCTTGCGCGACCAAAAAGCGGCCGGGCTCGATGAGCAACCGGCCCTCGAAGCCAGCCAGTGCATCCTGAATGGCGGCGGCGTACTCGCGGACCTTGGCGGCGGCGTCAAAGACGCCTGCATGGTAGTCGATACCCAGGCCTCCGCCGGCGTCGATGGACTCGATCACGATGCCATCTTTCCTGAGTTGCCGCACCAGTTTGTTGACCCGCTCAATGGCGACGCCGAAGGGGTTTGCAGAACGAATCTGCGATCCGAGGTGAACGCTGACGCCGTGAGCCTGAAGCCATCGGCTGCCGGCGGCGCTCTTATAGATCCTGGGCGCCTGCCGGATATCGATGCCGAACTTGTGCTCACGCAGGCCGGTGGAGATGTAGGGGTGCGTCTCGGCAAAGACGTCGGGGTTTACGCGCAGGGCGAAGCGGGCCTTGCGCTTGAGCCTGGCGGCGCGGGCTGCGAGCAATGCAAGCTCTGCCTCGCTTTCGACGTTGAATTCAAGAATCTCCGCTGTAAGCGCACGGTCGATTTCTTCCGCGGTCTTGCCTACGCCGGAGTAAACGACGCGGCCGGCCGCTTCCGGTGCGGCGGCCAACACGCGCTCCAGTTCGCCGCCGGATACGATGTCGAAGCCTGCTCCGCGTTCAGCCAGGAGCTTGAGAATGGCTAGCGCGGAGTTGGCTTTTACGGCATAGCAGACAAGGTGGTCGCGGGGCTGGAGCGCCTGCTGAAACAGCGAGAGGCGCTCGAGAATCTGATCGGCGGAATAGACATAAAGCGGCGTGCCATAGCGTTTGGCCAGAGCCTCAAGCGAGACACTGCCGCAGCAGAGGGCGCTCCCCGGCAGGGGATGCTGAAAGGGGCGCGGGGATGGGGTGTCGGATTTTGTCAACGGGAGATTCCTGAGCGGAGACGCTCCCTTGAGCCTACAGCATTTGCACGGCGATTCGAGATTTGGCGGACTCTCGGCTCTTCAGGATTCGGGTTGGCGCAGCCACTCTGCTAACAACGTGGCTACTTTGCGCGGCTGCTCATAGGCTGCCAGGTGGCCGGCGTCGGGCAATAGATGGAATTCGCATCCGCCCGGCGCGGCATGGAAGGCTTCCATCTCGGCAGGCGTTACAACGGGATCTTCTCCTCCGGCGATGGCCAGGATCGGCACACTGAGTCGGGCCTTGTGGCCAGCCCGGCCTGGACGGCTACGAGGGCTTCCGGCGTAAGAGTCATGTGGGAACGCAATTCGGCAACGATGGCGGGGCGACGGTTGCGCGCGGTTTGGCCGATCAGGGTTTGAGCCATCCCATCAAAAATGGCTGGGCTGCCGCCGGCTCGAGCCTGGGATATGGTTACGGCGCGCTTGGCAAGGTTGAATTCGGCGTCGGGCTGGGGCTTGGAACAGATGAAGACGAGGCCTTGCACTCGCTTTGGGGCTTTGCGCCAAATCTCCAGCAAGACGTAGCCGCCAATCGAGCAACCGGCAAAAATGGCCTCATTCACTTTGAGACGATCAAGAAGAGCGAGGACATCGGCGGCCAACTGCGCCATGGTAAGCACGGGCGCATCGGGAACGCGCGCGAAGCCACCTTTTTGAAGGTTGTGTCCCAACTCCGAACCGCCGTGGCCACGCAGGTCGGGGACGATGGCGCGGACACCTCCCAGGTCCTCAATGAGCGGACGCCAATACTCACGATCGAGCGGCGTCGGATGAAGAAAGACTACCGGCAAACCCGCGCCGGTGTCGTGGAAAACAAGTTTCGCTCCGTCCGCTTCGTAAGCGTCGTTCATACAATAGGAGGATACTCCCCGGGCATTGGCATCGGCTCCTCGGGGATTCCAATCCACCCTGCGACATAGGCGACTCCCACAAACCCTCCGGAGAAGATGAATCCAAGGACAGTGATAATGCGAATCATGCCTACGTCCCAGCCATTCGATCGTGCCAGCGCCAGGCAAACACCGGCAATCTGACGCCCTACGAGCGGTCGAACCAGGGGCCTGCCGGGCACCGACTGCATGACAGGAACCACCGCGCCGCAACTTGAGCAGAACCTCGCCCCCGTGGGCAACCCCGTTCCGCAACGTTGACAAAAGACGGCCATAATCGTTCCCTCCTGGAATTCCCAATCATTGATAACATACGGGAGCTGGACCGTTGCGGTTCCATTGCGGAGCCGGCCGCCGGGGCCTTCAACTCCCCTTGTATGGGTTCCGAAGGCGTTTTTTTGCCGTATCGGCGCGCGAAGTATTAGGCCCGGCGCTTATAGCTGCCTGGTAGTCCTTCACCGCCAAGTCGCGTTCGCCAATCAGATCGTGGCATTCACCGCCGGAAAGCAGCGACCGAATCTTGAGCTCCGGGCCAACATTGTTGGTCCAGGCGGCTCGCTCATAGGCTTGTGCTGCTTCGCTATAGTGGCGCTGCCCGCGCAGTGCATCGCCCAGGCCGAAATAGGCCAATTCCAGGCGCGCTTCGGCAAAATAACCGGGCTTGGCGCTATTCGAAATCATCTCCTGGTACGCGGCCACGGCGCCCATGCCTTCCCCCGCATCCTTGCGCAGGTTGGCTTCCTCGAGACAGAAAAGGAAGTCGTGAGGGTACTCGTTCTTCAAGCCGCGGACGACCTCTACCGCCTCTTTGTATTTCGCTTCTCTGCGCAAAAAGAGGGCGGTTACGGTTCGCGCCTCGATGGTAGTGGTGAAGCCGCGATTGCCGGCATCCCTCAACATCTCCAGACCCTTTGACTTGGAGCCGGTAATGCCGGCAAATCCTATGATGAGCTTGAAGGGGAGGGGCAGCGCTCCTACAACGTACTCATAGACGCCCACGACCAACTTCGCGTCCACGTAGTCGGGATCCAGTTGCAACACGCGTTGGTGGTCGTCCTTGGCCTTGATGGCGAGCCTGAAACCGCTGCCAAAACCGCGCTGCACCATGGCCAGGTAGGTACACTTCAAGCTGCGCGCCCATCCGCGGGCATAGAGAGCGTCAATATCGTTGGGATTTTTCGATATGCGCCAGTCGGCTTCGTGGATGGCTTCATCGGCGAGCCCGAGGATGCGGTCGCGGGTTTTTGGGTCCTCGCTGGTGGCGTGACGGCCGGTGAGAAAGCCGTCGTTGGCGTAGAAGGTAGTGTCCAGAAGGTCCTGCCGGTAGAGTTCCTGAAAGAGCACCGCATCCAGTAGCAGCGCGGTGCCCTGCGGGTCGCCGGGATGCGCCTCATGGAAGCGCTGGAAACGATCCACAGCTCCGGGATAGTCCAACTGGTAGAAGCGGTCATAGGCTTCACGCACCAGCGGGTCGCGGTTCAGGGGATTGGTGTGCACCGCGCTGGCCCATCCCAGGCTGGCGGCCGCCAGCAACAGAACCGCCGACGCCCGCCGGCGAATCGAGCGAAAAGCCATCTTCAGACTCGACTTCTCTCCGAACTTGCCAACAGACTTCAAAAGGAAAACCCCACATATTTGACGTTAATCAACTTTAGAAGACGCTTGAAGAGCGGCTACCACCACGGCTGCACGCTTTCAGCATCCCTGACCTTGCTGTCCGGCCCCCAGATACGACCCCCTGAAGGATTGGTGACATGAATCGTAAAGAGATACTGAGGTTACTACTCAATCAAGCTCAGTTTAACGGATTCGAGTTCCGGCGCTGGTTTCAGTCCCATGTGCAGCCGGTGTGGCCGGGAGCCGACCTGGCGTTGACTTTGCTGGCCGGTGAGGGGCGGCATTACACGCTGCTCTTTTCCCACGAGTTTGCGGGCTGCTTCTGGCGGACGGGCTCGCAAATGAGCTTTTCCGTGCCGTCGACTACTTATCCCAGGGTTAACTCACGAGGAGAAGTGATGCAGGTAACCCGCAAACCGTTTACGCGGCGCACGATCAAACCGGACGTCTGGAAGTATCACCTGCGCGAGATGGCGGCCGCCCCGGACCCAATCGTGTACGTTTGCCGCTTCCTGCCAGCAGCGGACCAGATGTCCTTGCGCGAACAAGATCCGGCAGCTGTAGAAGCGCAGGCTTTATAGGCTTGCCCGCTCGCCTTGAATCGGGTTACGGTAGGATTCAGGTATGCCTATTCCGGAGCGATTGAATCCTACTTTAAGATCTGCCAGCACCCTCGCTGTGGACCGGTTGGAGGATGCGCGGAACCGGCTCATCGTGGCTCTCGACGTGCCGGACGCGGCCAGCGCCGCAGCACTTGTCCGCCAGGTGGAGGGTTCCTGCCGATGGTTCAAGGTGGGCTTGGAATTGTTTGTGGCCGCCGGCCCCGCCGTTCTGGAGCCGCTGTTGGCTGGCGGGTATTCGGTTTTTCTTGACTTGAAGTTCCACGACATTCCTAACACCGTGGCTAGCGCCGTGCGCTCGGCGGCGGCCTTGGGAGTGCGCATGATGACCGTCCACGCGGCGGGAGGTCCAGCGATGCTTGCGGCTGCACGCGAGGCTCTGGAAGGGGTGAACAATCCGCCTGAATTACTTGCCGTGACAGTGCTGACGAGCATGGGCCAATTGCAGATGGATGCCATTGGGCTGAACCGGCCGCCATCGCAACAGGTGGAGTTGCTGGCCCGCATGGGGATGGAGGCGGGGATCAAGGGCTTTGTGTGTTCCGCGAAAGAGGTTGCCGCGCTACGGTCGCTGACCGGTCCCGAGAGTATATTGGTGATTCCCGGCATACGGCCGGCGGGCGCGGAGAGTGGCGACCAGATGCGCACTGCGACGCCGGGCGAAGCTATTCGCCAAGGAGCCAGCTACCTGGTCGTGGGGCGGCCTATTACACAGGCGGCGGATCCTGCGGAGGCTGCGGAAGCGATTCTGAAGGAAATGGCCGAGGCGCTTTGAACTCGTCGCGGTAGATGAAGCCGAGCGGCCGAGCGTGAGAAGAGCTGCGGCCCACTGTTTGGAAATACGGGATTGCACGAAAAAGCCCAGCGCGGAGCCGGGCCAATTCGTCACGCGAAAGTTCAACCAACACTTAAAGTTTTTCGTAGAACTCGCACACGGAGCATGAGATATAGACGCCGCCGGGGACGCCGCGCTCGCGGTCTTTTACGCGCTTGACGATGCGCGTCGGCTTCTTGCATTTGGGACAGTCGGTTGACTTCGTCGTATCCATTTCCTTCTTGCGGTCACCTGTTTTTGCAATCTTTGCCATCGGTCGGGTGGTTCTCCTTCTTGGGGTGTCTCTGCACACACGCACAACCAGGGTCGCACGCGGCTTCAACGGCGCGGTCATCGACATACCTCAAAGTATGTGGAGGCAGCGGGACTCGCTCTGACAAGTTTACATCAAGGGCCGGTGGTACTAGAGCATCCCTCTTGATGGCGTAGAGTGCAATATTCCCTCCGGGGCTNNCTTTCAAAGCCGCTCTACACCAACACGGGAAATGCTCTAGTTCGGCTGAGCTGAACTATCCGGCGGGTTGGGTTGAGGAGACGGCTGCGAAGAATCGGCGGGCTTGGGCGGCTTCGCGGGGGTGGCATCCGGCGGCTGGGCGTCTTCAGGATTGGCGCCGGGCTGCGGAGGCTCCGTTTTCTGCTTGGGGAACTGGACTGGCTTCATTACTCCGATCTTTTTGTCATCGGTGGGGAGTTTTTCGCCAGGATTTCGCAGGCTGGGAGGTCCGGCGGGCGCTTGCGTATCGGGGTCGCGAACCACGTCGCCCATTTGAACCGTTCGCGGGCCTGGGCCGGGTGGAGTGAGGGGGGCGCCGTCGGTGCGCATCAGGCCTTCCACCTCGTCCTTGGTAAAGGTGATGGGCTTCTCGCCCATCTTGGCCACTTCCACGCGAATTACGCGGTTGCCATTGATGCGAATGAACTCGACGTTCTTAGGCGGCTGGCCGTAGATCCACTCCTCGAACGGCATTTGGCCTTCCATCTCGCGGGACTTGGCTTCCGGCTGCCCTTTGGCGTAGAGAACCATCTCGGTGCTCATGCCCACCATTACGTGATGGTTGAGAATGGCGTCTTTGAGAGGTTTCGGCAGGGTGTCGGTGAAGGCCTGAATAGGCGTCTTGACGTCGAACGAAATGAGCGGAGCGAGGAGCGCTTTAACCTGGGCTCCTGTCAATTCGGGAACATGGTCTTGAAAAGTGAGCGTGAGCCGCGAACCAACCTGCCCCTGACCGTTGTCCTGCACCACGGGACTCGTGCCTCCCCCCATTCCGCCGCCAATCTGAATGTGGCGCAAGAAGCGGTGTTTGGGGTCCGGCCCGCCGTTCAGCTCGAAGATCATCTTCGAGCGTTCGAACTTGATCTCGGTGACCACCAGCCGGTCCCCAGGCTTGGCGGAAATGCCTTCCTTCACGACCTGGTCCAGGTATTTTTCGCCGGCCGGCTCCAATTTGCCATTGGCCGCCAGCACCAGCCCTTTGTGCCCGCGGGGAAAGGGCCGCATGGCAAAGCCCTGCTCCGCCTGCATGAGCCGAATGAGTTCGAGGCGCGTTTTGGCGTCGAGTTCCGACTTGGTCAGTTCGACATTTGTTGGCATGATCTGCTGATATCGCCGGTCAACGGCCGAGCCTTTCCCATCAGTGCTGGAATTGCCGTGCGAATCGATGGTAATGACCTGCGCCGCAGCGACTCCGGCTACAAGAAAGATCGCGGCAGCGCAACGAATCGCAGCCCGGCAAAAAGCCGGTGATTGCTTGGCGTTGGCTTGCGTTGCGCGAAAAGGACGCGTTTGCTGAAGGGACAATCGCCGGTTCATGGGAGCCTCCCATGTGTGCTTACTGCATTAAGGAAACGATAGCCCCGTTTGCGAACAAATGGCAAATTCAGGCGGGACGAGAGACGAAGGGAAGCCGAGCAACCCCTTTGCTACTAATGGGATTCGATGGCACTGTCGGGCGGTTGGTTTTCCGGTGCAGCGGTTGGCGGTGCGGTGGCCGGGAAGATCTGGACTAATGATGGAGTAGCGGGCTCGGCCGGTCTCGTTGCTGACTCATGTTGGCTGCGTGCGGCGGCGTCAAGATCGACGGGAATGCCTCCCGGAACAATGAGCGGCGCATTGTAGCGGAAATTCAAATCGCGGGTGATTCGGAACAGCACCGGGAGAGCGGCAAAAAGCACAAAGAACGTAACCCAGCTATTGTCCAGCCCGTACCCTCCGCCGGTAAGCCAGAAGGGCCCCATGGGATCTCCCTGCACGACCGGCGAATGGTTGTTAACGCCGGAAACGGCCAGTCCGAAGACCAAGGCGCGGCTTGCTTTCCATCCGAAGTTGAGCCCCCAGCTCAGCCATAAGGCCCGGGAGCGCAGATATGCAGTTGAAAGCAGCAGGCTGAGCGCAACCGAGACTGCAACGCTGGCGCGGCTTGAGCCAGGCAGCAAGGCTTGCACAATGGCATAGAAAGCCGCGAAGCCCAGCGCCGCTCCCAGCGGTCCCACAGCATGGGCAAAGCGCTGAAACCCGTAGCCTCGAAGGGCAATCTCTTCAGCCAACGCGGCCAGTGCGAAGAAGGCGAAATCGGCCAGCAACCAACCCCAGGCGGAAGGTTGGGTAGAGAGAAGGATGGCAATTCCGCCGCCGGCGACAAGGGGAAGGACGCACACAGCGGTAAGCGCCCAACCCACGGCCAGACCCAAGCCGGCTTCGGTAGGCCAGCCTGGACGCCGCGGGAGGCCTTGCGCGCTGATTGGATGCAACTCGCGGTCGAGTACAAAGCCCATTCCCGCATAGCCCATCAAGAGCAGGAAGACAAGCATGGCCTGCTCTACAAGCGGAAACCATTGGTCGCTTGCGAGCCCTTCAGCCCCGTGCCTGGCCAGCGACCGGGCAAGGAAAAAGTAGAGGACCGCGGCGACAAATTGAATGTAGGCGCGAAAACGGCCCCCGCCTGGCTGTGCTGAACTCATCGGGATTCACCTGGCGAGAGGAAAGCGGTCCGCCGACGGAGCGCACCTGCTGTGACGTTGGAGTTGCCAGACAGCTCAGCCGACCTTTGCGCCAAAATAATCAACCTTCTGTGTAGAACTGCGCGATGTTACGGAATTTCTCCTGGCGCGCGGCCACAAGGGTGTCAATGGGCGTCGCCATCAATTCGGACAGGTGCTTCTTCAACACGGTTCCCAGCAGGCCGAGGCCTGCGTCTCGGTCGGCGTGAATGCCCTCCGGCGGTTCAGCAACAATTTCATCCACGCAGCCCAAGGATGCAACTTCTGGCGCGGAGATCCGCATGGCTTCGGCGGCCAACTGCTTGTATGCCGCGTCCCGCCACATGATGGCCGCGCAGGATTCGGGCGTGATGACGAAGTAGAGGGCATTCTCCAGAATCAATACTTTGTCGCTGACGGCCAAGGCCAGCGCTCCGCCCGATCCACCTTCGCCACTGATGACAGAAATGGTTGGCACGCGCAGGCGGGACATTTCAAGCAGGTTCCGGGCAATGGCCTCGGCCTGGCCTCGCTCCTCGGCGCCCAGGCCTGGGAAGGCGCCCGGCAAGTCGATCAAGCTGATTACAGGCCGGGAAAACTTCTCCGCAATTTTCATGCAGCGAAGCGCCTTGCGATATCCCTCGGGGTGAGGCATGCCGAAGTTGCGACGCACACGATCTTTGGTGCTGCCGCCTTTGCGATTGCCGATGACCATGACTTCGTCGTCGCCCAGGCGCGCCATTCCGCACGCCACGGCCTCGTCGTCGCCATAGGCACGGTCCCCGTGAATCTCGCTGAAATCGGTGAAAATTCGTTCGATAAAGTCCATGGGGTAAGGCCGCTGGGGATGCCGCGCCCGTTCGATTTTGATCCACGCAGGCGATGCGGCCTGCGCTTGAATGGAGATCCCTGTTTCCTGTTCGCTCATCGGCTCCTGATACTACTCAACATTAGCGCATTCGAACCATCAATGGTGATTTTACGGGGTGCGGGCGCTGGGGACAAATGGATGTCCCGGTCGCGGACCGGTTAGCAGCATCAAATGCTCTGAATCCTTTAAAAACAGGGGACGGTTTTGTAGTTGATCAAAGGGTAGGCCACCCGCAGTTTGCAAAAACGGTGGAGAACGTCATAGATGTGCAGATCCATCGTCGAGGAGCCCCAGGTCTGAAAATCCAGACCTGGGCCACCCGCCTGCCTAAGACCTTACCTCCACTCAGTGCGCGGGGTTAGCGTGGGTTGCTCTTTGCGCGGCGAGACGGCTCACGGAGTCGCCCTGCTTGACCATCTCCATTACAGAAAGGCCCTTCTCGGCTAGCGCTCCGGTGGGGCAGCCTTGAACGCACTTGCCGCAGCCGGTGCAGTTCTTCGCGTGGCCCCAATCGTCCATCAGGTCGCTTACTATCTTGGAACGAATGCCGCGCGAAGCGACCTCCCACACATTTGCGCCTTCTACCTCGGCGCAGACGCGGACGCAGCGCGTGCATAGGATGCAGCGATTGTGATCGAGAATGAAGCGGGGGTGCGTCATGTCGACGGGCAAGCGGGGATTGTTGTAGGGGTAGCGAACGTGGGTTACGCCGAGGGACTGAGCCAGCGATTGAAGCTCGCAATGGCCGTTGGACACGCAGGAGGAGCAGATGTGGTTGCGCTCGACCAGCAGCAACTCGACAGCCATCTTGCGGTAGAGCGTGAGTTTTGCCGAGGAGGTCTTGATCGACATCCCTTCCTGAATGGGAGTGGTGCAGGCGGGGAGCAGGCGATCGGTACCGGCAAGCTCGACCATGCATACGCGGCAGGCTCCTACCGCGCTAAGCCCTTTCAGGTAGCAGAGCGTCGGAATCTTCTTTCCGTTGGCGCGGGCCGCCTCCAGGATGGTTTCCCCTTCGTGTGCGCTGACCAGTTCGCCATCAATGCGAACAGAGATCGATTTATTCGGCAACTCGGCGCTCCTTTCTCATTCGGCACATGTCAATCTGCGCCTACGGTAGCTCTTAAATCGCAGCGTAGGCAGCGGCGGCACTCTTCGAGGGCCTCCGCGGCATCGAGGCCCGCAACAACTTCCTGCTGCGAGCGAACGCGGATCTCGGCGGGCACGTCGTGTCCGGCGTGACGGCGGCTGAGACTCGGTTCTCCCGGGGCTTGACGGCTATATTCGAATTGCGGCATGAGCTGCTCCCAGCGGTCTTCTCCCATGAGGCGCTCGTCCATTTTGCGCGCCGCCTGCTTGCCGCCGCCCATGGCGTTAGAGACGTTGGACGCGCCGGTGATGACGTCGCCGCCGGCGTAGAAGTTGGAACGGCTGGTCTCAAGGGTGAAGCGATCTACGACGATCGTGCCTTCGTCCTTGAGGGCCAGGCCCGAGGCGCGGCAGAAGTCCTGATCAAAGGTCTCGCCCACGGCAAGGATCACGCTGTCGCATTCAAAGCGCTGCACCTCGTCGGTGGGGATGGGCCTTCTGCGGCCGGACTTGTCGTATTCGCCGAGACGGGTTTTGACGATCTCGATGGCCTTGACGTTGCCGTCGGCATCGCCGAGAATGCGGTGCGGCGCGGCCAGGAAGACGAATTGGACACCTTCGTCCTCGGCGGCTTGGATCTCTTCGTCGATGGCGGGCATGTCCTTGCGCTCGCGGCGATAGAGTATGGTGACGCGGGCGCCCTTGCGCATGAGGGTCCGAGCGGAATCGACGGCCGCATTGCCGCCGCCGATAACCGCGACTCGCTTGCCCATCGTGTCCTGTGCGCCGCGTGCAACGGCCTCAAGGAACGGAAGAGCCGGGGAGACGTTTTTCAACTCTGTGCCGGGAAGATAGAGCCAGGATTCCTTCCACGTTCCGATGGAGAGAAATGCGGCATCGAACTGGGTGGCCAGTTCGTTGAGAGATATGTCGAATCCGACCCGGGTGTTGAAGGCGATTTTTACGCCGACGCCCTCGATCAGGTCGAGCTCGCGGCGCAGCACGGACTTCGGCAGCCGGTACTCGGGAATGGCAAAGCGCAACATGCCGCCGGCTTCGCTGCGCTCCTCAAAGACGGTGACGTCGTGGCCGAGCATGGCCAGATAAAAAGCTGCGGTTAGGCCCGTGGGGCCGGCACCGGCTACGGCAACCTTGCGGCCGGTAGGCACGAGGCGGCGAGCTTTGATCCGCTGTAGCATCGGCTCAAAGCGGGCTGATTGATAGACCTCGTCGGCGAGGAAGCGATGCACCTCGCGCATGTTCACGACCTCATCGAAGGATTGGCGGCGGCACCGGTTGTCGCAGGGGTGCTGGCAGACCC
>PLZC01000369.1:0-140 GCA_003151985.1 Acidobacteriaceae bacterium
AAACGCCGTCGGTAATCACCAGCTTCCTGCCCGGCTCGCTCGAAACCTCCTTCAGCAGTTCCTCGCAATGAGCCATATCCTTGTGGCGAAAAACCTTGATCTTGGCCCGTGACAACCGCGCGCCATCGATGATGCTGGCG
>PLZC01000369.1:166-5902 GCA_003151985.1 Acidobacteriaceae bacterium
GGTAGTTGTTGCTGGCCAGGTTGATCACTTCGCGGCCATCGTAGTGGCACACCGGCGCTTGCTGGTCGTCAAGGATGCGCAACTTGAAGTGGGTGCCATTGGCGCGCAACTCATCGAGCGCGGCGGTCAGGTGGGCGAGCTGGGGACGTTGGGTGGCTTGGGTCATGCCGATGCTCCTCAAACAAAGAGGATAGCGCGATTTGCGCCTGTGCATCCCACTCCTCCCCCGCCCCGGCGTCCAAGGAACAAGGCAGGAATGGCCCCGGTGCGCCCCAGACGGATACAATAGGGACTTACGCTGCGGCAATTGGGCGCGACTCGACTTTGATTTTGGAGCAGGTGCACGTGAGAGGTATGATTCGCCGCGGTCTGCGGCTTCAGATGGTTGCAGGACTGGGCATTGTGTTTTGGATGCCCGCGCTGGCGTTGGCGGCGCAGAGTTCGCAGGGCGTGGCTACGCAGACCACGCTGGCTGCCCAGACGCGCGACCAGGGCGGACGCACGCAGGCCACCGTTTCGGTGACAGTTATCAGTGAAGACGGTTTGCCCGCCACCGGAGCGGTCGTTATCAAGGACCATGGCAGGCAGTTGGCAGGCGCGGCGCTCAACGCAAAGGGTCAGGCCACGGTTGCGCTTGCCTTGCCGGCGGGAGACCACCTGCTGCGGGCCGTGTATATCGGCGATGCCACACACCAGGGGTCAGCTTCCATCCAGACCGGTGTATATGCCCAGGCCAGTACCGGCACGCCCGATTTTCAGATCTCCGTTTCCCCAGCCAGCCTCTCCCTCATCGCCGGCAATTCGGGCACGGTCATTGCTTCCGTCACGCCGGAGAACGCGGCCTCACTCACCGGCCCCATGTTTGTTACGCTTTCCTGCTCGGGACTCCCTGACCAGTCGTCTTGCACGTTCACCCCGGAAAACGTCGAGATCCAGCCCAATACTGCCGCCGCAATCAACAGCTCAATGGTTATTTCCACTCAAAAGGCGACAGTGGCTCTCGCCGCGCCGCCCGCTCAGCGGGATTCCAACCCCGTGGCCTGGGCGTTTCTGCTCCCCGGCGCGCTTGCCTTGGGCGGACTGGCCTGGGGAGGACGCCGCCGCCGCTGGCTGAGCCGGCTCTCGCTAGTGGCCCTTGTTGGATTGGTTTCGGTTCTCGGCACAACGGCCTGCAACCCGCGCTACAACTACATTCACCACGGCCCGCCCGCCAACCCCTCCACCCCCCTGGGCACTTTCACGCTGAACGTGACCGCGCAATCCAGCAACGGCGTCACCGCAACCACGCATTCCACCCCCTTCGCGCTGACGGTGAAATAACGGGGCTACCGGTACGGCACTAGGAAGGGACCTGCTGCCCGGGTCTCAACAGGCTGCGGAAGAGCTCCATCTCTGAGGCTTTGTAACAGGGCACGACTTTAGTCGTGCCGATAAAGCCAATAAGCAGTGCCCGGCGACTTGAACTAGAGCACCTTGCCCCGCATGATTTGCGCCGGACCTGCGCCAAGCTGTATCGCGCGAACGGAAGAAAACTTGAGCAGATCCAGGTTCTCCTCGGCCACGCCTCAGTCCTGATCCTCCGAACGGTATCTCGGTTGCAAGCAAAACCTGGAGGAACCAGTGAACAACCGGTTCCGCTGCCTGTTCGCCTGCGGAGACGTGGATTCGCGCTAAGGGCAATTGTCACGAGTTGACTACCAAATACCGTTTGCGTCGGTCGACCCGTGATTCAGTTACGAGCGGGATCGACTATGATGCGACCAGATTCGATCTGGAAGGAGACTCGTGAAGATATGCCTGGTCGCATTGGTCATTGTCCTTACATTGTTTGTTCCAGCCGCTCTCGCCATTCCCGCTGACGATGAGGCGCAGACCGCGGCAAATGCAATGGTCAACAGGTTCGTCGATTCCTGGAATCAGGCAGATGGAGCCAAGTACGCGGAGAATTATTGGCCTGAAGCTGAACTCGTGGACCCGGTCGGTCGGATAGTGAGTGGCCGGACAGCGATTGTGCAGGAACATGTAGACATGTGGGCTGGCGCCTTCAAGGGAAGTCACATATCTGGAAAAGTACGTCGCGTTCAAATGTTGGGCTCGAAATTCATGGTCGTCGATTTTGACGCCGAGGTATCAGGGGTGCGCGACCTCCC
Source organism: Acidobacteriaceae bacterium (assembly GCA_003151985.1). GTDB lineage: Bacteria > Acidobacteriota > Terriglobia > Terriglobales > Acidobacteriaceae > Telmatobacter. The sequence continues at coordinate 2,317 of PLZC01000369.1, forward strand.
GCCGGGTAGCCCTGCCGGTGCGAATGCGCTGCTACGTAGTCACCTCAAGCACGTCATGGAAAAGCGGTCCGGCGTCTGGAAAGTACTGTCTGCGCAAAACACCTTCATCGCTGCAAACTAGGCTCGCAAAGAGTCGATTGAAGCAGCGTTCAGTGGCCTGAAGGCTCCCACCCCCTCCGCTGCTCCGGCTTCGCCACTTCCACCAACACCGAGTAGAAGGTAGCGCCCGCTCCAAGGTCGGTGAGGCGCTCGCTGGTGAGCGCATTCACATTTACCTGATCCGGCTGCAGTTTGGCCCAATCCAGGCGCGCGGCCACCACTCCCTCCGGGACACTGTCATTGACCAGGGCCGTCAGCGTAAGCGAACCCCGGTCGTTCCAAATGCGCACCGGGTCGCCGTCGGCGATGCCGCGCGGCTCGGCGTCCTGGCGGTGCATCTCCAGCCGCCCGCTGGTGCGCGCCTCCATTTTGCGATGGCCGTCGAGGTTGGCGAAGGTCGAATTCATGTAGTTGTCGGCCTTGCGGCTCAGGAACTCGAGCGGGTAGTTCTTGGCGCCCTCACCCCATCGCGATTCGAAGGGCGGCACAAACGCCGGCAGCGGATCCTGCCCTTGTGCGGCTAGCACCTCCGAGTAAAACTCGATTTTGCCGGAAGGTGTCGGAACCGTGCCCGTTGTATTCGGCAGGAACGGCCGCCGCTCCGGATCCAGGTGGAAGCCGAGCGGAATGTGTCCCTGCTGCTTCAGGTCCTCCAAAGTGATGTGTTCCATGCCCGCATTTGTCGAGTGCCCGTTCGTCCCGTTTTCTGTACTAATCGACAGGGCCTGCTTGATCATCTCTTCCGGCGTATCGCGGAAGCATTCTTCGGTGAATCCCATGCGCTTCGCCAGTTGGCCAAAGAGCCACACGTTCGGCCGCGCCTCGCCGGGCGGCTCAATGGCCTGGTTCGAGAGTTGAACAAAGTAGTGCCCGTAAGCGCCCTGAATGTCGGTGTGCTCAAGGAATGTTGTCGCAGGCAGAACGTAATCGGCGTAGTCGGTGGTATCTGTAAAGAACTGCTCGTGGACCACGGTAAACAGGTCGGGGCGCATCATCCCACGGCGCACGGCATTCTGATTGGGTGCAACCGCGCCGGGATTCGAGTTATAGACAAACAGCGCATGGACGGGCGGTCCATCTTCAGATTGCGCGCCCTGGCCCAATTCAGTGAGCGCCAGGCCTAGCGTGGACATATTCACCACTCGCGCCAAGCGGCCCAGCGGCGAAGCCAATGCCAGATCCGGCCGTTCCAATGCTTTTTTGTTCCATGCAAAAGCGCCCGAAGTGGAAAGCTGTGCGCCGCCGCCGCGATACTTCCAGGCTCCGGTCAGCGCCGGGAGCATCGCAATAGTTCGCGCCGCCGTTCCGCCGTTCTCACTTCGCTGCACGCCATAATTCATGCGCAGCGCCGCCGGCCTTGTCGTCGCGTATTCGCGAGCCAGCCTCTCGACCTCGCTTGCCGTCATGCCCGTCCAGGCGGCCACGCGCTCCGGTGTGTATTCGCGCGCGCGCTCGGCCAGTTCCGTAGCACCGTGCGTCATTGCGGCAATGTAATCCCGGTCTTCCAGCCCCTCGTTGAAGATCACATGCATCATGCCGAGGGCCAGCGCCGCGTCGGTACCGGGACGAATGGCTATGTGCCAATCGGCGAGGGCGGCCGTCCTGGTTCGATAGGGGTCGATGACGATCAGCCTTGCCCCGGCGCGCCGCGCCTTCTCGATCATGGGCCACAGATGCACGTTGTTGCCGTGGATGTTGGCGCCCCAGGCCAGCACCAGTTTGGCCAGCCGAAAGTCCTCTGTCGGCATGCCCAGCTTCTTTCCATAGACCAGGTTCCAGGCCACTCCGCCGGCCTCCGAGCAAATGGTCCGGTCCAACTGGCTTGCCCCCAGCCGGTGAAAGAAGCGCCGGTCCATGGAGCCAAAGCCCAGCACGCCAATAGTCCCCGCATAACTGTATGGCAGAATGGACTCCGGCCCGTACCGATCGGCTGTCTCCTTTAGTCGGGCGGCAATCGCGTACAGCGCCTCGTCCCAACTCACGCGCTCGAACGCCTCGTGCTCGCGGCCCCGCACAAGCGGCCCTTTGGCCACGCCAGGCTTTCGTTTGAGCGGATAGAGAATCCGCTCCGGCGCGTAGACGCGATCCAGGTATTTGGCTACCTTGCCGCACAGGAAACCTTGCGTCACAGGCTGCGACGGGTCACCCTCCACCTTCACGGCGCGGCCCTCCTCGTTTACCGTCACCAGCACGGCGCAGGAGTCCGGGCAGTCGTGCGAACAGACCGTATGCACGATGCGAAAAGGAGCGGTTGGGGTAGCCGCGGTCATAACGCCATTGTAAGCTGAACCCGGAGGGATATGGATGAGAAGGCTTCTTGCAGCTTCGCTCTTGATATGCGTTGGACTCGCCGCTCATGCGCAGTCCGCTGGCGATGACGAGGCGGCGATTCGTGCCGCGCTCACCGCGGAGGCCGCGGCATGGAACCGCGCCGACATTCCCACCTTCATGCAGGCTTATGAAGACTCGCCGGAAACAACTTTCATCGGCAGCGCGGTGGGAAGGGGTTATCGGCCCATCCTGGAGCGCTACAAGAAGGCCTACTCCAACGCCGAGCAGATGGGCGCGCTCACCTTCAGCAATCTTGAAGTCCGCCTGCTTCCCAGCTCCTGCGGCAAGGTCGAGTTTGCCATCGTTACCGGAAGCTTTCACCTCGAACGCACCGCCAAGGGCGAAGCCAAAAAGGATGACGGCAATTTCTCGCTGGTCTTGCGGAAGGGCCCAAACGGGTGGAAGATCCTGCTGGACCACACGAGTTAGAGTGGAGACAGGCCGGCCGCAAGGAGGAGCACGATCGCATGTTGAAGCAAGGTATCTTGAATCCCTATATCAATTCGCTGCTGAGCCGCGTGCGGCACACCAACACTCTGGTTATCTCCGACCGCGGCTTTCCCTTCTGGCCGCAGATTGAGACCATCGACATTTCGCTGGTCGACGATCTCCCCCGAGTGCTTGATGTGCTGAATGCGATTCGTGCAAACTTCAATATTGGCAGGGCTTTCATGGCAAGTGAATTTCGCGACGCCAACACGCCGCAAACCTGCGGGCAGTTCGAACTGGCACTCAAGGGCGTCCCGCTAAGCTTTGAGCCGCACATTGAATTCAAGAAACGCGTTCCCCAGGCTATCGGATTGATTCGCACCGGGGACACAACGCAATACGCCAACATGATCCTTGAATCGGCTTGAGATTGCGGCTTCGCGCTAAAATTCATATATGCCCGCTGCAGCAGCCCTGTCGCCTGAAGTCATGGCCAAGTACGAGCCCGTCATTGGGCTTGAGGTCCACGTGCAACTGCTCACCGCCACCAAGGCCTTTTGCGGTTGCGCCAATCACTTCGGCTCGGCTCCCAACACCAATATCTGCCCGGTGTGCCTGGGTCTGCCCGGCGCTTTGCCTGTTCTCAACGCCAAGGCCGTCGAGTTCGCCACGCTGGCTTCCCTGGCGCTGCATTGCGAGGTGCGCGAGCGCTCCATCTTCGCCCGCA
>PLZC01000369.1:5922-6065 GCA_003151985.1 Acidobacteriaceae bacterium
ATCTTGACCTGAACCGCTGCGGCACTCCCTTGGCCGAGATCGTCTCCGACCCCGACATCCGCACCCCGGACGAAGCCTTCGAATACCTCACCAGGTTGAAGGAGATTCTGCTTTATTGCGGCGTCTCCGACTGCAACATGGAG
>PLZC01000101.1:0-128 GCA_003151985.1 Acidobacteriaceae bacterium
GACGACACCAGTTCCTGCTCTTCATACGACAGATAGCCCTTCAACGGCCCGGATTGCGTCGCTTTCTTCAGCGCGGCGTTCACTTCTTCCTTGGTCGTCTTTTTCTCGACCCATACCACCAGGTCGAC
>PLZC01000101.1:170-39604 GCA_003151985.1 Acidobacteriaceae bacterium
GCGCCAGGCAATTCGTAGTGCAGGACGCGTTCGAAATAATGTGATGCTTCGAACCGTCATATTTCTCGTGGTTCACGCCCAGCACCAGCGTGACGTCCTCATTCTTCGCCGGAGCGGAAATGATGACTTTCTTCACGGGCCCGCGCAGGTGCTTCTTGGCGTCGTTGGCATCGGTGAAGCGCCCGGTCGACTCGATCACGACCTGCGCGCCCACGGACTCCCAGGGCAGCGCGGCCGGGTCTTTCTCTTTGAACACTTTGATGGTCTTGCCGTCGACGGTGATGCTGTCGGGCCCGGCCGAAACTTGATTCGGAAGGTTGCCCAGAACCGAGTCATACTTCAGAAGATGGGCCAGCGTCTTGGGATCCGTGAGGTCGTTGACCGCGACGAAGTCCAGGTTTGGGTCTTTCAGAGAAGCGCGCAAGACGTTGCGGCCGATTCTTCCGAAGCCATTGATGCCAACTTTGATTGCCATGTTTCCTCCGTTAGATTTATGAAGGCGTGATCAGGTTTGGTTGAGCGTTGAGTTGTAAACCAATGATGTTAGCAGGAAGGGGAAGCGGCGTAAACGTTGACGCATTACTTTTGGATGACCTCCAAGTCTAATCACGAAATCGCGTGCGTCGGATCACTGACATCTCGACGCCTGCACGCGTAACGCCGGCCCCGAAAGTAGCGCTGGCGTCCCGCCGGCTGTCGTGCGGGCGTCTCGCCCGCACACCCGACTGCAACACAACTGACGACAACGTCCCGCACCGAATGCTGTATGCAAGATGTTTCATCTTGACGCCCAGCTTCGCCCGCGAGGAAAATCCCCGTACTCAGTCTGTCCTACGGATTCCCCCTCCCGGGCACTCAGTCAGGGTCCCACTTCGACCACGTGCGCGTCGCTCCTTCGCAAGCTCGCACTAGAAGCCCATTCCAGCGACGATGGGCACAAGAAAGTTTCGCACCGGCAGGAAGCCGGCAAAGGAGTTCACTGTGCGTAATTTCAGATTGGCAAAAATGGTCTGCATTGTGGCTGCGCTGTGCGCCGCAAGTGCAATCTCCTCACCTGCGCAAACCCTTACCGTGCTTGCGAATTTCGGCGTGAACAGTGGTTCGTCTCCGCAAGGGCCACTGGCTCAGGGTGTCGATGGAAATTTGTATGGGGCAACCACTTTCGGAGGGTCCGGCACTCTGAGCATCGGTTCCATCTTTGACGTCACCCCAGGGGGAGAGTTGACGACCGTCTATAACTTTTGTTCGAAGAAGCACTGCAATGACGGCAGCGAGCCGAATTCCGGACTTCTGCTGGCCGCCGACGGAAACTTTTACGGTTTGGCCTCTAGTAGTGGGCTCTATGGAAACGGGACGATGTTCCGACTGACGCCTGCAGGCAATCTCACTACGATTTACAACTTCTGCTCTCAAACCAACTGCGCCGACGGCGGCTACCCGGAAAGATGGTTGGCCCAGGGGACGAACGGCTTCTATGGCGTAACCGGCGGTTGGGGAGCCTATGGCTTTGGCACCGTCTTTGTGATCAACCAGGCAGGTACATTGACTACACTCCACAGCTTTTGTCCCAGCAGGGATGGCAGCAACTGTCCGGACGGCCGGAACCCGCAAGGCGGGCTCATCCAGGCCAGCAATGGAAACTTCTACGGAACCACAAACGAGGGTGGAGTCAATGGCTATCAGGGTGGCACGATCTTTGAAATCACCCCGGCTGGCCAGCTGACGACGCTTTACAGTTTCTGCTCGAAAGCGAACTGCGCTGATGGCGCCACTCCCAACGGTCTGATGCAAGCGGCGAATGGGAACTTTTACGGCGCAACCTATGCTGGTGGCACAACGGGTTGTAACGGCAATGGCTGTGGCACGATCTTTGAAATGACTGCTGCCGGCAAGCTGACTACGCTCTACACCTTCTGCAAGAAATCAGGCTGTGTTGACGGTTGGGGCCCGTCTACGATCTCACAGGGCACAGACGGGAATCTTTATGGGACATCGGTGGGCGGAACCTTTGGCCAAGGCACGATCTTTAGAATCACCCCGTCAGGCGAGTTCACGTCACTCTACAACTTTTGTACGTCGGAAACGAGCTGTCCCGAAGGACGGCTCCCAGAAACGGGGGTGTCTCAAGCCACCGATGGCAATTTCTACGGGACCACCGTCGCCGACGGAGCTTATGGCTATGGCACGGTCTTTAGCTTGTCGATGGGTCTGGGACCGTTCGTCAAAACGGCTCCAGCCGCCGCCAGAATCGGAACGAAGATCATTATCCTGGGAAACAATCTGACGGGCACGACCAGCGTGAGTTTCAACGGCACTGCGGCAGCGTTCACCGTTGCTTCCGATACCGAAATCACCGCTACGGTGCCAGGCGGGGCAACTACCGGCACGGTCCAGGTGGTGACTCTGGGTGGGACGCTTAACAGCAACGTGTCATTCCGCGTCACGAAGTAACTTAGAACAATTCGGATCCACAGAAGAAGCCGCCTCTCGTCGGGCGGCTCCTTTCTTCGTGGAGCTGTACTACATAGCATCCGTGCCGTCCAACTGTGACCCGAGTCACCATCCCCAGCGACCCTTGTCACTGCCCCAGAACCGTCCCTGTCCTCTAATGGAGCAGCGGGAACGGTGCAGAACTGCACGCCCCGTGATATTCCCCGATCGTGAGGCCCAGTAATGGTGAACGACGACGTTGTAAAATGTCCGCTGTGCGGCGGATTCACCCACATTGAAAAGACCGAACTCCGCGAGGCCTTGAAGAACCCTCGCCTGCGCGAACAGGTCGAACTCTATATTGCCGAACTTCTCAAGTCTCCGGTGGAGGATCTTGCCAGCGTCGGCGCCACCCAGTCGGGCCGCGACTTCCAGAAAGACGTGCACAGCTGGAATCCCTGCGTGCCCATGTGGAAGAGAAGTCCGAAAGAATAGGGCCCATGTCGCTGGTCTGGCTCAGGGTGTCCGGGTTGCGGACCAAAGTCTCCGCAACTCAACCTGAAGCCGACTGGAATGGTGGTCCCGGCGGCAACTCTACGCTCACCACGGAATGTGATCTCAATCACAGCCCATTAACCACCCCGGGCATATACCCAAGAGTGTGGGTAGCCACGGATGGCAGCAGTTCGCGCCCGCGAACCGCACGGAGGAATCATGTTAATCAGCAAGCAGCAGGCGCTCGATTATCACAATGGGGAGCGCCCGGGAAAGATTGAAGTCACGCCGACCAAGCCCTGCCGCACGCAGCGCGATCTCAGCCTCGCCTATACGCCCGGCGTCGCCGAGCCCTGTCTCGAAATTCAGAAGAATCCCCAGGACGCCTACAAATACACCGGCCGCGGCAATCTGGTCGCAGTGGTGAGCAATGGCACGGCGGTGCTCGGCTTGGGTGACATCGGCGCGCTCGCCGGAAAGCCCGTCATGGAGGGCAAAGCGGTCCTGTTCAAACGCTTTGCCGATGTCGACGTCTTCGACATCGAAGTGAACAGCAAAAATCCCGAAGAGATCATCAAGCTCTGCCAGTTGCTCGAACCCACGTTCGGGGGGATCAACCTCGAAGACATCAAAGCCCCCGACTGCTTCCAGATCGAGGAAGAACTGCGTAAGACCATGAAGATTCCCGTCTTCCACGACGACCAGCACGGGACCGCGATCATTTCTGGCGCGGCCCTGCTGAATGCTCTCGAAGTGGTGGGCAAAGACATAAGCAAAGTGCGCGTGGTCTTCAACGGCGCTGGCGCGGCCGGAATTGCCTGCGCCGAACACTATGTGCAACTGGGCGTGAAGCGCGAGAACATCATCCTCTGCGACACCAAAGGCGTCGTCTACAAAGGCCGCAAAAGTGGCATGAATAAATATAAAGACCGCTTCGTGCAAGACACGCCGCTGCGCACCCTGGCCGAAGCGCTGGTTGGCGCGGATGTTTTTGCGGGGCTCTCGGTCAAAGGCGCCCTCGACCAGGATATGGTCCGCTCCATGGCGCCCGACCCGATCGTTTTCGCCATGGCGAACCCCGATCCGGAAATTACCTACGAAGAAGCCAAGGCCGCCCGTCCCGACGTCATCATTGCCACCGGACGCTCCGACTATCCCAACCAGGTCAACAACGTTCTCGGGTTCCCGTTTATTTTCCGCGGAGCGCTCGATGTACGCGCGACGGCCATCAATGAAGAGATGAAGCTGGCCGCCACACACGCGCTGGCCGATCTAGCCAAAGAAGACGTTCCGGATTCCGTGTGTCGCGCCTACGGTGTGGCCCGTCTGCAGTTTGGCCGCGAGTATCTCATTCCGAAACCTTTCGATCCGCGCGTGCTGATGTGGGAAGCCTCCGCCGTGGCCGAAGCCGCCATGCGCAGCGGCGTCGCCCAGGTACCCGTCGATCTCAAAACCTATCGCGGGCAACTCGAACGCCGGTTAGGCAAGGCCTACGAAGTCTCGCGCACCATGATTCACAAGGCGCAGGCCAATCCCAAGCAGGTTGTATTCCCTGAGGGAGACAACGAGAAGATTCTGCGCGCCTGTCGTGTGCTGGTCGAAGAAAAAATCGGCCATCCCATCCTGCTCGGTGAGCCCGCCAGGATTGAGAGCCGGGCGCATGAACTCGGCGTGGATCTGGAAGGCATGAAGATTGTCGATCCGGCCACATCGGATCATCGTGAAGACTATATTCAGGAACTCTTTCGCCTGCGCCAGCGCCGTGGAGTCACGCTGCAGGAAGCCCAGACGCTGATCAACAACCGCAACGTCTTCGGCTCAATGATGGTTCGCATGGGCGACGCCGATGCCCTCGTCTCTGGCGTGACCCAGCATTTCCCAGACACCATTCGTCCCGCTCTGCAGATCGTCCGCATGCGCGAGGGCCTGCACCGCGTATCCGGCTGCTACGCCGTCATCACCCGCAAGGGAGAAGTCTTCTTCCTCGCCGATGCCAGCGTGAACATCGAGCCAACAGCCGAAGATCTGGTCGAGATCGCGCTCTGCACGGCCCACATGGCGCGCCGCTTCGACCTCATCCCCCGCGTTGCCATGCTTTCGTTCTCCAGCTTCGGCGGCGTCGATCACCCTATTTGCACCAAGGTGCGCAAGGCTGTGGAACTGATCAAGTTCGCCGACCCCACCCTGATCGTCGACGGAGAAATCATGGCCGACGAGGCCCTCTCTCCCGAGATCATCGAAGAGCAGTATCCATTTAGCTCCCTGAAGGGCGGCGCCAACGTACTCATTTTCCCCGACCTCGCATCCGCCAATATTGCAACGAAATTGGTGGCGAAGATCGGCGGCGGCGAACTGATCGGCCCGATTCTGATGGGCATGAGCCGCCCGGTCCACGTGCTGCAACGTTCCGCAACGGTCGAAGTCGTGGTCAATGTGGCCGCGATCGCGGTCGTCGATGCGCAGGAAAACGGCACCTACGCGCACCCCCACGTGCACGTGTCAGTAGAGCCAGAGTTGGTTGGCGAAGACTAGGAAGTGCAAGGTTTCAGAGTTTCAACGTTTCAAAGTGCATCGGGTTTTGTCTTTGAAACCTTCGAAACCTTGAAACTTTGAAACTTTCTCTGCGAGGAGGCATTCGCGCATGTCCACGCTCTGGAAGTCGCGGTACGCGCAACGTACGCTCGGAGTCAAGAGCTCCGCCATCCGCGAACTTCTGAAAGTCACACAAAAGCCTGAAATCATCTCGTTCGGCGGCGGCCTACCTGCCCCCGACGTCTTCCCGGTCAAGCGCTTCGAGGAAGCCTGCCACAAAGTCCTCACCGAGCACGGCGCCGAGGCTCTGCAATATTCCGCCACTGAGGGCTACCAACCCTTACGGGAGATGATCGCGCACAACCTGGCACGCTATGGCATCGTCGCCAGCGCTGAGAACGTCCTTATTACTTCCGGATCGCAACAAGCTCTCGATCTGATCGGCAAATTGCTCATCAATCGCGGCGACCGCGTCCTGGTCGAAGCCCCCACCTACCTTGGCGCCCTGCAGGCGTTCAACGTCTACGGCGCGCAATATGTTTCCGTCCCGGTCGACGATGACGGCCTGCTCACCGACCAACTCGATCCCAGCTTACGCGCCGGTCCTAAGTTCATGTATGTGCTCCCGAACTTCCAGAACCCCGCGGGAGTCACGCTCTCCGAAGGTCGCCGCCACCAACTCATTCTGCTTGCCGACAAATACGGCATCCCCATTATCGAAGATGATCCCTATGGCCAGCTGCGCTACGAAGGTCAGCACATCTCGCCGCTCGTGGTGCTCGACCGCGAGAACCTGCGCCGGGACAACGGATTCACTCTCGGCAACGTCATCTACCTGAGCACCTTCTCGAAGACGTTGGCCCCGGGAATCCGTCTAGCGTGGATCGTCGCTCCCGAAGATGTGATCAGCAAACTGGTGCAACTGAAGCAGGCCGCCGACCTGCACACCTCCACCTTCAACCAGTATGTCGCGTATGAGGTCGCCCGCGACGGCTTCCTCGATCAGCACGTCAAGCTGATTCGCCAGGTCTATCGCGAGCGCCGCGACGCCATGCTCAACGCTTTGCATGAATACTTCCCACCAGAAGTGACGTGGACTCATCCGCAGGGCGGCCTCTTCCTTTGGGTGAACATGCCGGAAGGCAACGATTCGCAAACGCTGCTGACCGCGGCCCTGGCCGAGAATGTCGCGTTCGTTCCCGGCGGACCGTTCTACGCGAACAACGGGCACGAGGGCGGCCACCACATGCGTCTGAACTTCTCATACTGTCAGCCTGACGTGATCCATGAGGGCATCCGCCGCCTGTCGGTCGCCGTAAAGATGCAGCTGCGCGGAAGCCATCATCCGTCATCTGTCGGTCAGTAGAGTAGCGCCGCCGCCCGGCGGGCGTCTCGCCCGCCGTGCTGACCACCACCAGTGATCCCAATCACATTTTCGGGTGATGGAGGGCACCGCACAATCAACGTCTCGCACTCATCCTGTAAATGCCCAGACTGGGGCGTACCAGTCGTTTTGCTGAAAGCTGATAGCTGATAGCTGACGGCTGACAGCCGCCTTCCGGAGGTGCTCCATGACGGTCACACAGTTCATTACATTTGTCGTCGTTGCGCTGGCAGCTGGTCTCTTCGTTTTTCGTGCCATCCCCGGAATCCGAGCCTATTTCAGCTATCGCGGAAAACGCCTCATCACTTGTCCCGAGACCCACGAACCGGAAGCCGTGGACGTTGCCGCCGGTGAAGCCGCTGTCGGAGCCTTCCTCGCTGAGCCAACGCTGCGTCTGAAGGAATGTTCGCGCTGGCCCGAGCGTCAGGATTGCGGCCAGGAATGCCTGAGCCAGATCGAGGTCGGTCCCGCCAACTGCCTGGTCTGGAACATCGTCGCGCAATGGTACGAAGGGAAGAGCTGCGCGTTCTGCCACAAGCCGATCGGCGAGCTTCATCATCTGGATCACGCGCCTGCATTGCTGGGCCCGGATTTCAAGACCACCGAGTGGCGCGAGTTCCGCCCCGAACAGCTTCCCGATGTTTTCTCCAGATACCAACCGGTTTGCTGGAACTGCCACGTGGCCGAGACGTTTCGGCGCCTGCATCCCGAACTGGTAGTGGACCGGGCTTTCGAGCCCAAGCGAACGATGTAAGTAGCGCCGGCATCCTGCCGGCTGTCGCGAGGCCATCTTGGCCTCGCAGGCGAGTCCCTACGGTGTCGCCGTCGGTCCCGTCCCACTGCGCGCCAGCCCCTCGTACCGCGCCAAACTCGCCTTCAACCTCGCAGCCAGCCCGTCGTTCTGCTGCCGGACCGCCAACTCCAACGCGCTCCGCGCCGTGCTCACGGCCTCCGAATAACGACCGGTGTCGGAATACGTTGCCGCCAGCATTTCGAGAATCGTCGGTTCTTGCATAGAAGAGAGTTTCGCGGCCTCCTCGAACTGCACCACCGCCGCCGGAAGATCTCCCTTCGCCGCCAGCACGCGCCCGAAGTTATAGCGATAATCAGCCGCTTGCGGTGCGAGAGAAACGGCTTTCTCCATGTGCAGCACGGCATCGTCCAGCCTGCCCGCCCGCGCCAGTGCGACCCCCAGTCCGTTCTGCGCGCTCGCCGATTCTGGCTGCAGTTCGATGCCCTTGTTCAACTGTTGAATGGCTTCGTCCAGATGCCCGCCGTTAGCGGCCAGAGCATTTCCTAGATTGACACGCGCCGCCCCGTTGTCCGGATTCAACTCCACCGCTTTCTGGAATTCCGGCAGCGCTTCGTCCACCCGTCCCGCTTCCGCCAGCGCGCTTCCCAGATTATTGTGAGTCTGAGAACTCGAAGGATTCAGCTCCAGCGACTTCTTGTACTCCACAATGGCTTCGTCAAATTTTCCCGTCGCTACCAGTGCCACGCCCAGATTGTTGTGACCCCGCGGATCTTCCGGCGCCAGCGCCAGAGCCTGCTTCCACGCCGGCACCGCGGCGTCATACTGTTTCTTGTCGGCCAACTGCACCGCGACGTCGAACAGCCGGTAGAACTCCGTCGCGGGCGCGTCGATCTTCTCCAGACCGCCGGGCGCGATGTTCATAAATTCAGGAATATTGACCGCGCGATTTGACTCCGTGGCGTGCTCAATCAGAACGGCCGGAGTGTCATTTCCATTCTCATCAATGTGCGTCAGGTACATCTGCGTATAAAGCGACGGAGTCTTCGACGAGAACACCAGCCAGCGCCCGTTCGGCGACCAACTGTGCCAGGAGTTCATCGTCTTCAGATTGCAGTTGAGCAGCCGCTCTTTCCCGCCCGCAAACGGCACGATGTACAAGTGGCTGTCCGGCCGCATCAGCAGCCCATTCTTGTTGCGCACAAACACAATCCACTTGCCGTCGGGGGACACCTTCGGAAAATTGTTGCTCATCCCATTTTCCGAACCGCCGATCAGTCTCTCGGCCTTGCCGCCCTTGCCGTCGTTGAACGGGATCTTATACAGGTCATACTGCATCTGCGTTTCGTTGGGATCGTTGGCATACAGCGCCCTCGGATGCCCCGTCTCATACGGATCCTTTGCCACGCCGTGCGAGTACACCAGATATTTGCCGTCGGGACTCCAGAACGCGCTGGTCTGTACAAAGTTCGGATCATCCGCTCCCGGGAGAACATGCAGCTTACCGGTCTCCTTGCTGTACCACGCCAGCACTCCCCGCGTGGGAAAGAACACCTGCCCGAATCCGTAGTCCGTGAAGAAGCCGTTGTAGAGGCGGTCCACCACTCGCGTCCCGTGCCCACCCGGCACGTCGATCGACGTGATGACGTACTTTCCATCCGGCGAGACCTGCGACATGAATCCGAAGCGCTTCTGCGCCAGCTTGTCGCTGAACGCGCTCCAGTGAATGATGTAATCATTGCTGATCGAACTGACTTTGTGGATCGGAATCAGCCCGTACAACCCCTTGTCGTTCTGCGGCCCGTCCACGTCGATCCCCAGCGTCTTGCCATCGCGCGCAATGGAATGGCAGTTCGCGCACGTTGGCAGCCCCTCCATCACCACCTTGTTCTCGGTGCCGGAAATATAGCGAAGCCGCCACTTGATCTTAGGCAGAACAGAATCCGGCAGCGGCTTGATCACTCCGCGCTCGCCCTGCTCCGGCGGTGTTGGAATGAGAGGAACATCGCGATAGAAAATGGGTGCTCCCACCGGATCGGTCGAAGTTTGGATTCGCACTTGGCCCTGCGAAACCGGTTCGCCCGCGTTCTCACTGCGAAACCCCGTGAAGATGACAGTGGCGGGGCCTTTGACTGAGTGTTTCTTGATTTCGGCCCAGGTCTTCGGGTCCGGCTTCCAGATGTGTGCCGCTTCCTGCTCGGGCGTAAGAGTAGGCGGCACGTAGCCGACCAGGCTCGTGTCCAGTTCCCCCAGTTTCATCTTCTCGCCCTGCGACCAAAACTGTAGAGCGTGCGCGCGGTCGGCGAACGTAACGTCAATCCGCCACGCCGTCGCCGCCGCCTCCGCATCGCGCCACTGGAACGTCGGCGCAATAATGTCAGGCGGAAACAGCGATCCTTCCGACGGATAGTCCACGACGATTGCGCTGACAGAGGATTGCGGGCCGCTGGCATACAGTCCGACTGCAAGCACAGCGGCTGCAACCATCACCAGCATCCATTTCATGAGCATCTCCCCATCGGGCAGTCCAAAGCCGAGCTGGGGCTTCGGCACAGCTCGACAACTGGGGAGATATTAGGGAGACGCCGCCGCCCACGCTGTGATTCAAATCACATGAGTACGGTCAAGCGCGCATCAGGTGCGGATGTTCGAACGCTACGGAGCCGGAGGCGGGGTAGAGTTACCGGGATCAGTCTTGTGCTTGCGCGATACTGCACGGTGGATGTCAGGCCAGAATTCCTTCAGGACGATAGTGAACGTGTCGAGGCCGACCTGCGTGCCCCACACTTTGGCCGTGTTCTCCAAGGTTCGGTCGGAAGGAATAAACAGGTGCGGGTTGGTTGGAGTGCTGAGGTATGTACTCCTCGGATGGTAGCTGAAGGTCGAAATGCTGGCCGCTAAGGCGCTTCCAAAAACCTCGGAGTAGTTGAATTGCGAATGCCCGGAATCACCTCGGGTGACGAAGATCCGGCTGATCGCATAGCCACCCCGGCGCGCAAACCCGCCCTTGCCGGACTGGAAGAAGCGCGGGTCCTGATGCAGCAGCGCGGGCAGAACGGCAGCCGTCATAAAGTTCTCGATGATGCCGTCCGCAGCAGTCGTTCCGTAGCGCTTGGCATAGCCCTCAAAGCCCTGCCCGTAGGCGGGCTCGGCGTTGTCCGCTTGATTGATGCCTGCCAGCAAGCCCCACCACGGGAATTGCACGGGATCGAACGTACCCCGCGCTACGACTGCAAATTTCTGCTTGGCCGTCAGCGGCGGAACCTTACCGCCATTTTCCAGGCTCAAGAAGTTCGGGAGGGCAAAGAGAAGCCGGTCATTCGAGGTGCCTGCGGTTTTGCCCTGGCCGGTTGCATCCTGGGTCTTCTTGTCTTTACTCTGCGGCCCCGGCTGCACCGCAGCTGGAGCCTGGCCCGGCGCGGGAGTCTGCGCCTGCGATTGTTCCGGTGAATCCGGACTTGATGATGGCGTGCTCTGCTGGGCGGCGCTCAGCGATGGGCAAAGGATGGTGAGCGCAAAGCACACCGTGAGTCTTGCGGCGAACTTAATAAACAATGATCTCCCCCACCGGCAAGTAGATGCGCGGACTGGAATGGCGATTTCTTTTATTCTACCAATCCGGGTGCTCGCTTTCCCCGGCTTGGCGTTGTTTTACATTCGTTTACAAAACCGGAATTAAGATGCAAAAAAACGGCGGCCCGTACCGAGCCGCCTCTTTTCGGTTGAACGTCAACTCTAGAAGTGGAACCCGACCTCCGCCGTAA
Organism: Acidobacteriaceae bacterium; assembly: GCA_003151985.1. GTDB lineage: Bacteria > Acidobacteriota > Terriglobia > Terriglobales > Acidobacteriaceae > Telmatobacter. The sequence continues at coordinate 11,527 of PLZC01000101.1, forward strand.
GCGCACGAGGTGTTACGTAGTGCGTGCCGCTGAACGTTGAAAGGAAGTTGTAGAGCGCGTACTTGTTCGTCAGGTTGATTGCCGTGAGTTGGAGACTCACTTTGTACTTATCGCCACGGAACACGTTGTCATGTCCGATCGCGATATCGAAAAGACTCCGCGGCGCGACGCGCGGCGGGTTGTGGTCGTCGTTTTCCGTGCCCGGTGCGGGAATTGAAATCAGCGAGGACTTGTACTGCGACGGGAGGCAGGACTGGAACCCTGAAGTGGGCGTTGCGGCGATTCCATTGCACAGAATTCCCGACTGCGCCTGCTGATCGAAGGTGAGGCTGCTCAGGTCTACGGGGGTGGTCGTGTCGGTGGCGAAGGGCATTGCTCCGGCTACCAGGCCGGAGTCGAAGCGCCAGTTCCAACCGGCCCAAAGCCCGGTGAGCAGCCCATGCTTGGCGACCTGGTACTGAAGATGAGTTGTCTCGTTGAACTTCTCATCGTGGTCAATGCGGAAGGCCTGACCGACGGCGACGTTCGGCACGGTGCCCAGCCCGCCCACCTGGGGCGAGAAGAAGCGGGCAGCCACGCTGGACATTACGACCTGGGCTGAAAATCCATGGAAGTCAGGCACGCTGGCGTTGGCGGCAAAGCCCGGTATCTTCGAGTTATGCCAGTCAATGGGGAATGTAATAGGCGTGTTGCCGAGGACGCTGAAGTCGAAGCTGTTGTGGGTGTACTTCCAGATGTACTCGCCGCCGAGAACCAGGTGGCGGCCCACGGCCTGCTGCAAGCCGGCATGAAACTCGTTGCGATAACCCGGCGGCAATGAGGCGGTGACGCATGGAACCAGGCCTTGAATCACGGGGGAGTCGCAGCCCTGGCTGGAGAGGACCAGGTTCTCGTTAAAGGGCGTCTCCAGCGTGCGCGCATAAGACGTGCGGAGAACAGTGCTCGTGCGCTTGACCCGGTAACTGAGGCCGAGGCGCGGTTCAGCCTGGCGGGCTACGGTCAGTCCGTTGTAGAGGTCGCCACGAATGCCCAGGTTGAAGAGCCAGTTGCCGGCGATGATGCTGTCCTGAAGGTAGAGGGCGGTTTCCTTTACGTCGGCGCGGCCGTGGAAATAGTAGAGGCCCGTGCTCTGGACGGGATGCGTGAAGTCGTAGAGGGCCAGTGCGGGCAGGTAATTCGGGTTTGGCGCATAGGCATGGCCCAGGCATTGGCTCGGCGAGGTGAGCAGCATGCTGACCACCGGGTTGCCATTGGCGTCGAGGCAGGGCGCGTTCAGGGTGGGATCGACAACGCCCAGGCCGTCGTTCTCGCGAAGCAGCGTTTGCGAATAGGTGGCGCCGCCCTTGACGTTTTGCCTGCCTTTGCTCCATGAAATGTCGGAATGGACGCCGAAATTGGTGAGGCTGCGGGTTTGGGAAACGGTCTCACGCTGCAGGTTTGCGGGCCCCAGGTCGGAGAGAGGATTGCGGCTTGGGTAGTAGTCGAATTGGTCCTTGCGCAAAAACGCGCCGGTGTTGAGCACGGAATTCGCGCTCAACACATGCGTCCAGGTGGGCGCGATGTTGACGGTGCCGATCTTGGAGCGCTGGTCGGTGGCGGGCAGGGAACCGGAGGCGAATGAACTGTTGAACTGCGCGGGATCCAGGTTGTCGTAGTTGTTGGGGGTTTGAAACCAGGAGCGCGTGTAGCCAAGGTTCAATTGCACGGTGTCATTGGCGTTGAAGCGGTAATCGGCGCGGTTGAAGAAGTTGGCTTCGTTGCCCTTGTCGTGAAGGACCTTGAACTCCGGTGGGTCAAGAAAGCGGCTGGTGTTGAGAAAGTTGGCGGAAATAAAGTCGCCCGCTTTCCTGCTTCCCGCGGCGAGGTTGAAGCCGGTATTGACGGAGCCGAAGGAGCCGTAGGATGTGTTGACATTGCCGGTGGGTTTGGGCGTATCGAGGCCGGAGCGGGTGGTCACCTTGATGACGACGCTGGTTTTGTCGCCGAACTCGGCTGGAGGCGCACCGCTGATGACTTCAAGCGATTGGACGGAGTCGAGCGGGACCTGGTTGGAGAAGACTTTGCTCTGCTGGTCGGTAATGGCCTGGCCGTCCACGGAGAATGAGTTCTGCGCGTGATCGCCCATGCCATGGAAGAGACCGTTCGAGTCGGCGGAGATGCCGGGGGTGGAAAGCGTGACCAGCGAACTGATGCCGGAGGACTCGCTTTCCAGGGGTACCTTGGTGAATAGCTCACGATCCACATCGGTGTGATAGGTGGAGTCGTTCTCGACAAGATCGCCACTGGCTTCGACGGTGACGGTGGAGTCGGCTGCAGCTATTTGGAGAACAAGTTTGAGTCCTGCGGTCGCCGCCGAATGGACCTCAATGGCCTGGCTTAGCTGGGCAAAGCCATTGGCGGAGACCTTGATCCGATAGGGATGGAACGGAACATTGGAGAAGTCGAATTCTCCGGCCGCGTCGGTGGTTTGGGTGCGGTTGAAGCCGCTGACCGGATTGACCAGGTTGACCATCGCTCCGGGGATTACGGCTCCGGTGGGATCGGTGACCGTGCCGCGCACGTCGCCGGCAGTGCCACTTTGACCGAGCGCGGACGGATTATGTGCCGATAAAAGCAGGGCAGTGAAGGGAAGGATGCAAAAAATGGCGAAGCGCTTGAACTGCATGATGCCTCCGAATGGCTGACTGTGACTGGAACCAGGCTGCGGGAAAATGAGGCGAGGCCTGAGTAGTCGCGAAGCATCGTTTCCGGATCGGAGGGATGGATTCCTGGAAGGCTGTTCACTCTTCGCGATTGAAGAAGGGGCAAGCCCCGTTTCCGAGGGCCAATCGAATGAGGAATCCGGAACGATGGATTAGCAGCCAGTTGGAGGGGGGCGGGTGAAGAGCTTTGGATGGAAGTGGTGGATCTTGGGAAGCGCTTCTACGTTTGGGATCGGGGTGCCAACGGTGACCGGGGCGGCGATTGCGACGGCGGCCGCGGCTGGAGCCGCCGAGTGCATGACCACGCAGAGCTGGCAATGGTCGGCCTCGCTGCCGAGCGGATGCACGTGGGCCACCTGGACAACAGCCAGCAACGCGAGCAGCAGGAGACACACCACGGCGGCCGCAGGCAAAGCGAATTGCTTTGAGCGTCGGTTGTCGCGAAAGTGTGTTTCAAATCCCGTCAATAAAACGAGCCCTTATCTTCAAGGATACAGAGATTAGACGCGCAGGATGGGCAGAGGGGTTTACGGCCCCCGCTTCTTTTTCGCGGGAGCGGCGCAAACACAGGGTCGTACGATTCGTCTAAGCTGTAGGGGCGATGAAGCAATCCAGACATTTGCGGCAGATGCTTTTGGCAGGCTTGACGGCACTGTTGCTGCCCCTTGCGGCGGCTACGGCGCAGAATGCAAAGCCCCTTCCCTTGAAACCCAAGCCGACCGATACGACCACCTTCCATCACCTGGTTCTCAAGGATGGCAATTACCAGATTGTGCGCAAATATGAGATTGTGGGCGACCGCGTGCGCTACATCTCGGTGGAACGGAGCGGGGATTGGGAGGAGCTGCCACTGGACCTGGTGGACTGGGAGGCGACACGCAAGTGGGAGCGGGACCACTCCGGCCAGCCCGAGGAAGACGCTTCGCCTGCCATGAAAGAGGCGGGGGACATCGACAAAGAAGCAGCAGCCGAGCGCGATGAGCAAAAGGCCAGGATGCCCGAGGTGGCCAAAGGCCTGGAGTTGCCGGACGAAGATGGCGTGTTTGTGCTGGACACCTATGAAGGCAAACCGGAACTGGTGGAACTGCTGCCGGTGGAACTGGGATTGAACGCCAAGACCAAACACGGGCTAAGCACATTGAACCCCCTGGCGGGCGCCAAGGCGAATCTTGAACTTGAGGGCGCTCACGCCAAGGTGCATCTGCACGTGAACGACCCGGCGGTTTATCTGTCGCTTGGGGCGCAGGACAACGCCGAGAAGGTGCTGTCCCACGCCATGACGGTGAATGTGGGCAGCGCCAAAGATGTAGTGAATCGCAAACATGGCGCGCATTCGCCGGCTTCCGGCTTTGCCATTGTTCGCGTGGACGAGCGCAAAGGCCTGCGCATTGTGGGAGCCATCCATATGAGCGCGGCCGGGACAGTGACCCAGAACGAAGACGTGATCCCCGCCAAGGTGGAGGTGCTGCCGGGGAAGCACTGGCTGCGCATCCAGCCGCAGACGACGCTGACCATTGGCGAGTATGCGCTGGTGGAGATTCTTTCCGCTTCGGACATCAATCAGTCGGTATGGGATTTTCGCGTTGACCCGCGGCTGGGAGACAATCCGGGGTCGTTGGGGCCGATTTTCAAGTAGGGATTGAGCCGCCTAATCAATCTCCCTGACCCAGATATTTCTGAAGCTGATGGGCTCGCTTTTGTCGCCGTGCGCTTGCAGCTTGATTGGGGCGGTCTCGTATTTTTTGTAGAACGGCTTGCCGTTGTAAAGAGTCTGGCCCTTCAGCTCGAAGTGATTCTGCACCAGGATGCCATTGAAGAGCACCGTGACGTACGCCGGGGTTTTGAGCGCGCCGTCGTTGTTGAAGGTTGGCGCTGTCCACGCCACGTCGTAGGTCTGCCATTCCCCGGGCTTGCGATTCGCGTTGGCGAGCGGAATTGCCTGCTTGTAGATGCTGCCGGCCTGGCCGTTGACGTAGGTCTTGTTGTTGTAGTTGTCGAGAACCTGGAGTTCGTACCCGTCGTCGCCGAGGCCGGTAGAGGCAAGAAACACGCCGCTGTTACCGCGCGCCTGGCCGCTGCCGGTGATGTTCTCGGGGATCTTCCACTCGATGTGAAGCTGGTAGTTTTTGAAGGGCCGCCTGGTTTCGATGCTGCCGGCGTCGGGCGCTTTGTTGACGGTCATTACGCCGCCGGCGACGGTCCACTTGGCCGGCGACTTGTCCTTGACCGTGACCCATTGGTCGAGGTTCTTGCCGTCGAACAAGACGGTGGCGTCGGAAGGCGGAGCCGTGCAGGTTGCGCCGGGAGTGACGACTTTGGGCTCGGGCGTCCATACTTCCGTGTCTTCGGGCTTGGGCGCTGCGGGCTGTTGCGCTGAAAGAGAAGCGGCCACGGCGAACAAGGTGGCAAACGCGAGGATTTTCGAATTTGGCATGCACATGGATTTCAGGATACGGCTAACCGGTGCAAGCCGCAAAGTGAATTCATCCGCGCGTCGGTTTGGATTCCCTCAGGGGCTAAAGCCCACGGAGTTAATGGTTGGTTTGATGTACGGGCTGAAGCCCGTACCCTTCAGAGCATTGAGGCTCAGGTGCGGGCTAGTAGTGTTCCTCAAGCTTCGGGCGCTTTCGCCTTGGCGAACCTTTGGCGGCGTTTGTCCCATTCCTGGCTGGAGAAGAACCTGGGGCCAACTTCGATGAGCCGGGGGATCATGTTGAAGACGGCTACGCGGCTCCATGGCCTGCCGTCGCGCATGCGAAAGCCCTTCTCGTTCAGGTCGCTGACAATACTGGAATAAGAGAAGTCCTGGACCAGCAACTCCATCATGAGCATCAGCGCCTGGTGCTCGCGGGGATGGGGCTCCAGACGTTGGCAGTCGTCGGAGATGCGCAGGCCGTAGGGAATCTCTTCGCTGAACCCGCCTTCCGGCGGAGTTTCGGAATCAGGCAGCTCGCGGCGCCACTCGATGGAAACCATTTGCCAGCCCGAAGCTGTGCGCTGCCGGATAATATCCGGGCTAAAAGGCTCGGAAACCACATCGCGAACCCGCTCAAAATACGCCATGGCAAGCCTCCTGGTTCGTTCGTTCCTCAATGGAAAAGCTGACTTGTTGTTTCGACTGACTCCTCTCCACACTTGGAGAGGTCTCTTGAGCAGGTGCAATTTCGTGGCCAAAGGTCTGACCAAGCCGCCGACTGGAAATGCCTTGTACACAACGTGTTAGCGGAGAAGCCCCGGTAAGCCTGGCGTTCATGCTGTCCACTTTCGAAGTTCTTTGTCCGCTAACGGACAGCCAAGAAGGTGGATTTCCGCAGCGACTTAAACCGGCTGCGGAAAAAGGCCTCAAGCGTAGCGAAATGGCCCAATGGCGTCCCGCAGGGGCTACAGCCCATTGGTTCTATTGGCTTTATCGGCACGACTAAAGTCGTGCCCTTTCAAAACGATGCCTTTTTCCGCAGCCTGTAAAGCCCATTGGCTTTATTGGCATCCTTCGACGGCGCTCAGGACAAGCTAGAAGTCGTGCCTTACTACAAGACCGCCGTTTGAGGGCAGGTTTTAAAACCATGCCATTTCAAAGCCAGCTAATTCTTCTTCAGCGCAAAAAGCCCGCGTCCAATTCTGGATGCGGGCTTTTTGCCGTCGGTTTGATGCGTGCAGGGCTATTCTCCCGGAGCTTCAGAGGACTGGGCCTTGGCGTTGAGCCGAATGCGATTCTTCTTCTTGTAGTCGTTAAAGACGGTACTCGAAAAGACGTTGAAAGCTTCCGAGCGCCGCTCTTCAAGAATCTGATCGCGCATCTGGTCATAGTTCTTGGCGATCTCATCGACAGTTGGCTCCTGCTTGTCCACCAACTTTGCCACTACGCCGGTGCGCTGCGCATTGATGGGTCCGCTGATTGCGCCAGGGGTCATGTCGAAGAGTTGTGGCGCTACCTGGCCCACTTGACCGAGATCCGGCACCTGGCCTGTTTGGCCAACCAGGTCGCTGGTCTTTACCGTGGCGCCCATTTCCTTGGCAGTCTTGGCAAGGTCGTTCGAGCTCTTCGCCTTGGCCGCCAATTCCGCGGTCTTTTGGCTGAGCAATATGGGCAGTCGCTCATCGCGATAGTCTTCGGTGACCTTGGCTTTCCAGTCGGCAAAGGCAGGGGCGTGAGCCGCGGCCACTCCAGTAACCTGGAAGATCGCGTAACCTTCGCCGGTAGTGGCAAATTGCGGCGGGTCGCCCTGCTTGGACTCGAACGCCTTTGAGATCATCTGCGAACCGTCGGGCAGGGCAGCAACGACGCCTTGGCGCCCTACCAACGGAGTAGTGGCCACATCAAGGCGATGAGCCGCGGCAGTCTTCTCCAGGCCATTCTTGATTGCTTCGGAGGTCAAGGCGTGCGCGTAGTTCTCTTCCGCCGTTGCCGCTTTCTGGCGAATCAGCGTGGCCTGGATAGTGGGCAGCAACTCGTTCAACTGCTGGGCGTGGGCCTGCTGGCGCTCCTCGACCTGGACGATGTGGTAGCCGAACTGGCTTTTCACAATCTTGGTGTCGCCAATCTTCTGTGTGAAGATGGCGCTGTCGAACTCCGGTACCATGTGGCCGCGCTGCGCGAAACCAAGTTCGCCGCCAGAATCCTTGCTGCCGGGATCGTCTGAGTTCTTCTTCGCCACGTCGGCAAAGTTTGCGCCACCCTGAATCTGCTTGAGCAGACCCTCGGCCTTGGCCTTGGCGGCGGCATCGGTTTTGGCATCCGCGCCGGCGTCAACCTTGATGAGGATATGCCGTGACTTGGCCTGCTCGGGAATCGAATACTCGGACTGGTGCGCGGCAAAATACTGCTGAATCTCCTGCTGGCTGGGCTGCGGTACCCCGCCCGGCAACTGGTTGGGCGTGAAAGCAAAGTAAGCGATCTTGCGCTCTTCAGGAACGGCCGAGGCGTAGCGCGCGACGTTTTTCTTGAAGAATGCCTCGATGTCGCTGTCGCTGGGATTGATCTGCTTGCGCAAATCGTCCACGGAAATGACCGCGTAGTCGAATTTGATCTTGATGTTGTCCTTGCGGTACTTGTCGCGAACTTCCTGGTCGCCGACGGCAACTCCGGCAGTGATGAGCGCCTGGAGCCGCTTGATGACGATATCCCGCTTCACATCGTTCTCAAATTCCGTGACGGTGGTATTGAGCCGCTCAGAGATGAGCCGGGCGTACTGGTCGTCGCCAATGAACACCCCGTTGGGGAAGAGGACCTGCCCGGTTGGCCCGTTGTGCAGAAACTGGATCACATCCGCGTTGGTGGCGCGGATGCCCAGTTTGTCGGCCTCGGCGAGCATGATCTGCTGCTGCACCATTTGCTGGCCGATTCGCTGCTCAAGCAGGTTCATGATCATCGGATTGTCCGGGTAGTGTTGCTGCTGAGCCTGCTGGCGGGCCATCTGGCTCACGCGTTGCTGGCTGATCGTCTCCCCGGAAGAAAGGAAGCGGTTATACCAGTGCGGATAAACCACGGCATACGTGTCGCCGGTTGCGGCGCTTTGGCCAGTGAGGCCGGGGATGAGGTAGACCACCATGGACACCGAAGCGGCGGCGATGATGACGATGAAAAGTGCCTTGGTGAGGCGATTGTCTCTTTGCAGGAAACGGATCATGGGTGGATTTAAGCCTTCAACTCTCTATGCGCGCGGATGGTGAGCCTGCAGCACTGCGGCGGGGCGGGCATCTCCCATCAGAGCGCAATTCTCGCTCGATGCGATTCTCTGCCATTATAGACGAACCTGAGACTGAGTCGCCCGGCCCAACTGATTCCCAGGGAAGGGTGGAGTCTTCCAAAAAAATAGCGCGGGCACCCCGGAACCCGGGATGCCCGCGACTCAGTCAGGGGATTGCCGAGCCTTCAGCGCCAATAGTAGTACCCGCCGGTGACGAAGTACGGCCGGTAATACACCGGCGGGTAGCGGTAGGGATAGTTACCATAGGGGCCTGCCGGGCGGTAATAGCCGGGGCGATAGTAGCCGGGGCGCCGGTAGAGCGTGGGGCCGCCGGGATAAAGACCCTGCGCCAGACGGGCTGCTTCTTCCCGGCTCACCGGGTTGACTGTGACCGGTTCCGCCAGGTGGAATTCGACCAGTGCTTCAGCAGGAATCCAAATCCCCGGTCCCGGAGAAGCTGCCGAGGCTGCCGCGCCGGCGCCCGCACCTACACCGGCGCCAATGGCTGCTCCTTCACCACGACCCACCACGCCGCCGATAATCGCGCCGATCAAGGCGCCGCCAATCATGTGGCCGGCGGTCGACTCGCCTTTGCCCGGGCTTCTAACCTTGAACTGATCGCTGCGAAGCTCGTAGTTCTGCCCGCCGAGGTCAAGAGAGGTGAGCCGAAGCGCCAATTCCGCGCTTCCGGTCAACTCGCCCGCTCTCCTGGTCTCGGTGACGACTCCGTGAACGGTGGCGCCGCGCGGAATAGCCAAAACGCCGCCGAAAACCACGTCTTGAATCACTGTGAATTGAACCGGGGTGCCTTCTTTGGCCCTTCGGCTTTCCAAAGGCTCGTTGGTCCGGAGCTGGATCAAGGTTCCCTGGGGAACGGTTACTGGACCTTTGGGAGCCTCGTAATAATCCCGTGGCGGAGGAGGATAACCCTGCCGCCCATACTGAGGCCGCGAGTCCGGAGGCGGAGGGGCCTGGGCGCGATCCTGGTCTGGGGCGCGCTCACGATCCCAGGGCTGGCCCTGGGCTTGATCCTGGGCTTGATCCTGGGCTTGATCCTGACCGGGGGCCTGCTGCCGAGGCCGGGGCATTGGGCCATTGTCGCCTTGGGGTTCAATGCCAGGATCGCTGCTGTCCGCGCTGGTATCGGGGGGTAGCGCGTTCTGAGCGTCCTGGGGATTGCCCACCTTCAGGTTGTTATGCACCACGGTGACGCCGGTGACGTGGGCCACAATGGACTCCGCCAATTCCCGTGAGGCGTCGCTGGCCACGGTTCCCGCGAGCGTAACTTCGCTCTGAATGGTGGCGGCGGTAATGAGGTCTTTCTTTAGCGCAGGCGATGCATCGAGGGCATGCACAACATCCATTTCGATCTGTCCGTCGCTGCGCTGGCCGGTCGCCGGCGGCGCACTTTGGGCTATCGCCATTACGCTGGAAAGGGCAACCGCCCCGGACCAAGCCAACACACGGGGAGCAAAACTCTTCAGCAATTGCCGTATCATCGTTGCGTCTCCTCTATCCTTTGCTCATGCTCACGGCTCAACGTCGATTAGACGGAAAATCAGGAAGGCCGTCATCGATTGGAACACCGTTCACGGGAGAAAGTTCCGTTCATTCAAGATAGGGGGGTGAATGCGGCACAGCTACGCGCGTGAGATATTCCGGGCAGGACTCGCCGCTGGAATCGGGGAAGCGATAAACGAGCGGGACTCAGGGTCCTCTCTTCCCTCCTGGACTTTGGGGGTAATCGGACCATTGCAGGCGGATTGGTGAGCAGGCTGTATAGATTTGCACACAAATGGGAGATTTACAGGCAACCTGAAGGGCGGAAATGGGCCGGTGCGGCCTCATTTCCGCGCATTTCATCCGGTCTTCAGGCAAGTGCCTGATCGATGGCCTTTGACAAGGTCTTCAAGCCAGCCGCGATATCGGACCCCAGGTGAACCCGCAAGGCACGGCGGCCGCGGGACTCCAGCACCGCCAGATCCCCGCCGGCCTGGGCGTCGATTACTACGCCAAAACTCAACTTCTGGCCGGGAATCTCCACGTCGAAGGCGTGGTCCGCGGTGATCTGCAAAAAGACGCCGGTGTTGGGGCCGCCCTTGTAGTCCTGGCCGGTGGAGTGGAGGAATCGCGGCCCGAAGCCCAGGCAAGTGGCAACCCGTTTGGCGTCGCGCACTTTGTGGCGGAAGAGCTGAATTGCCGCCTCGTGTTCAGGGAACATGGGCAGAAAGGCGAGTGCGGCAAAATAGTCGTCGGGATGAATCTGGCTGAAGTGCGCACGCAGCAGCCCGGCCAGGGTTGCCGAGGGCGCGGCGGCCTTGAGAGTGGCGGCGTAAGCATCGGTCGCGTAAAGCTCGATCCCGGCGTCATTCAGAATCGGCTTCCGCTCCGGCAACTTGCCGGTCTGCTCGTAGGCCGAGGTGAGGGCGCGGGTTTCGATCTTGGCCGACTCTACATCCGGCTGGTTGAACGGATTGATGCCCATTACCGAGCCGGCTACCGCCGTGGCGACTTCCCACGTAAAGAACTGTCCGAAAATCTCGTAGGGGTCAGAAATCTCGATATGCACGACCGGGTGGCCGGCTGCCTCGAGGGCCGCAACCTTGGCGTCCTGCGAAACATCGGCCGTGCCTGTGAGCCGAACGTAGGTAAAGATGCGGTCGTTGCCGTAGACCTCCGGCGCAGTTATGGCCTCGCGGTCCACTGGGGTAATTCCCTTGCCCAGCTTGCCGGTGGATTCGGCGATCAACTGCTCCAGCCACGCACCCAGGTCGTGGATTTCCGGCGAAGTGAAGATGGTGATCTTGTCGCGGCCTGCGTTGGCGGCCGAGCCCAATGCCAGTCCCAGTTGCACGGCTGGATTGGCGGAGGGCGCCTGCTTTGCCGATGCCACGCCCTTTGCCGCCTCGGCAAGAAGTTTGGCGGTATCGAGCCCGGCGACGGCGGCGACCACCACGCCGAAATTCGAGAGCGCCGAGAAGCGGCCGCCAATGGTGGGATCGCCGTAGAAGATCCGGCGGAATCCATCGGCCTTGGCCACTTGCTCCATTTTTGAGCCCGGGTCGGTAATCGCCAGGAAATGGCTGCCTGCCTTGTCAGCGCCCACGGCCTTGGTCATTTCGGCAAAGAAGTATTGCTTGAGTACGTTGGGCTCAAGCGTTGAACCGGATTTGCTGGCAACGATCACCAGCGTTTCGGCCAGGTTGACTTTGTCGCGGGCGGCTTTGACCTGTGAGGGATCGGTAGAATCGACGATGTGCAGCACTGGAAAACCTGCTTGCGGGCCAAAAGTGACGGCCAAAACTTCCGGGCACAAGCTGGAGCCGCCCATTCCGAGAAGAAGCACGGACTTGAAACGCGCAGTCTTTACGTCCGCGGCCAGCGCGGCAAACGCCGACAGATCTTTTTGTTCACGCTCGACGATGTCGATCCAGCCTAACCACTTTTCCTCGCCGTCGCGGGTCCAGAGGGAGGGGTCTTTTTTCCAGAAGCGGTCAACCTTGTGGTTAGTGGTCCAATCGGCGGCGCCGTTTTCAACGGCGTCGCGAAGCTCAGCGGGGAGTACGAATCGGAAGCTCATATCGCTTTATATTTTGCACTATCGATGCGGCATGAATCGAGCATTTGCCGGCGGCGCATGCTCGGAGCGCCTGCGGTGGGCGGTTTCGCGCCGTCCCGATCGATTCTGTCGGCTTCAAGCGGGGGTTGAATCCCCCGCCCTGCCGATTGAGGTTTTCCGCAGCCTGTTTGCTCTGTTAGCTAAACTTTTGCGTTCCCATTCGCCAGCTTCACGGCCGGCTGCGATGCCGGAAATCGTACATGGCGCCGAAGGTAAAGCCGCGCGGATTCAGGGAGTGGGGACCAAAGAGTTCAGGCCAAAACTGGTACTCGTAGTCCACACGGGCCCAAATGTGGTGGTAGATCCGATACTCAACTCCCCCGCCAGGCCCGTAGACGGTTCGCGTGTCATGCGTATACAGGGGGAGTTGTGGAATTGTAAAAGTGGGGTAGCTGCCTAAGTACAGTGCGCGCTATAGGTTGTGGTTGCTGGTTCACTAATGCTGCGATCTATACTCTGTGTTTCCAGCATGATAGCTCACTATCTGGCGGTATGCGGCCCGAAGAGATGGCCCCATATATTGGGGCTGCTGTACTTAGGCAGCTACCCCACTTGTAAAATTCAAGCCGCCAAATGCCATGTCGAATTTGCCGTAAGGGTGGATGTTATGGAAATGGTGCCAGGAATAAATTGCTCCTCCGCCGGCGGTCACATAGCGAAGGTTTTTCTCGTTGACGCCAGGGTTGAGGCTGACGTCGCGGGCTTCGATCTCAACACCGAGTCCTTGCAGAAAGGCCGGGAGCACGGTGGGGTAATAGTCCACCCACACTGTACCGCCTTCCATTCTCGTAGTGGCCCAATCCGTGTCCCAATAGTTAAAGCCACCGCCCACGGATACCGGAAGGCCACCTTCCCTGGCGGCGGCGGCGACTTGCGAAAAGGCCGGAGCGGCCACGGTGAACATAAGGGCAAACAGCGCTAGCTTAAGATAAAGCTTCGAGAACATGCTGCGTCTCCTTCATAACGCAAAAGATGTGATCTCCTTGCGATGATTCAAAGAAATATTGGGAATCATTTGCCATCGACTATACTTCAGTAACAGCGATTTACAACTTTCACGTTACTTTCGACTTTTCAACACCTGTTTGCACGGGCCCGAAGCACTCAACAAAGAAATGCGGCGGCTTCGTCCTCAACCGCAGCAATCAACGAACATAATAACTTAACCCTTGGTACCGCCAGTTGTTGCGCAATTTCGGTGCGCAACAGGGGTGGAAGATTCACGACGGCTCTCCGCAGGACCGGAAGTACGGACGAGAAAGTGGGAAAGCGTGTGTCGCGACCCACTTTAACCAACGCCCGGAAAGCTCCGATCGCGCCTAACTGCTCCAGAATATCTGCATCCCTCAATAAAACTGCCTCGTATTGCTCAGGATCGTCCTGAGGCTGATGAGTTCGAATGACTTCGGCGACGGGTTGGAGTTTTTCCGCGGGGAACCCCCAGGCTGCCAGCAACTGCTGTGACCGAGCAATGGTGTAGGGTACGTGATCCCAGCGCGCAAGCTCCTTCGGATCCTGAGGCCGGTGGCCGAGGAAAACCCCCAGATCGTGCATCCATGCCGCGGCAAAGAGAATGTCGTCGTCATAATCCGTACCTAAGCCGAGACGAACCGCCAGCGCGTAAAGGCGGGGCATGTGTCCGAACTTGTCTACCGGCTGCGCCTCGGCGCGGATATAGGAGACAATAGATTCCCGCCAGCCCGCTGTCATACGGATTTTCCGGGCCAATTGGGTTTGATGCGGATAAGGTCGAGGGCGCCCTGGTCTTCAACCAAAAAGGTGGGGGAGGCCGCCGGTACGGCGACAACGCCACGGGGGGGCAAATCAACCGGCTCGAAACCGGGACCACTGATTTTGCCGGCTCCCGCGGCCGCGAAAAGATAGGCCAGCCCGGGACCGGACTCGCCCGCACCTGTAAGACTGCTGCCGGCGCGACTGCCGGTTATTGGAATCCGCTCGATACGAAAGTACTCCGCATCCAGGAGGATCGTCCTGTCTTCCAGACTTTTGGGCAGTACCTTGCCGGCGCGGGTAGTGAGGCGAGTAGCTTCAAGGGATTTGTCGACGTGTAGTTCGCGAGGCCGTCCGTAGTCGTACATCCGGTAGGTAATGTCGCAATTCTGCTGTGTCTCCAGGAGAATTGATCCGGGCCAGATGGCATGTACAGTTCCGGCATCCACAAAAATCATGTCCCCGGTCTCGACACCGACCAAGTTCAGGCTCTGTTCCAGGGTGCCGTCACGAATGCCCTTGTCAATCTGGTCCAGTGTGACCCCCGGTTTGAGGCCGGCAGCCACTTGCGCCCCCGGTTCGGCCGCGAGGGCGTACCAGCATTCGGTCTTGCCGCGGGGCTGGCCATACTTCTGGGCCAATTTATCATCGGGGTGCACCTGGACACTCAGCTTTTCCCTGGCGAAGATCACTTTCAGCAGGAGCGGCGACTCGGGCGACGGCGCTGCCGCTCCAAGCAGCGCTTGCGATGCCTCATGGAACAAAGCGGCCAGCGCTTTCCCGGTATTTGGGCCGGTTGCAACCAGGCACTCATCCCCGGTTAGCCAGACTTCAGCGATGGGCTCCCCGTTGGTAACGCAGTCGTACCATGGACGGAGATCCTGAAAACCCCAAACCCTGTTCACAAAACGGGGCTCGATGCGAAAGGGCGCAAACCGCGCAAGTTCAGCCTGTCCAGTTGATATCATGCAACTACTCTATCCTTCACGAGGTGAGTTGATTTCGGTACTGAAGTATCCTCGGGCCAGATTTTTCCATCGATGCCATCTCACTCTACCAGACCGATATCGCATCCAATGAATTGAGCATGGAAGGCAAGAGCGTTCTACAGTCATCGCGGAGATTGCTCATCCCGCTCAATGCAGTTAGCCTAAAGAAGAGCCTCTTCGGCGGGGAATTTCCCTCGCCGCTATCCCTGGACAAATTGCGAAGGAGTCAGCAGATACACATGTCAAAGCAAGTTTCCATTTGCGTAATCGGGTCGGGATACGTCGGGCTCGTTGCCGCCGCTTGTTTCGCCGAGATGGGCCACTTCGTCACATGCGTGGACAACGACGAAGCGCGCGTCAAGACCCTTTGCGAAGGCGGGGTACCAATCTACGAAAAGCACCTGCCGGAATTGCTGGCCAGGCACCGCGGCCGCGGCGTAGTTTTCACCAGCGATCTTGCCGCGGCGGTAACGAAAAGCGAAGCCATATTTATTGCAGTCGGCACTCCACAGGGAGATACCGGCGCGGCCGACCTCTCTTATGTCGAGGCTGTGGTTTCCGCCATCTCCCGTTCCATGAGCACATACAAGGTGATCGTGGAGAAAAGCACGGTGCCCGTTTATACCAACGAGTGGATTTGCCGGGTGCTGCATCGCTACGGCGTGGACCCAGCGTGTTTCGACGTGGTATCGAACCCGGAATTCCTGCGCGAAGGCACGGCGGTAATCGACTTTCTGCATCCCGATCGAATCGTGGTCGGCGCCGGCAATGAGCGCTCAGCCGAAGTGCTTCGCCGCATCTATGAGCCGCTCACCTCAGGGTGCTATTACGAGCGGCCCGATGCATTGCAGGGCTCGTGCAGCAGCTTGAGCCCAGCCCGATTGCTGGTCACCTCCGCACAAAGCTCAGAGATCATCAAGCATGCATCCAACGCTTTTCTGGCGCTGAAAATCTCCTTTATCAATGCGGTGGCAAACCTGGCCGAGGCTGTGGATGCGGACATCGAAGACATCGCAATAGGAATGGGCCTGGACAAGCGCATCGGGCCCAAATTTTTGCGGGCCGGGTTGGGCTATGGCGGGTCTTGTTTCCCCAAGGATGTGGCCGCTTTCCATTGGGTAGCCCAGCAGTGCGGCGTGAATTTCCAACTGCTGCATGAGATCCGCAAGATCAACGAGACGCAGAAGGAAGTGTTCTTCAACAAGGTGCTGTCGGCGCTTTGGACGCTGCGCGGCAAGCGATTGGCGGCCCTGGGACTGGCCTACAAGGGCGATACGGACGATATTCGCGAATCTCCCGCCATCGACATGATCAAGAAACTTCTGGATGCGGGAGCTATTGTCACAGCCTACGATCCCGCCGCCAGGGAGCGTGCCCAGGCAGTGCTGCCGCCATCGGACAGAATGATCTATGCCGGAGACCTCTACGAGGCATCCAAGGATGCAGACGCGGTATTGATTTTGACCGACTGGAAGGAATTCGCCGACATCGATCTGGTGCGGCTCAACAAGTCGGTAAAGTTTCCCATCGTGATTGACGGCCGCAACCTTTACCAGCCACAGCAGATGCTGGACCATGGCTTTACTTATGTCAGCATGGGCAGGCCGGCCAGATACCAGGCGCAACAAGGCAAGCCTAGAATGTTCTAGTTACTCTGGTGGTTTCAGGCTTGTCCGTGAGTTACCGATAATCGGGCCCTCAATCTTAGAGCTTCGGAGCGTTTTACATCGATGATGCGCATATTGGTTACCGGCGCGGCCGGATTCCTCGGTTCCCATTTGGTGGATCGCTTATTGGCCGATGGGCACTCGGTTGTCGGCGTCGATAATCTTTCCACCGGCAATCTGGAAAATCTGGCGCACCTGGAGCGTGACTCCCGCTTTCGTTTCGAGGAATGGGACATCTGCCGACCTTTCCCGGCGGGTTCCGATCCAGGGCCGGTAGATTTTGTCTTCAACCTGGCTTCTCCCGCCAGCCCCCCCGAGTACCTGCGCCTGGCAATCGAAACCCTGCGCGTGGGCTCGATCGGTACTGAGAACGCCCTGAAGATTGCGGAGCAGTACGGCGCAGGCTTTCTGCACGCTTCCACCTCGGAGTGCTACGGCGAACCCCTCGAGCATCCGCAGACGGAAAACTACTGGGGCAATGTGAACCCTGTGGGGCCGCGCTCGGTCTACGACGAGGCCAAGCGCTACGCCGAGGCCCTCGTGATGGCCTACAACCGTTCGCGCGGTGTTAAGACCCACCTGGTCCGGATATTCAACACCTACGGCCCCCGGCTGCACCCCAGCGACGGACGAGTCATTTCCAACTTCCTGATGCAGGCCTTGCGCGGCGAACCGCTCACCGTATACGGAGGCGGCACGCAAACCCGCAGCTTCTGCTACGTAGACGATCTGATCGAAGGCATCGTGCGCCTTGCCGCCAGCAGCGAAAGGTTGCCCGTCAACCTCGGAAATCCGGTGGAATTCACCATTCTGGAATGTGCGCAGGCCGTTCTGGAGGCCACCGGATCCAGGAGCGAAATCTGCTTTGAGCCCCTTCCCGAGGACGACCCGAGCCGCCGCTGTCCCGACATCACCAAGGCCCGGACGCTGCTCGGCTGGGAACCGCGGATCAATCTCAAGGAAGGGCTGGCAATGTCGCTTGAGTTTTTTCGTAGCAAGGCCGCGGTCGGCGCTTAAAGCGAACGCGGAAAACTTCATGCGAGGTCGATGGCCGCCGGAGACTCCGCAGTGGGAAATTGATAGCTATTTCCAATGGCAGAGGTCGCCCATTTGTTGACAGTCCCCAATTCTTGTCCGCCTGAATTTCACTGTGCGAAAAAATCGAATGGCTCAGCCTGCGCCACATTGGATGGCGCGCCCTTAATGGTCCAGCCAGGGGACGAAAAAAAGCATTTCCTTGCTAGAATCGGAAGGTGTTTGACCCGATAAAGAGCGGGAGGGGAGTTTTTGGCCCGGTTGCCCTACGGGACTCCCATTCATAGTTCGTCGCTTTTGCGGATTTGAAGCACCGTGGAGACAAGAAACCAATGCAGCCGACCTCGTCCAAACCCTTTTCATACGAAACATTTCCTATTTCCGGCGTTGTAGCGTACTTCTCGATGGAGATTGCCATCAACCCCGCCATGCCCACTTACTCCGGTGGCTTGGGGATTCTTGCAGGAGACACATTGCGTTCCGCGGCCGATCTGGGCGTTCCCCTGGTGGCGTTTACCTTGGTGCATCGCAAGGGGTATTTCCAGCAGCACCTGGACGTTATGGGAACGCAGAAGGAAGAGGTGCAGCCGTGGGATCCAACCGATTTCTGCACCGAGGAGCCTGCGCGGGTTACCGTTTCGGTAGAAGGCCGGACTGTCACCGTGCGCTGTTGGCGCTATAACCTGGCTGGCCGCTATGGTCACGTGGTGCCAATCTATCTGCTTGACACGGATGTGGACGGTAACTCGGGTTGGGACCGCGGCCTCACCGATCACCTCTATGGCGGCGACACCAACTATCGCCTGCAACAGGAGATTGTGCTTGGCATGGGTGGTGCGCGGATGGTTCGGGCGCTGGGTTTCAGGGCCAATGTGTACCACATGAACGAAGGCCACGCCGCGCTGTTGACGCTCGCGCTTCTTGAGAGCCAGTTGGGTGGCGGACCGCTTGGAGAGGCCACAGAAACCGATATGCAGCAGGTACGTAAGCGCTGCGTCTTCACCACGCACACCCCGGTTCCCGCCGGCCACGATCGCTTCTCTACCGAGCAGTCCATCCGCATCCTTGGAGGCGACCGGACGGCGCGCCTGGAGAAACTGGGCTGTTTTCGCGATGGCATGCTCAACATGACGTTGCTGGCCCTGCGCTTCTCGCGCTATGCCAACGGCGTGGCCATGCAACATGGCAAAGTCTCCCGGGAGATGTTTCCCGAGTTTGCCATCGATTCCATCACCAACGGGGTTCACGCACCGACGTGGACTTCCGCGCCGATCCAGCAGATGCTCGATGAGCATATTCCCGCCTGGCGTCGCGACAATCTCTATCTGCGCAACGCAATCGACCTGCCGGAGAAGGCGATCATCCAGGCCCACGCCCGTACCAAAGAAGCGCTGCTCGCCGATGTGGCTGCGCGCACCGGCCTGGTTCTCAACCCCAAGGTCCTCACGTTGGGATTTGCGCGCCGTGCCGCTACATATAAGCGCGCCACGCTGCTGTTCACCGATCCCCAGCGGCTGGTGGAAATTGCCACTGCAGCGGGCGGGTTGCAGATCCTCTACGCGGGCAAGGCGCATCCCCAGGACGAGCCCGGCAAAGCGCTTATCCAAAAGGTCGTCGAGGAAGCCGCCAAGCTCTCCAACGACGTTCTGCGGATTGTCTATCTGGAAAACCATGCATGGGACCTGGGCGCCTTGCTTACTTCCGGTGTGGACGTGTGGGTGAATACGCCGAAACGGCCTTATGAAGCCTCCGGCACCAGCGGCATGAAAGCCGCCCTCAACGGCGTGCCCAGTCTTTCGATTCTGGATGGGTGGTGGATCGAGGGCTGCATCGAGGGTTTCACCGGATGGGCCATTGAGGACGGCGCCAACGACGTTGAGGAGGCCACTTCTCTCTACAAGAAGCTGGAGACGGCGGTGGTCCCGCTTTTTCTTCAGCAGCCGGAGAATTGGGCACACCTCATGCGCAATACGATCGCCTTCAACGGCTCCTATTTCAACACCAATCGCATGGTCAAGCAATACACTCGCAACTCCTACTATCCGGTCAAACTGATTGAACAAGCGAAGGTGCAGGAAGTGGCATACGCGGGTTAGAAGCAGGGATTAGGGATCAGGGGTCAGGGATTAAAGGCTGAGGGATTCGGGGTTGACGGGCTTTGTAACAGGGCACGACTTTAGTCGTGCCGATCTCGCCAACAAGAGCGCCGGGCTTCAGCCCCTGCTCAAGTCGCTTGGGCAAATCTCTCGAAATCAAGCCTTTTTCCGCAGCCTGTTCAAATCTGGGGGGAGGGGGCACGTGAAATGAACCTTCTGCCACCTGCCAGTCCCTGATCCCTGATCCCTGTTCTCCGCACTATAATCGCCCCATGCTCTTCAGCAGCGATCCTCGCCGCCGCTCTGTGGCCTTGCTTGCCGGCGGGGTGGTGTCGGTCTTCGCACTGCTGGGCGGGCTGCAGGCATTCAACACCTCGAACGTCGGCTTCCTCAGTCCCGAGACCTTCGGTGAGACGCTCGCCTTCACAGCTCTCACCGTGCTGGTGTTCCTGCTGCTCGTCGTCCTGTCCATGCTGCTGCTCAGGAACATTCTGAAGCTCTATGCAAGCCAGAGCAGCAGCGCGCTTGGTTCGCGGTTGCGAACCCGAATGGTGCTGGGCGCCGCCCTCATTGCGCTTACCCCGGCCATCTTCATGTTCCTGTTCAGCTTCGGGCTGATGAATCGTTCCATCGACCGCTGGTTCTCGCCCAACACTTCAGAGTTGCGCGAGGACTCGACGCGGGTGGTGCTGGAACTTGCGCAATACGTTACCAGCAACGCGCGGGGCGAGGCGGAGTCCATCGCGGCAACGGGAGCTGCGGACCGCGATGCGCCGGATCTGCAGAATGTAATGGGTTCCCACCGCATCACGTTGGACGGGGGCTTCGTGGTGGTCTACGGCAAGGACCGCCGGCCCATGGCCAGCTTTGAGGCGCCCCCTGATTCAAGCCCCGCCAGCCTCATTCCCTGGCTCCCCGAAAAAGCCGATGAAAGCGAGCGGGGCGCGGCTATTCCGTTGCACGGGCCGCTCTCGCAAAACCTGCTGACCCTGGCGCAGCGCACCGACGAACCGGTCATCCGCATCGCCGGCCAGGAATATGCGTTGGGCATGTCGGTCACTGCCAGTGGAAAGTCGGTTGTCGCGGCTCTGCCCATGCCTCAGGGGCTCAGCCAAACCACCACGCGCATTCGCGCTGGGGCAGAGGAATATTGGCGGCTCTTCCGTTCTCGTAACCAGGTCCGCACCGTTTTCTTCCTTATGCTTCTGCTTATCACTGTCTTCGTATTCTTCTCCAGTGTCTGGGTTGCCTTGTTTCTCTCCAAGCAGATCACTCGCCCCGTCGAGGCTCTGGCGGAAGCAATGGATGAAATCGCGGCAGGCAAATACGACCACCGCGTGGCGGCTATTGCCACCGGTGAGATGGGCGACCTGGTCAAGGCGTTCAACCACATGGCCGCCGATCTGGACACCAGCCGCCAGTTGGCCGAGAGTTCCTCCGCGCAGCTAACTTCGGCGAACCTGGCCATCGAGGAGCGTCGCCGCGAACTGGAGACGATTGTCGAAACCATTCCCAGCGGTGTCGTCACTTTGGATGGCGATGGCAAGGTGCTTTTGTCCAATCGAGCTTTTGCTGTGCTGATGGGCCGGCGCCAGCACGAATGCCTGCGCGGGGAGAAGATCGAATCTCTGCTGCCGGCCGACAGCGCGGAAGATCTGGCCAGTGTCATCCGCCGCGGTCATCGCATGGGCGCGGCCTCGACCGAGATTGAGTTTCAAGCCAAAGGGCGGACGGTTCATTTGGCCATCACAAGCGCCCGGCTTGAGTTGGCCAACGCGCAATATGGAACCGTGCTGGTGGTGGAAGACTCCACCGAACTGCTGCGCGCCCAGCGTCAGTTGGCCTGGAAAGAAGTGGCGCAGCGCGTTGCCCACGAAATCAAGAATCCCCTCACCCCTATTGCTCTTTCTGCCGAGCGCATAGGCCGGCATCTTGACCGCAGCCAGCCGGATTCTCCCAATGTGATCCGCAAGTGCAGCGAGGTAATCCTGGCCTGTGTGGGCACGTTGCGCACGCTGGTGGACCAGTTCTCTGCGCTGGCACAGTTCCCCGCACCGCAGCCACAGGTGTGCCACATGAATCGCGTAGCGGAGGAGGCGCTGGCGCTGTTTGCCGGCCGGCTCGACGGCATCACGGTGCTGTGGGATCTCGAACCCGAGTTACCGCCGGTGCTGGCCGACCCCGAGTCGATTCGCCGCGCGCTGGCCAACCTGATTGACAACGCCGCCGATGCCATGCAGGGCAGCCTGCTGCGCGTGCTGGGCATTCATAGCTCTCTCAGCGAGGATGGCGCGTCGGTCGAGGTAGCCGTCTCCGACACCGGCCACGGGCTCACGGATGAAATTCGCGAGCGCCTGTTTCTCCCGTTCTATTCCACCAAGCAGCGCGGCACCGGGCTGGGCCTCTCCATCGCCGCCAAAATCGTGCAGGAGCACGGCGGTTCGCTTCGTGCCGAATCCAACACTCCCAAGGGCGCGCGCTTTCTGCTGCGCCTGCCGCTGATGGATTCCGCCGCCGCCGAAGCCGCACGGCTTGAGGCCGACGCCGCTTCGCCCATGCGGGGATCGCGCTCATGAACCACATCCTGGTGGTGGACGACGAAGCGGAGATTCGCACCTCTCTCGAAGATATCCTGCGCGAAGAGGGCTATGGCGTGGCCAGCGCGGGCTCTGCCGGCGAAGCAATGGTGCTCATTGAGGATGCGCCCTATGACGTTGTTCTGCTCGACATTTGGCTGCCGGATCGCGACGGGCTCGACGTTCTGGCTGACATCCACCAGTCGTCGGCGGAGACACGGCCTGAAGTAGTGATCATCAGCGGTCACGGCACAGTGGAGGCAGCCGTCAAAGCCACCAAGCTGGGCGCATACGATTTTCTTGAAAAGCCCCTCTCGCTCGACCGCACTCTCATTGTCCTCAAGAATGCGGTGGAGGCGCGGCGGCTGCGCATTGAAAACCTCGAGTTCAAGCGCCAATTCAACGTCGCCTCCGTGCTTACCGGCGATAGCGTGCCCTTGAAGGCCCTGCGCCAGCAGATCAAGCTGATGGCTCCAACCAATGGCCGGGTGCTCATTTATGGGGAGTCGGGCACGGGTAAGGAACTCATCGCCCGTTCGATCCACGCCGAGAGCCTGCGTCGCGATCGCGTCTTTGTGGAACTGAACTGCGCGGCCATTCCCGAGGCCCACATCGAGGCCGAGCTCTTCGGCTACCGGCACGGCGCACAGCCCGGCGGGCCGCCCGAGCAGCGCGGCACACTGGAGCGCGCCGACGGCGGGACACTTTTTCTGGACGAAGTGGGCGACATGAGCCTCAAGACGCAATCCAAGGTGCTCTCTGCCCTCGACGATCAGCTTTTTACGCCGGTAGGCGGCACGCAGCCTCTGCGCGTGGATGTACGCCTCATTGCCTCCACCAACAAGGATCTCGAAGAGGAGATCGCCAAGGGCAATTTCCGCGAAGACCTCTTCTACCGGCTCAACGTGGTTCCGTTTTTTGTGCCGCCGCTGCGCGAGCGCAAGCAGGATGTTCCACCCTTGGTGCGCGAGTTTCTCGCCGAGTTTGGCCGCCAATACGGCCGCCCGCGCATGGAAATCAGCGACGAAGCCCTCGCCACGCTAGCCCAATACCATTGGCCAGGCAACGTGCGCGAGCTCAAGAACGTTGTGGAACGGGTACTTATTCTGAATCCCCGCACCCTGCGCATTGAGCGCAAGCATTTGCCGCCGTTAACGCACAAAGCGGGGACGCGTTCGACGGAGGAATTTTCCTCGCTGCAACAAGCGCGCGACGCGTACGAACGCGAGTTCATCCTGAAGAAGATAGAGGAAGCCCGGAACAACATAAGCCACGCCGCCGAATTGCTGGGATTGGAGCGCAGCCACCTTTACCGCAAGATGAAGGCTCTGGGCATTGGCGTGCGTGAGTAGGAAACAGCTTGCGCCAAATCAGGCCCTGCGGAAGACACCATGCAGAGAAGGGTAACCGCGTTACGGACTGCCTAAAGATTCCGCGCCGGAATGGCCGCAGGCGACCATAGAGATAAGGTATAAGAATGGATTTTCAACGATCTTCAGGCGTCCTTCTACATATCAGCTCGCTGCCCTCGTATGGAGGCATCGGCGACCTGGGACCGGCAGCCCACGATTTTCTGGCCTTTCTTGCCGAAGCCAAACAGCATGTCTGGCAAGTGTTGCCATTGTGCCCAACCGGATACGGCAATTCGCCCTATGCAGGCTCATCGGCATTTGCCGGCAATCCCTACTTGATCAGCCTCGAATACCTGTCGGACTGGGGCTGGATTGACGGCGAGCGGATCGGCGGCCTCGCCGGCCGCAGTGGTTACGTGGACTTCAATGAAGTCGAGCAGCGCAAACTGCCATTGTTATACGAAGCAGCAGGGAACTTCATCGATCGGGGTCCAACCGATCCTGGTCTTGCCGCGCAATGGGCCCAATTCGAAGAGTTTTGCCGGACCGAGGCAGGCTGGCTCACCGATTACGCCCTTTATGCCGAACTGCGCCGGCAGTTCAATACGGGCGCGTGGACGGCCTGGCCTGAGCCAATCCGTCGCCGCCAGCCGAAGGCCTTGGTCGAGGTGGCGGCAAAACAGGGACGAAGCCTGGCTCAGGAACAGGTGCTGCAATTTGCCTTTTTGGAGCAGTGGGACCAACTCCGAAGGGCGGCTGCCAAAAGCGGAATCCGAATTCTGGGAGACCTGGCCATCTTCGTCAATATGGATTCCTCCGACGTGTGGGTGCATCCCCACCTTTTCGAGCTGGACGAGGAGTTGAAGCCGGTGCGCATCGCCGGAGTTCCACCCGATTATTTCTCTCCCACGGGCCAACGTTGGGGCAATCCGCTCTATCGCTGGGACGTGCTCGCGGAGAGCGGCTTCGACTGGTGGATCAGCCGGATTCGCCGCGCATGCCAGCTTTACGACATCGTTCGCCTGGACCATTTCCGCGGCTTCGAGGCTTACTGGGCCATTCCCGCCGAAGAGGAAACGGCGGTCAATGGCGAGTGGACCAAGGCGCCGGGGCTGGAGCTTTTTCGCGCGCTGGAAGCGGCGTTGGGGCCGCTGCCACTGGTGGCCGAGGATTTGGGGCTGATTACTCCCGAGGTGGAAGCGTTGCGCCTGGAGATGCACATGCCGGGCATGAAGGTCCTGCAGTTCGGCTTCAGTGACAAGGGCGCCCATATCCATTTGCCCCACCAATTCACTCCCGACACCGTGGCCTATACAGGCACGCACGACAACGACACCACGCAAGGCTGGTGGAAAGCTGCAAGCAAGGTTGAGCGCGCCGCCGCCGAGTCTTATCTAGGGCCAATGGAGGAGCGCCCGGTGTGGCCGCTGATTCGTGCAACAGAGGCCAGCGTGGCGCAAATGGCTGTGGTTCCTGCGCAAGACCTGTTGGAGCTAGGTTCCGAAGCCCGCATGAATAGGCCCTCGATCGCAGCCGGAAACTGGAGCTGGCGAGTCCCGGAAGCAAGCTGGACGCCTGAGATGGCAGCAAACCTTGCCGCGCTGGCCGAAGTGACGGATCGCGACAACGATCCGTTGAGCGAACCAAAGGAACCGGAGCCTGCCTAGTTCGTTTTCGCGCCCGCAGCCGATGGGACAGGTGCGAACTCCTTCATCCGGGCACGGAGAGCCCCTTGGCTCACGGGCATCTCGTGGAGCATCAGTTCGGTGGCCTGAATCAAGGGATTGGCATGGAACCACCGCTGCACAACGTTGCCTTGCAACAGATTCACGATAGCCAGCAGCGACATTCCCTGGTGGTGGGCCATCCACTCGCGGACACGCTCAGGTTTGCTGGTTGATTCGGTAAAGTCCCCCGCCTCGTAGAAACCAAACGCACCCACCCACCCGGCAGAGGCCATGCGGCGCAGGTTGCGCAGCGCCTCGACCGAATCGACGCCCAGGGCAAGAAAGCTCGAGTACGGCGAAATGACAGGCCCCGCGGTTGCCTCTGCCCACAGCGCGATCTGGGGCACTCCATATGCGTGGTATGAGTAGTTACCCATGTCATCTCTGCTTGCAGCGCCTGACTCGGAGATGCCCCAGGGAATGTTGAGGGATCGCGCAAAGGCACGGTGCACATATACACATGCTGTCTGTGTTCGCGAGATGAGAGTGTCGGGGTAACTGCGCATCCACAAGGACGGCATCAGGTATTCGAACATGGTGCCGGTCCAGGAGAGAAGAAGGAAGCGGCCATAGGCATGGGCAAAGTCACGGCCCAGCTGGAACCAACCCACCTGTGGCAGGTCGCCGCGGGCAACGGCGAGGAACGTGGCGATGCGGGCCTCGGAGGCAAGCATGTCGTAGCAGGCCTCGTCGAGCCTGTGGTTCACCATGTCGTAACCAATCGAGAGTATCTGCCGGTTGGGATCGGCAAGAATGGAGAAATCCGTTTCTTCCGCGACGCGCTCGGCGTCTTGTGCGATAGCTTCAAGACTGGCGGCAAGGGTGCGTAGATTTCGTATGGCGGCGGGCATGGCCGCGCGAAGATTCTTCGCTTGCGCGAGGAGTCCCGTGTCGCCCTTCGGCGTCTCAATTGCGCGGGCCAGGCGTTCATCCAGTGCCTCTGAGAATTCGATTGCGTCTTCAAGGGACAGCGCGACCGTTTCCTTCTTGCCCGTTTTGTCTCTGGGGCCTAGATGATCCGACTCGATGAGAGGTTTGTACTCCGGCAGCATCCACGGGAGATAGTCGTGGACCAGGGTCAGCATGGCGGCGATGCGGCGTTGCGTCTCTTCAATCCACCAATGGATGTCGGTTTCAATGCCGCCGGTTGCTGAAACCGAAGAGAGCACTGTGCCGGCTCCGGGAAGCCACGCGATCCATTCAGAAACCGGGGCATTGGTCCCCGGCGCGGAGAAATGCTGTAGCAGAATCGGCTGATGCTTCTCGAGTATCAGCCGCCAATGCGCGCGCAGGCCGCTGAGCAGTTGCCGTCCAAACAGCGGTTTCCTGGCCAGTTCCAACGTGCCGCTGTGCAGCGTATAGAGGGATGCGACAAAGTTGCCGCTGTCGACCGAAGAGACAAAAGGCGCGGCATCCAACAGCTTGAGAGTTTGCGTGTGGTACCAGTTATAAAGATGGCCGTGGTACTTATCCAACCGGGCAACGGTGGCAAGGCTTGCGCTGGTGAGTGAAACAAACTCCGGCACCGTCAGAAATCCAAACTCACACGCGGCCTGCCGGGCATTCAGCAGCAGTCCAAGGTTTGTGGGTGAGACGCGCGCAGCCTGGTGGAGGGAGTCTTCATCCACATTGTCGGGAACAAGGTAATTGTGTTCTTCCGCACCGAACTGATGAAAGTAGCGCCAGATGCGGAGTGCTTGAGCGAGCAGGAAAGTTCGGTCGGACGGGTCGAGGCGCTGGTACTGCTCGCGCGGCGGCCTGTTGAGCCATGAAGTTACGATATTGGCGAAGCCCCATAGCAGCAGGATAGGTGCGGCAAAGAAGATGGCGTCGCTACGCCGCGCGAGAAAGAAGACAGCGGTGGCCACGGCGAAAGCAACCAGGGGCATGAAGGTCAGGTAGCGATCTGCCGGTGTGCGGCTGGCGGTGTGGGATTCAGCCTCGGCCGCGGTTTCCCACTCAAGCAGGCGCTCGCCTGTGATGAATCGCCGGACAAGGGAGCGAACAATAGCGTCGAAGGCGAGGAGAGTCTGGTGTGGCAAGAAAAGGAGGTTCAGCAAGACGACCAGCGACGCGCGCCAAAATCCGGCGAATGCCTCGCCGATGCCATCGTCGCTTTGGCCGAAGAGTGCGCGGCCCAAGCTGAATGCGAGCTGAACCAGGGTGGGAAAAATCAGCAATAGAAGGGGAACTATTGTCCAGTAGAGGGGGCCCCCCGGCAACCCGAGCCACCCGGCGACAAACAGGATGAAGAGGAATGGCTCCACAAGCGAGCGGCGCAGATTATCGAAGACCTTCCAGCGCGAAATCCTGGTGATGGGGTTACGCACCCAGCGGCCGGACTCTTCAGGGACACGGGATGAAATCCACTGTACAATTTGCCAGTCGCCGCGCACCCNNCTGCGCGCGCGTAAGAGCCTTCGATAAGGTCGTGACTGAGCAGAGAGTTGCTCGGAAACCTGCGGTCGAACACCGCATTGAGCGTTGCAACCTCGTAGATACCCTTTCCGGTAAAGATACCTTCGCCGAATAGATCCTGATAGGCGTCGGAGATNNGCGCGAGTATAGATATCGAAACCGCTCTGGCCGGAAAAGATTGCAGCCAGCCGCGATCGCGCGGCGGATTGCACGGCTATCCCGATGCGCGGTTGCAGAATGCCATAACCTTCAACGACGATGCGTGACTTGGGATCGATGACCGCCTGGTTCAATGGGTGCGCGATGGCGCCGATCAGTCGCGCCGCCGCACCGCGAGGAAGCTGCGAGTCGGAGTCGAGAGTAAGGATATAGCGGCACTGTTGGAGCGCATCGAGGTTGCCCGCCTTGATTGGAAAGGCATCGAACTCGCCGGCCAGGAATTTATTGAGATCGAGAAGCTTGCCGCGCTTGCGTTCCCA
>PLZC01000196.1 GCA_003151985.1 Acidobacteriaceae bacterium
AGTCGTGCCCTGTTACAAAGCCCGCAGAATGGAGTTTTTTCGCAGCCTGTGAAGGCCGAGGAAGAACTGGCCTCATTCAGGGGGCTGAAAGCCCCCTGCTCCCTCCTCCGGCAATGAATGACGGGAGCGGGCCAGAACGGCAAACTTTGCCCGGTACAATAGGAGAGTGAGCAAACCTTCCCCGCCGACTGCGCCGACCGTGGGCTTTATTTCGCTTGGCTGCCCGAAAAACCTCGTTGATTCCGAGGTGATGATGGGGCTGCTGGACCGTGCGGGCGCGCGGCTGACTGCCCATCCGGAAGACGCCGAAATTCTGGTTGTCAATACTTGCAGCTTTATCGACACCGCCAAGCAGGAGTCGGTGGACACGATTCTGGAAATGGCGCGGTATAAAACTTCCGGGTCGGCGCGAAAGCTCATCGTCGCCGGCTGCCTTGTGGAGCGCTATCGCGACGAGATTCGCAAGAGCATTCCGGAAGTGGATGCCGTGGTTGGCACTGGCGAGTTGGAGGCTATCCTTGAAGCTGCGGGTCTGAATGCTCCGGCTCCGGCGGCCATTTCGCCGTTCAACATCATTGCGAGTAGTCGGGCTGCCGAAACCCGGCCCGGGCAGGAATCTCAGGCGGGGACGCATAAGGGCACGAGCAGGCCTGAAGGCGACCAGCGCGAGCAGCAAGGGCGCTTCCGCCGTGACGATTGGCAGGGAGCGACGCACCTGTTGCCCACTTACCTCTACGACGAAAATACGCCTCGATTCTTGACCACGCCGAAGTCTTCGGCCTACATCAAAATTGCTGAGGGCTGCGACCACCCCTGCACCTTCTGCGTGATTCCGAACCTGCGAGGCAAATTCCGCTCCCGGCGTTTCGAGTCGGTGGTGGCGGAGGCACAGCAACTCGTCGCACGCGGCGTTGAAGAGATCACCCTCATCGGTCAGGACACCACCTGCTACGGCGAAGATCTTGGCATCAGGGACGGCCTGGCTACTCTTCTCGATTCGTTGGCCGGGATCGAGGGGCTGCGCTGGCTGCGGTTCCTCTATGCCTACCCCAACCGGATCACCGGCAGACTGCTTGATACCATCGCCCGCCACGACAACATCTGCAAGTATCTCGACGTACCTCTTCAACATGCTTCTCCGCAGGTGCTGAAGACAATGAAGCGGGGCGCTGGAGCAGACATTTTCCTGAAGACCCTGGAGAAGGTTCGCGCCGCCGTTCCGGGCATTGCCTTGCGCACTTCGTTTATCGTTGGCTTTCCGGGCGAGTCGCTCCGCGACTTTGAACTCTTGGAGGAATTTATTGGCGAAGCGAGATTCGACTGGCTCGGCGTCTTTAGTTACTCCGACGAAGAGGGCTCCGGAGCATTCTCACTGGACGCCAAAGTTCCGAAGCGGACCATTGAATCAAGGAAACGCCGCCTCATGAAGTTGCAGCAGTCCATCAGCAAACGCGCCAAGCAGCAATGGGTGGGACGCGAGCTGGTGCTGCTGACCGAAGGCGAAAGCGAAGAAACCCCGCTTCTTTGGGAGGGTCGCACCCAGTTCCACGCTCCGGAGATCGACGGCAAGGTTTACATCAACGACTTCGGCGAATTAGAAACCCTGGAGCCCGGGCGTTTCTACAAGGCAGTAATCAGCGAAGCCCACGAATACGACGTTGTGGCGAAGGTGGTCTCCAATTCGCTGTAAAGTGGAATAGACCGATGGCGACAAAGAAAAAATCCGTCAAAACGCTTCGCTGCCCCACTTGCGGCATGCTGGTGCGGCCCAAGGACGAAGACTTCCCTTTCTGCAGCGACCGCTGTCGCAAGATCGACCTGGGCAAATGGGCCATGGGCGTTTACAAGATCAGCTCGCCTATCCTGGACCCCGAAGTCCTCGAAGACCTGGGGGATCTGGGCGGCAGTCGGAGAAGTTCAGATGACGAGTAGCCCTGCGCCAATTGCTATAGGCGGCACGGCTCGAAGGACTTGGTGGGCCTGGACGGTGGCAACGTTTTTCGGCGCGGGCCTTGGCAAGCCTGGTCCCGGCACGTGGGGGTCAGTCGCAGCAGTGCTTATTTGGGCCGCTGTCGCATGGGGATTGCATCCTCTGCCGCTGACCTTGTCGCTTCTGCTGCTGGCAGGAGTCGCGGTTGCTCTCTTTCTCGGCATCCCGGCGGCAACCATCGCGGCGCGCGAAGCGGGCAGACACGACCCCGGATTTGTGGTCATCGACGAGGTAGCGGGGCAGTGGATCGCCCTTCTCGGCAGCCGCGCGAATTGGCGTCACGCTGTGATCGCGCTGGTCCTCTTCCGGCTCTTCGACATAACCAAGCCTTTCCCGGTCCGTCAACTTGAGCGCCTGCCGGAGGGCTGGGGCATCGTTTTCGATGACGTGGGCGCTGGATTGTATGCTTTGGGTGTAGCATCCTTATTACATCGTTGGATTTAGGTCGAATCATGCCGCGCAGTCGCTCACAATCCGCTGAAACTCTCCCCGACCCGCGCATTGACGACGTGGCGCCGGCTGCCGTCCTGCCCCTGGGCGAGATCGAGTTGACCGGCGCTTATCTTGGTCCAAACTCCGCGGGACCGCCCGAAGTGCTTGTCGACGGCCAATTCGCACAGATTCTGATGAGTCGGCCAGATCGCATCGCGTTACGCGTACCCGAGGACGCCTCAACGGGGTTGATCAGTGTCCGGAATCATTCCCGCAGCAGCAATACGGTTCCCTTGCGCGTTGCTCATCAACTGAGTGACGGGCTGCACCCAGTGACTAGCCCTGCTGTGAGCCGCTCGGGCATGATCTATGCCACCATCTCCGGTCCGCGCGGCAAGCAGACACCGGTGTCCGTGGTTCGTGTAAATCCGGATGGCCGCGGCACTCCTTTTGTGACCGGCATCCTGAACGCTACCGGTTTAGCCTTCAATTCCGAGGGCGACTTGTTTGTAACTTCGCGGGCCGAGGGGAACGTCTATCGCGTGGACGCTGCCGGCGAGACGACCCTCTATGCCGAGGGCATGGGAGTCGCCACAGGCGCAGCCTTCGACGCCGAGGGAAACCTCTTTGTCGGAGATCGCAGCGGCACGATCTTCAAGATCAACCCCCTGCGCCAGATTTTCGTCTACGCAACGCTCGAGCCCAGCATCGCAGCCTATCATCTGGCGGTCGATACAGAGGGCGTTCTTTTCGTCACCGCTCCCAGCCTTTCGTCAAACGACGCTATCTGGGCAGTGGATACCCACGGCCAGGCGGCCGTATGGTATCGCGGCATCGGCCGTCCCCAGGGGTTGGCGCTGGACAAGCAGGGCAATGTTTTCGTGGCTGCCTGCCTGCATGGCCGTCGCGGCCTGGTCCGCATCACGAGCACTGGCGAGGCTTCGCTGGTGCTGGCGGGGAACAATCTCATTGGCTTGGCCTTTTCTCCCCTCGGTACCACGATTCTCGCCACCAATGAGGCCGTTTATGATGTGGACTTGGGAGTCGAGGGAATGACGCTGTTCTAGGCGGAAGAACTTCCTCAGAATGAAGGGGCGATGGTTGGGGTTCGTAGTATCTCACCCTTGCCGCAAAAAACAAAGGCGCGGCAAGGATGGGGCACCCAGCTTCAATCTGACAGGCGCGGCCCGACACCTCTGAAAGCCAGGAGCTGGAAGTCGTACTTATGAAGTCAGAAATCATCGCCGTCGGCTCCGAGATGCTCACCCCCTATCGTCAGGACACTAATTCTCTTTATCTCACGGAGAAGTTCAACGAACTGGGTGTTACGGTTCGCTTCAAGACGATTGTCGGTGACCGCCGCGGTGATTTAGTGAGCGCCGTTCGCACCGCTCTTGGCCGCGCCGACATTGTAGCCATCATGGGCGGCCTGGGTCCTACGGAAGACGACCTGACCCGCGAAGCCGTGGCCGAGGCACTCTCGCTCACGCTGCGGCGCGACGCCGCGCAGGTGGCCGCGCTCCATGCGCGTGCGGCTGCGTGGCGAATTACGATGCCCAGCAACAACCTGAAGCAGGCGGAAGTGCTTGAAGGCGCCACCATCCTCACAAACCCCAACGGGAGCGCCCCGGGACAGTGGATTGACACCACGTTCTCCGGCTATCGCAAGCTGCTGATGCTTATCCCCGGCCCGCCTAACGAGTGCTGCCCGCTGTTTGACGCGGAGTGCCTGCCGCGGTTGCGCGCCGTTGTTCCCGCGCGTTCCATCGCCAAGCGGACGCTCAGAGCGGCCATGATTCCGGAGTCTCAGGCCGACAAGCTGCTGGCCCCGATTTACACCGAATACAAGGATATCGAAACCACTATACTGGCCCATGCCGGGGACATTCAGCTCACGCTGCTGTGCGCGAAGGCCAACTTCGACGCGGCTCAACAGCGCGTAGACGAACTGGCTGAACGCATGGAAGAAGCTCTGGATGACTGGCTTTACTCGTCTGACGGCGAGACGCTGGAACAGATCGTTCTCTATTACCTGGGGCTTCGTCAAGCCACTCTTGCCGTGGCGGAAAGCTGCACCGGGGGCATGATCGCGCAGCGCCTGACCAGCGTCAGCGGCAGCTCGCGTTCGTTCCTGGGGGGCGCTGTTGTTTATTCCAATGGGCTGAAAAGCATCTTCGCCGGCGTGCCGCCCGAGTTGATCGACCAGAAGGGCGCGGTCTCAAGCGAGGTGGCGGAAGCACTGGCCAAAGGCATTCGTCAGACCACGGGCGCAACGATTGGACTGGGGGTGACGGGGGTTGCCGGGCCGAACGGCGGCAGCGAAAGCAAGCCGGTAGGCCTGGTCTACATCGCCGTCAGCGACGCCCAGAAGACTGAGGTCCTGGAGCGTAACTTCCGTGGAGATCGCGACCGCGTGCGGCAATGGGCAACGCAACAGGCGTTGGACCTGATCCGCAAAAGGCTGATGTGAGCCCGGCGGCTTCAATCGCTCATGTTGGGGAAGAAGTTACTTCTTATCCATTTCCACAATGCGGGCACGAACACTACGGCGAAGGGAAGCACAGGATGGGATTCGACCCCGATTACCTTTACATCTGGAGGAGCGAGGACGTCCTGACTTTTATGCGCATCGACAAATGGCTTTGGGCAGCCCGGTTCTTCAAGACACGCGCGCTGGCCTCGAAAGCCTGCGATCTGGGCCGAATTCACTCCAACAGCATTGAAGCCAAGCCGGCGCGAGAGATTCGAGCCGGCGACAAGCTCGGGATCAAGAACGAAGGCGGTGAGTTTCAGGTGGAGGTCCTGCAACTTAGCGAGATGCGCGGCCCCGCGGCGGTGGCGCAGGCGCTCTACCACGAAACCGAGGTAAGCAAAGTGGTCCGGCTGAAGGCGACCGAAGAACGCAAGGCACTGCATCAGCTTGAAGGGCTGCCGGAAGGCCGGCCTTCGAAGCGCGATCGGCGGAGAATCATCCAGTTTCGTGGTGGCAGATAGCTTTGGGGCTAAAACAAGCTGCGGAAAAAGGCATGATTTCGAAAGATTTGGCGCAAGGGCTTCAGCAGGGGCTAAAGCCCATCGATTTATTGGCTTTATCGGCACGACTAAAGTCGTGCCCTGTTACAAAGCCCCAAAGCTCCGAAGATTGGATTTTTCCTCAGTCTGTAAGGCCGCGTTGATTCTGTTGGGTTTATCGGCACGACTAAAGTCGTGCCCTGTTACAAAGCCCCAAAGCCCCGAAGATTGGATTTTTCCTCAGTCTGTAAAGCCGCGTTGATTCTATTGGATTTATCAGCACGACTAAAGTCGTGCCCTGTTACAAAGCCCCAAAGCCCCGAAGATTGGATTTTTCCTCAGTCTGTAAAGCCGCGCTGATTCTATTGGCTTTATCGGCACGACTAAAGTCGTGCCCTGCTACAAAGCCTGAGAGCTGGAGTTTTTCCTCAGCCTCTGAAGCCCGCGCCCTTCACGGAATTGAGTTTTTTCGCAGCATGTGCAGCCGTACGCAGCCTCCCGAATTAGCGCCAACTCTAGTAGACTCAACGGCAGAATGTCTGTTTCTTCCCTCACTCTTCGACCTTACCGTTTCGTATCCACTCTCGCCGCGGTATTGCTGGCCGCCGCGGCCACTTACCCGGCATTGGCGCAGGGCACCCACTTGTGGACCCAGTCGCGCATGGAGGAGTTTGAAAAGGGTACGCCGCAGGGAGTGGCAATCACCAGCGACGGCTTTCTTCGCGGCGGACCAGCCTTGAGCGAGAAACTGACCACAAACGCGACATTTGCATGGTCGGTGGCTGTGGACAAGAGCGGGACGCCCTATCTTGGCACCGCCTCGCCAGCCACGGTGTTGCGCGGGGGCCAGGACGGCAAGCCGTTTACGCTCTTCGAGACGAAAGACCTCAGCGTCCAGGTGGTGCGGGTGGGGCCGGACGGCGCGCTTTACGCGGCCACGTTGCCCAGCGGCAAAGTCTACCGGCTCAAAACCGATGCAACTGCCAAGCAGGACGACTCGAGTGCCACGTTGGTTTTCGATGCCGGCAAGCTGGACGGGGGAAAGACGTCCGACGCCAAGCCTTCCGCCAAAGCGCCGGATGGCAAGGCCGGAACCGATAAGCCGGACTCGAATGCTCATTACATCTGGGACATGACATTCGACTCCGCAGGACGGCTTTACATCGCCACGGGCGGCCCGGCTGCGGTGTACCGTGTGGACCCGGCCAAGCCTGCGGCGGCGCCGGAGGAGTTTTTCAAGAGCGATGAGCAACACATCCGCACTTTGGCATGGGACGCCAAGGGCAACCTTATAGCGGGAACGGATGGATCGGGTCTTGTGTACCGGATCAATCCACAAGGCAAAGGGTACGTGGTCTTCGAGGCTCCGAGGCGCGAGATCACGGCGGTGGCTGTAGGGGCAAATGGAACCATCTACGCGGCCAGCGTGGGCGACAAGAGCCACAACCCGCTGCCGCCGTTGCCGATTCAAGGCGCCGGGTCGGCAACAATCACGATCATTCAGCCGGGATCGCTGCAGGCGGCGAACGCCAGTACTTCATTGCCGGAAGGAACGGAGATTTACGCGCTGTCTGAGGGTCAAGCGCCGCGCAAGCTGTGGGCCGGGAAAGAGGACATCGTGTATGCGATAGCGGCGCGCCCGGATGGATTGGTGGCGCTGACCGGCAACCGCGGGCGAATATTCCGGATTGCCGACGACGGGACATATGCGGACCTGGCCCACCTTGAAGCGCAGCAGGGCCTTAGCATGGCCGACGCCAAGGAGCAAGGATTGTTGATTGCGACCGGCAATACCGGAAAGCTTTATAGCCTGGGTTCCAGAGAGGCCACGGCGCAGGAAAAGCATGAGTACGCGAGTGACGTGTTGGATGCCGGAGCGCTCGCCCGCTTTGGCCGGATCGAGGTTGAGCCCGGTTCGACTCTCTTCGAGTTATGGAGTCGTTCAGGCAACGTGGAACAACCGGCGAGGGGCCGAAGCGCCAAGGGCCGCTCCGACTGGGGTTGGTCTGACTGGCAGCAGGTGAGCGACAGCACGGTCGCTTCGCCGCCAGGCCGCTTCCTGCAGTGGAAGGCCGTGCTGCACGAGGGCGCACAACTGGGCAGCGTAGGCGTGAATTACCTGCCCGTGAATGCGGCGCCGGTGGTGGATGAGCTCGTGGTGGCGCCCGGTGCGCGCATCAATGCGCAGGCCCAGACCAACAACCAGCCGCCAACGGTCACCATCGCCTTTCCGTCGTCGAATCCAGGCGGCACAATCACCTACGACTCCGGTGCCGGTGCGCCTTTGCAGGCCATGAAAGACCGGACGGCGATCACCGTCCGCTGGGCGGCCCACGATGACAATGGAGACGATCTTACTTTTTCCGTTTATTTGCGCGGAGACGGCGAGAAGGTATGGCGACTGCTGAAGGATGGGATTACCGACAAGGCCTACAGCTTCGACGCCACGCTTATTCCCGATGGCGGATACCAGTTGCGAGTAGTGGCCTCCGACGCGCCCTCGCATACCCCCGGCGACGCCCTTACCGGCGCAAAAGAAAGCGAACGATTCGAGGTGGATACCACGCCGCCGGTGATCACCGAACTGAAGGCGGCAGCAGAGCAAGTGAAGTGCGAGCGTGCCCACTGTCCGAGCCCGATTCGCGTGACCTTCGATGCGGAAGATGCGGCCTCGCCTCTTGCGCACGCTGAATACTCGCTGGACGCGGGGCCGTGGCAGTTTGTGGAACCGGTCGGAGGGCTTTCTGACTCGAAACACGAGCACTATGAGCTGCACTTGAAACTCGAAATGGTAGCGGGAAAAACCAGCGAGCACCTCATCACAGTCCGCGTCTACGACCGGCACGACAACGTGGGCGTGGCCAAAACGGTAATACAGGCTGCTCAATGAGGAACGAATCAAGAGAGATCCCTCAGGGGCTAAAGCCCGGCTGATTCTAAGCACTTAATGTACGGGCTAAAGCCCGTACCCTTCACGGATTGAGTTTTTCCACAGTCTTCAAGACTCAAGGGAAATTGCAAGAATGCGATTTGAACTTTTTCTGGCCGCGCGGTATTTAAAAGCCAAACGACGGCAGGCAGTGGTGGGCGTAGTCACCACCATCTCCATTGCGGGAGTGGCGGCTGGAGTGGCCGCATTGGTGATCGCGCTGGCCATTACCAACGGCATGCGGAGCGACCTGCAGGGCCGGCTGCTGGGAGCTACAGCGCACGTTGACTTGATGCGTGTGGAGTTGGACGGGATAAGGAACTGGCGGCCACTGCTTGAACGCCTGCGGAAGGTTCCCCACGTGACGGCGGCGGCGCCGGGAATCTATGGACAGGTGCTGGTTTCACGCGGTCCGCGCGCCGGCTTTGCCCTCATCAAGGGGATTATTCCCGCGCAGGAGCGGACGGTAAGCAGCCTTTTGGACACGGTGACTTCCGGGTCGGCCAAAGACCTTGAACCCGGAGCAGCAAACCAGCCCTCGAACCCTGTGGCTGGACAAGGACCGACTAACACACCCTACCCGGCTCTGGTGCTGGGCAAGGATATCGCCGAGCAAATTGGTGCGCAGGTGGGCGACAGCGTGCTGGTGACCAGCCCTCAGGGGGAGTTGACGCCGCTTGGTCTTGCGCCGAAATACCAACGCTTTCGGGTGGCGGGAATTTTTCATTCAGGCTTTTACCAGTACGACTCGGCCATGGCTTTTATGCGGCTTGCCGATGCGCAGAGGCTCTTCAGCGAGCCGGATTTGTTGTCGGTGATCAGCTTCAAGCTGGACGACCTGTATCGCGCGCCGCAGGTGGGCCGGGCCATTGAACAGGAAGCCGGCAAGGGCTACATGACCACAAACTGGATGGAGGCGAACCGCGAGCTGTTCCGCGCCCTCAAACTCGAACAGGTGGTTACTTTCATTGTGATCGCGCTAATTGTGATTGTGGCTGCGCTGAATATCCTCATCGCGCTGACCATGATGGTGATGGAAAAGACGCGGGACATTGCCGTGCTGATGAGTTTCGGCGTCGAGCCGGGACAAGTGCGGCGCGTCTTCCTGATGCAAGGCTTTTTGATCAGCCTGATCGGCACCGTGTTGGGCCTGCTGCTGGGGTATCTGGCGGCGTGGGCCGGGGGGCACTACCACTTCATTCATTTGTCGGCGGAGGTCTATTCGATCGATACGCTTCCCTTCTCTCCCCGGCCGCTGGATGGGGTGATTGTGGCGGCGGTTTCGATCGGGATTTCGCTGCTGGCTACGCTTTATCCTTCGTCGGCAGCGGCACGGGTGCTTCCGGCTGAGGCTCTGCGATACGAGTGAACGTAATCAAGACAGGGATCTAGCGCGGCACGATGACGAACTCGGGAGGGTACGCCGGTAATAGCGAATAAGATTACATCGTTTGATTTGTGAACCCCACTATGTCAAGTTCAAGAAGTGCCTTATATAACTTTCAGTCAGCTTCGCAACACCCGCCAGTTGGAGGCGTGGCTGAGGGCTGGGGAAACCGTCGAACTTCGTTATCGGGGCCGAATCGTGGCCAGGATTATTCCAGAACCAAGCGCGACATCTCCGGCCGAAAATTCCGAAACTAAACGGGAGAACGGCCTCGGTTGAATTCTGGAGTGCTGGTTCGCTTCGGACTATCTACTGCGGCGTGATGATCCCGCCCAGGGCATGACGTCGGGGTAGGACGATGCCGCGATGGTCGACTTCGGCGGCGGGGCTGGCGGGTTGATCGCAGGGCAACGTCTGGCGCTCGATCAATGCGCCGCCGCAAGCGGGGCACCAGTCGGCGACGGTGTCCTTTGCGAGCACCGCCCGGCAATGACTGCAAATACGTTCCATATGCAAGAGATTACCGGATCGCGACGGGATTCTTCCTGCGAACTGGTTTCTGGACGGGCGAACAGCTTTCGGGGTGCAATTTCAATTCGCCCGGTAAAATGGATATATGCACCCTCCGGTTCGCCTGGTGGCTATTGATATGGACGGCACGCTGCTGCCTACTTTTATGCAGAAGATCAGCGGGCGGAATGCCAAGGCGCTCAGGGCGGCTCAAGCGGCTGGAATCACGGTTGCGATTGCCACGGGAAGACGCACAGCCTACACCGCGCCTCTGCTGGAAGGGCTTGGATTGCGAGCGGATACGCCCTTGATTACGTCCAATGGTGCAGTGATCCGTACGCTGGGCGGTGAGCCGATCGACCGCTGCCAACTGGAAGCCAGGGTGGCCCGCGGGCTGTGCGGGCTGCTGAGGCAGTTCGGAGCACTGGTTTTTACGTTCGACCGGCCGGGTCGCGGCGAACTGGTTCTTGAGGATATGGAGCAGGCGCACGGCCGGATTTCGCTGTGGATTGAGGCCAACCGTAACGCCATTGAGGAGGTGAATCCGCTGGAGTTGGCATTGAAGGACGGCGAGGATCCGATTCAGGGAATGGTGACCGGGGGGCTGGACAAGATGAGGCTTGCGGAGAATGCGCTCAAAGCCAGCCAGTGGAGCGCCCATTGCGAGTGTGTGCGGACGGAGTATCCGGCGCGCGACTTGTCGATCCTGGATCTCCTCTCGAAGGGAGTTTCAAAAGGGTGGGCGCTGGAACGGCTCGCGGGCCGGCTGGGCGTGGATCGCAAGGAAACCATGGCCATTGGCGATAACTGGAACGACTTGGATATGCTGGAATGGGCCGGACAAGGCGTGATGATGGGCAATGCCGCCAGCGAGTTGCGCTCGATGGCCAAGATGCGTGGCTGGAAGCAGGCTCCGCCGAACGACCAGGACGGGGTTGCGGTTGTGCTGGATAGCGCGGTGGCCAAGGTTCTTGCTGCACGACAATGAAATGTCGGGAATTGTTAAAGTAGGATTTGAACTGCGAGTCAGAATGCGTAGAGATTTTTTCATCACGATCGTGGGCTTGGCCGCGTTGGCGGCCTTGGCTCCTGTGGCGCAGGCCGTGGAGCACGTGACCTTGCGCAACGGGTTTGAGATGGACTGCCACCATCACGCACGGGTGGAAGGTCACGTTCGGCTCTACTTCAACGCCGACGAGGTTAACTACGGCGATTTTACCCCGGAACAAATCATTCGCTTCGAGCAGATTCCCGATCCTCCCCCGGTACAATTGACTGCGGAAATACCGCCCAAAGGAGCGCCCCCCGCGCCGGACGCCAAACTGAGCCCGGAGGATCTGCACGAAATGCTGTCAACGGTCGGCCACGAACACAAGCTTGACGTCGACCTGCTGGCCAGCTTGGTAAAGGCGGAGAGTGGCGGCAACGCCCGCGCGGTGAGCCGCACTGGCGCTCGCGGTCTGATGCAGCTGATGCCCGGTACCGCCAACGATTTGGGTGTGACGGACAGCTTTGAGCCGGAACAGAATGTGCGCGGCGGCTCTGCCTATCTGGACATGCTGCTTACCCGTTACCACGAAAACATTGTAAAGGCGCTGGCCGCATACAACGCAGGCCCGGCAGCGGTTGACAAGTACAACGGCATCCCTCCCTACCCCGAGACCTATGCCTACGTACGGCGGGTGATTCATGAGTTCAATCGCCGTGTGCATGCGCATGAGTGGCAGCAACAGCAAGCGATTGCCTCGGCGGCGACTCAGCCTGGCAAGCCTTCGCGTTAGCCCTTCCTGCCCATTTTCAGGTGAGAACATAGAACCTAGGAAGTTTTCTGGGAGAAACCAGGGGACCGAAAAACTCGACGATTTTGGGGAGAATTGAAGGAGGAAACCCTCCTGGGCTAAACAGACTGCGGAAAAAGGGCCGATTCCCACCTCAATTGGCCCGATGGGCTTCAGCAGGGGCTAAAGCCCAGTCTGATTCTATTGGCTTTATCGGCACGACTGAAGTCGTGCCCTGTTACAAAGCCAGCAGAGATGAAGTTTTTCCGCAGCCTATCAAGCCCACAATGATCCAGTTGGCTTTTTGCGGGGGTTAAAACCTCCGCCTCCTTCCAAAAAGGGGTTTTTCGCCGCTTGTTTTGCCGGGAAATGGAGACCTTTTGAGAAAGAATCAACTGATCTTTGGTCTGGTAGTGCTTGCCGGCCTAGCAGCACTCGTATATTGGGGACGCGACAGAATTCACTTCGACTTTGGCGTCTTTCGCACGCAGATCGCGCTGGCCGACTGGCGCAAGATCGGCATCGCCACAGCCTGCATCTACCTGGGCTACGTCATCCGTTCAGTGCGCTGGGCTCTCTTCCTAAGGCACAACAAAAGGGTGCCGCCGTTTTTGCTGGTGGGAACGCAAGTGATGGGCTTTACCGCAGTGGCCCTGATTGGCAGGGTGGCTGACTTGGTGCGGCCTTACCTGGTGGCAAAGAAGACCGGTCTCCCACTGAGCAGCCAGGTGGCCGTTTACATCGTCGAACGGCTCTTCGACGCCGGTTCAATGGCGCTGATTTTCTCTTGCGCTATCGTGTTCGCTCCGGCTGGATCAATGCCCCATCCCGAACTTGTGAAGAAGGCAGGCTACGGGTTTCTCGCCGCCACTCTGCTGGGCGCTCTCTTTTTGGTAGCCGTTCGCTTGGCTGGAGGAATGGTCGCCTCGTTTTTCGAAGGAGCATTCGGCTTGTTTTCGAAGAAGCTGGGACACGCCGCAGGCCTCAAGATCCGAACCTTCAGGACGGGTCTGGACACAATCCGCTCGTTCTCCGATTTCGGTGCTGCCGCATCGCTGTCGCTGGGCATGTGGGTGCTGATTGCCCTTGCTTACCTGGAGACAACGCAAGCTTTCGTGGCAAGCCCGCAACTCGCCTCGATGACGCCGGCCAAGTGCATGTTGCTGCTTGCTGTCAGCGGAGGAGCAAGCGTTTTTCAACTGCCGGTGCTGGGCTGGTTTACACAGATCGGCCTGGTAGCCGCGGCAATTTCCAACTTCTTCGATGCGGTGCCCGAGGCATCTACAGCCTGCGCCGCGACCCTGCTGCTGGTCAGCTTTCTGGCCATTGTGCCAGTGGGCCTGATCTGGGCGCAATTTGAACACGTCAGCTTGCGCAAGGTGGCTGTGGAGAGCGGGCATGCGGGGGAAACGCTGAAGGTGGACGAAAAGCCACGCCCAAATCAATGATGCCACGCGTGATACCATAGATTCGTGAGAACGGTCCTCGATACATCCGTGCTCATCACCGCGCTTCGCTCAAGTACCGGAGCGGCAGCGGAAACTGTCCGGCTTGCGCTGCGAGGCGAACTCACAACTCTGATGGACTACAAGCTGGCCTGCGAGTATCGGGATGTGGCGCTGCGTGCGGAACAGTTGCATGTATCGGGCAAATCGCGAGCAGAGACGGCAGCGATTCTGGACGCGCTGGAGGCAATTGCCGAGCCGGTCTTTGTTGCTTTTCAGTATCGTCCCTTATCGCCGGACGCAAACGACGATATGGTTTTGGATGTGGCAATCAACGGAAATGCCGACGTGATCGTAACAAACAATACGAAACATTTTCGTGAAGCGGCAGAGCGCTTTCACCTGGAAGTGTTGACTC
The DNA here is from genome assembly GCA_003151985.1 of Acidobacteriaceae bacterium. Lineage (GTDB taxonomy): Bacteria > Acidobacteriota > Terriglobia > Terriglobales > Acidobacteriaceae > Telmatobacter. The sequence continues at coordinate 13,902 of PLZC01000196.1, forward strand.
CTGCCGAGCTATTGGGCAAAGTCCGAAAGAGGAGATAGAGTTTATGCCTGTGAGTCAGAAGAAAGTCGTCGTGAGCAAGTTTCCCCTCCGGCTCATGCCCTCGGTGCGCCGGGTAGCGGAGAACTTCTCTCAGAAGGAAGGCGTTTCGCTCAACCAGTTCATCAACATTGCCGTAGCCGAAAAGCTCGCGCATCTTCAGCATGAGGAATGGTTGGCGCATCGGCCCAGGGCTAGCAGCGATTCTATTGCAAAGGCGTTGGATATCTTGGACAGGCCAACGCGCTATGCGCCAGAAGAGGATGATCAGCTCCCAAAGGGCTATGTCTCAATCCGCCGCAAATTCGCGGTACGGAAGGCTTCTGTGACCTCCACACAATAGACTCTAACCTCTCAAGGACCGCAGGAGCTTTGGCTTGGGCTTCAGATGGATCACGATCTGTGGATTGCCGCGAAAAACAAGGCTCTTGCCAAGATCAAGCCGAGGGCACAGGCGGCGTAACGTCCTGGTCGGCCAACAGCGCGGGCTTGGTGAAGCAGATCGTCTCCGGACCCACGGCGCCGCCGGTCATCAGCATGCTCATGGCTTGTTCCATGGTCAGGTCGGTCTCGGTGACCCGGTCAATGGGAAGTACCTGGAGGAAAGCCGATGTCGGATTGATGGCGTTGGGCATGAGGACAGCAGCCAGCAACTCCCCGGAGGTTGAATCGGTCATGGTTCTGGTTAGGAACCCGATACTCTTCTGGCCTGGGATGGGAAAGTCGATCAGCACCACGCGCTGGCTGGATTCCTTCTTCGCCATCATGGTGTCCAACAGTTGGCGCACCGAGCCGTAGACCTTGGCGATAAATGGCAGACGTTCCAGCGAGGCCTCAAAGAGGCTGAGCGCCTGGCGGCCAATGACCTGGGATGTGACACGGCCTGCCACATAGAGGACACCGAGAGTGAGCAGGATGGCAAGCACGGACTGTAGCCACGGCTGGCTTGGCCACTCCTCAGGGAAAATTACGCCGAGCAGTTGCACCACGGGGAGACCGGCTTTGGCGAGAAAGCCAAAAAGGAAGCTGAAGATCAAATAGGTAACGAATAGCGGCCCGATGGTGAGGATGCCGGCGAGTATGTTTCGCTGCAGGCTGCGCAGCGTGCGGGCAAGGACTGGATTCACGGGGTACTCCTGCAATCAGAATAGCGGACCGTGCTGAGGGGGCCGAAGTGGGCGCCGGCGAGAAATCGGCCCTGGAACCGACCGGAAGCAGAGCGCAATCGAGAAATTCCTTCCGGCTGGAAAATCCCTTATATATTTAATGGGAAGGAAGTTCATGAACGATCCAGAGGATTTTGGCTTTCACGACCCGAACCACCGGACTCCGGACGCGGACCAGCCCCGTCCACGCGTAGTTGGGTCGCCGTTGCCGATGGGAGGAGGTGGCGGGGGAACCGATGAAGGAGATGCGCCGGGTTTCAGGCAGTCGCCTCGACTGGGACGCGCGCTGGCCACCTCTTCGGTGGGCGCTTCCGCCCAGCAGGCGTCCTCCGTGGATCGGGCAATGGGAATTCTGCAAAGCATGGCCCTGCCGTTTATGCAGCGTATATTGCCGCTTTTGGACGGAAGTATAAACACGGCGATCTCCAACTTCCTTGCTCCTCATCCGCAGGCGCCGCCACAGCCGCCGGTGAACCTGGAGCCTTTTGAAAACGGGCTGAACGAGCTCGGAATGCAGCATCGCGATCTACGCAATCAAGTCATTGAGCAGAACTCTTCGTTGAAGCGGGTTGAGGACCAACTGGAAATGGTCCGCGAGGCCACGGACCGCAACACCCTGGAGCAGCAGGAACTGCTGGAGGATTTGAAAACCGTCGCCAACAAGGTGAATGCGTTCGCGCTCTTTGCGTTGGGTTTGCTGGCAGTTTCCATTTTTTTAAATGTGGTTTTATATCTGCATATCCGGCGCGTACTCCCCTGAGAACCGGAAGCAAATGGAAACCGTGAAGCCGCCGCGAGGATGATTTTCGCCGCCCGGCCGGTCCTATTGGACAACTCGGGCCTGTATTTCATAGAATCAACCTTTCTTTTCGTTATATGAATACGATTTTAGGGCGCTTTGCGAAATTGCAGAGACTTGGTGATCGTTTACATTGCCAGTCGTATTTTCAGAGGGCTAGTATTCGGCATAGTTCACCCGGGTTTATTAGTCAAATACCCGGGCTCATGCCCGCTATGCAGTTGTTCCCAAGTTCACAGAGCTTCACCAACCGGCGGCGCTTACCGGCGCACGCAAACGGAGTGTTTCGTCATGGCATGGTATGCCTACTGCATCGGTGAAAAGCTAGCATTTCCAGAATTGGCCCGTCATCGCAAACCGGTTCCGATGGAATCTCTAGCCGGAGTGAGCGGCAATCAGGTCTTTCTTTATCCTGCCAGCGACCTCGCGGTTATCGTTAGCGAACACAATCCTCAAGAACCGCTGAACCAGAAATCCGGGGTAGACCATGCCCGGGTTATTGCCGACTGCTTCCAACATTCCACGGTTTTGCCCTTCCGGTTCGGTACCGTGTTCAACGACGATGAGAGCCTCCGCAAATCAATACGCTCAAACCAAAGGCAATTCCAGGGCAATATCGACAAGCTGCGTGGCAAGACCGAGATGCACCTGAAGATTTTCGTGGAAGATTGTTGCGGCCGGGAGATCGAGCACCATCTTGCACCGGTTGAAAGAGTGGGTCGTGAATATTTGACCAACTTGCGGGAGAGTGCATCGCGCCAGCGCGAACGCCAGACCCGGGCGCGAGCGGTCAGCTTCCAAATGCATCGGCTGTTCATGCCTTTGGACGAAGAGGTAAGCTGCCGGCTGACTGAGAGCGGCAAGATGGTGCTGGACATCGCCCACCTTATCGATCGAAAGCATGTGGAGCGCTATCAGAACAAGTTCTCATCCACCAGCGCGATCATGCGCGAATGCCAGATGCAGGTTTCCGGCCCTTGGCCCCCCTACCACTTCGTACACCGGCTCACCCGAGGGACCCATCCGCACGCCCACCCCGCTGCGGCTGTTCCGGCCAAGACGGTGGAGGCGCCAGAGGCAATACACATTCTGGAAGCTGTTCCAGCGCTGGCGTAGAGTCTGAATGCTTGAGAGGAGAAAAGCCCCGGCTTCGGCCGGGGCTTTTCTGTCGATAACGAGAAATCTAGGTAGTGCTCCTGCTCTTGCGGCGCGTAAGCACAAAGGATTTGCGGCGGACATTCGAGGCGCGGTCAATCTTCCTCCAGAAGCCGACGAAGTAATCGATAGCGGAGATGGTCGATACCAATGCTGTGAAGTAGATGGCTGCGATGGCGATCCACTTGACCGGAATGATAAGGAAGCCGAACTGCCACTGGTACCACTGATGGGCCAGGATGGCGGAGACTACGGATACGATCTGGGTGACCGTTTTCAGCTTGCCCAGGTCGCTGGCCTGGATGGTGAAACCCTCAGAGGAAGCGATTGAGCGCAGGCCGGAGACGAGGAACTCGCGACCGATGATCACCACGGCGATCCAGACTTTAACCACCTGGGGGTTGTATGCAACCAAGGCGACCAGGGCGCTGGTGACCATGATCTTGTCCGCGATGGGATCAAGAAGCATACCCATGGTCGTTATCTGGCTGCGTTTGCGAGCCAGATAGCCGTCGAGGCCGTCGGTTATGGAGGCCAGGACAAAAAGGACCGACGCCAGAATCTCCGCCTCGCCGCTATGTCCCCGCCAGGGGAAGTGCGGCGACAGGATCCAAAGAAATAGCGGGATCATGACGATCCGGCTCATCGTGATGGAATTGGGTAGATTCAAGTGTCTTGCGCCATGCCGGCAGACCGTTCACCGGGTTTGCTTCATTATCGCACTCGAAGACACGCCAATCTTTCGAATGGTGCTCGATTGTCCTTGGCAATGATTTACTATTCCTTGCCATGGTCCTGATCGACATGCAACTCACCGCCAGCGAGGTGCTGCGGACATTTCACCGCGAAGAGCCGCGTGAATCGAGAGGTTCAAGCACGGTTCCGTGAGGGCCTCGGGGTGAAATTCCCCGGGGCTACTCGACAACCGTATACAAGGGAGAATTCGGACCTGGGATGGCCATCTCGTCTACCATCGAATGAGCCCATGCCCGTCAAGCCCAAGCTCGGCCAGAATTTCCTCAACAATACCGAAGCTATCCAGCGCATCGCGGCTTCTTTGGGCGATCTCTCCGGCAGAACGGTGATCGAGATTGGTCCCGGCGCCGGGGCCATTACCGGTGCCTTGGCCTCTCGCGCCGCACATGTTGTGGCAGTTGAGTTGGACGCGGAACTTGCTGCTCAATTGCGCGCTGAATTCCCTGCTGAGCGCGAGGGCACGGTCACGGTCATCCACCAGGATGTGCTTACATTTGACTTTGCGGCAGCTTCCGCCAAAGCAGGCGAACGCCTTCCTGTGGTGGGTAATTTACCGTACGGCATTACTTCGCAGATTGTGCTGAAGCTGGCGGCGAGCCACGCGTCGCTTGACCGCGCGGTTCTGATGGTGCAAAAGGAAGTGGCCGACCGGATCACTGCCCAGCCGGGGTCGCGCGATTACGGGTTGCTTTCGGTGACGGTGCAAATGTACGGGCCGGCCGAGTGCCTGTTCACGCTCCCGCCATCCGCATTTTCGCCGCCGCCCGATGTGTATTCCACGGTCTTTCGGTGGCGGTTCGCACCTCGCTTCGATGCGCTTGGGGTTTCAGAGTCGAGCTTTCTCCCTTTTGTGCGCCAGGTGTTTGCGCAGAAGCGGAAGACTCTGGCCAACAATCTGCGGGCCGCCGGGGTTCCACCGGATCGGATTTCAGGCGCCTTGGCCCATGCGGCCATTGCCCCACAGGCCCGCGCGGAAGAAGTGCCGATTGAGGGGCTTGCCGCGCTATGGCGGCAGTTGCAGTGAATGGGCTACAGATGCCCGAGAAATAACCCGCAAGGGGTTTGCCGAACGACAGGTTCCTGCCCAAGATTTCGGAGACTCCGACCGGGTTCGCAGGCCGCTGGTTGAATGCAGTTGGGGCGTTGCTGAAAAAGTAACTGACGAGTAGGCGGTGATCCTCCCGGGGCAAGCTCCCTCTTCGGCGCTGTCATCCTGAGCGCAGCGAAGGATCTGCGGTTGTTCTTCCCGTCACAGCCATTGCAGCTACGAGCAGATAGGATGTCACCGATGCACGAGCACAGTTATTTCACATACATCATGGCGAGCCGCAGCCACACGCTCTACATCGGCGTCACCAGCGACCTTCACAAACGTGTGTTTCAGCATAAATGGAAGGAGCACGACGGCTTCACGGCAAAGTACAACTGCGATCGACTCGTGTGG
>PLZC01000189.1 GCA_003151985.1 Acidobacteriaceae bacterium
TTAAGTGAACAGTATTAGGGCTAGTTGGGCGAGTCAGCATCCCATAACGCAGGTCCTTCGACTACGCTGCGCTCCGCTCAAGATGACAGCTTTTTGGGTGGGTGATATCGAATTATCTTTGCTCCGCTCAGGAGTACCGCAACCACCGCAGCAACTCAGGCAGGGTGGCGCGCTTGCCATACATCAGGATGCCGACGCGATAGAGGCGCGAGGAAAACCATAGCGTGGCCCAGATGCTCAGGATCAGGATGGCGATGGATGCCGCAAACTGCCACAAGGGCGGAATCTGCGAGCCCATGCGCAACATCATGATGATGGGCGCGGTGGCCGGGAACAGCGATGCGGCGACCGACAACGCCGAGTCAGGATTGTTCACTACCATCACGATCAAAGAGAAGCTCAGCCAGACCGGCACCGCGGCGAGCGGGGTATACATTTGCAATTCCTGTTCGGTTTCGCAGGTGGCGGCGAGGCCCGCGAAAAGCGAGGCGTAAAGCAGGTAGCCGAGCACAAAATACACCGGAAAGAGTATGCCCTCAGCCCAGGAAAAATGAATCGAAAGTGTGCCGGAAAGAACGGGACCAGCAAGAGCCGAACCCGCAATCGCCGCTCCGGCAACCACCCAGATGCCAATTTGCGTGAGCCCCACGGAGCCCACGCCGATGAGCTTGCCGGCCAACATGTCGCTTGGTTTGGCAATGGCCAGCATAACTTCAAAGATGCGCGAGGTCTTTTCCTGAATAATGGATCGAGCCACGTTCAGGCCATAGATCATGGTCGTCATGGAGAGCAGCAGCGCCATGATGTAGCCCTTGTAAAACGAGGTCATGGCGTTGCTCTTCACTTCTTTGCCTTCTTTATTCACCTGCGAGGTTTCGATCTCGATATTCTTGAGCAGTGCATCCACCTCGCCAACCTTGATGCCCGAGGAGGCCAGGCGCTCTTTTACCAGGGCGCGATTCAGCGCCGATCCCAACTTGCTGTCGGTGATAAAGTCTCCCGCCGATTGCGAGATGTACACCGCGGCCGGTTCCTTGCCGGGCGGGGTTTCAATCCACAGGAATCCGTCGATTGCTTTGGTCCTGACTCGATCGACGAGTGCGGCGCGGTCTTCCGGCTTGGCGGGCGTCAGCACTTCCACGACAGACTTCGCGTCTTTGTCTTCCACGAGCCGGCTGCGAACACCATCTGCCAGCACCGCGTCAGAGGAGGCAATAACAACATGCTTGTTGCCTCCTGCGCCTCGGCCCGTGAGGTAAATGATGCCGATAATCACCGCGAACAAAGCCGGCACTGCAATGGTGGACATGCGGAAGGCCCGGCCGCGAATTTGTTCCAGATATTCCCGTTTGGCGATCAACAAAATATTACGCATCGGTCTTGCCTCCCACGGTCTGGATGAAGATCTCTTCGAGCGAGGGCTCGACCAGCTCAAATCGATAGATGGTCGCCACCGCCGCGGCTTCATGCAGCAGCTTCTGCGCATCGCCGTGCGGATGAAGCTTGATTTCGGCATGGCCGGAGTAATTTTTGAACTCCTCAATCTCCGGGCTTTCGAGGAATGCGGCGTTGCCTTCAAACTCCATGATTACGCGGTTGCGCTCGTAAGTGGCCTTGATCTCGCGCACCTTGCCGGCCAACACGGCCTTGCCGTTGTCGATAAGGCAAATGGAGTCGCAGAGTTTTTCCACCTGGTCCATGCGATGGGTGGAAAACAGGATCGCCTTGCCCTGGTCCTTGAGTTCGAGCAGCGTCCGCTCCACCAGCACCGCGTTCACCGGATCGAGCCCCGAGAACGGCTCATCCATGACGATAAGTCCGGGGTCATGCAGGAGCGAGGCGATGAACTGAATCTTCTGCTGCATTCCCTTGGAAAGCTCCTCGGTTTTTTTCAGCAGCGTTTCCGCAATCTCCATGCGCTTTGCCCAATCGATGGCCCGCTTGCGCGCCTCTTCGGCCGACAGGCCATGCAACTGGCCGACGAAGACAAGTTGGTCCTGCACCTTCATTTTTTTATAAAGGCCGCGCTCCTCTGGCAGGTAGCCCACCCGCTCCAGGCTCTGGCGCTCGAAGGGCTTTCCAAAAAGGCTGATGCGGCCGGAGTCTGGGATCGTAATGCCCATCATCATGCGAATGGAGCTGGTCTTGCCGGCTCCGTTCGGCCCCAGCAGGCCGAACATCTGCCCCGCTTCAATCGACAGGCTGAGGTTACTTACGGCAACTTTGTTCTCGTAGGCCTTCGTTACTCCCGCGAGTTCGACAACTGGCATGGACTCTCCCGCCGTTCTTTCGGCAAATTCTCTTCCAGGGAAATCGCGGAACGGTCTCTTGAGAAGTGTAGCAAAGCGCGGCCCTTGGCCTTGTGAATGCAAAAGCCCGTCATGGAAACAACTTCCATGACGGGCTTCAGTTGACACAAAAGTTAGAGGATCTTCATCGCTTCCGGATCCCAGTGGATGACGGCTTCCTTCTCCATGCTGAGGTTGCTCAGCAAGGCGGCTCCGGCTGCGCGATAACCAAAGACGGCGTCTTCCACCACCGGCTGGCGTGACCGAACGGAGGCAAAGAAGTTCTTGAAGTGGTCGTAGCGATCGGCGTAGCCTTCCGGCGCCACATACTTCTCGAAGCCGGCGGCTGGCTCACTTTCGGGGTACTTGTGCGGATACTTTTTGTTGTACTCCTCGGTGATCTTCTTTTGCATGTCAAACGTATAGGAACCGATCGCGAGGCCAGGCTCCGTTTCCCGCGGCACGCGGTTCACGCTCACAAAGTTTCCGCCAATCTCCATGGTCCCTTCAGAGCCGGTAAAGACAAGGCCTTCGCTCTCTTCGCCACCGTCCACAAAGTTTACGCGAAGGGCCAGGTTGAAGCCTTCCTTGTAGTCGAACAGGCCCAGCATAACGTCAGGAGCATCGCGGCCGTCTTTCCAGAAGCGCAGGCCGCCGGTCGCCATGCCGCGCTGCGGCCCGTGCGAACCGGTAATGAAATGAGTCCCGCTGAAGAGATGGACAAACAAATCGCCGGCTACGCCGCTGCCGTACGCTTTCCACTTGCGCCACTGGAAGAAGTGCTCGGGATTGAATGGAATCTTGGGAGCTGTGCCCAGGAACCGCGACCAGTCGCAGGTCTCCGGCGAGGCGTCCAGAGGAATTGTGTAGCTCCATGCGCCCAGCGTTGAGTTGCGATCCCAGCGCGCCTGTATCATGTTGAGCTGGCCGATGGCGCCCGAGGCCAGCAACTGCTTGGCCTTGGCATAGATCAGCGAACTGACGCGCTGGCTTCCCACCTGGAGAATGCGGTTTGTCTTTTTCGCAGTCTCGATCATCTCCGGCCCGTCGGTATAGAGATGGATCATGGGCTTTTCGCAGTAGACATCCTTGCCCGCCTTCATGGCGTCCACTGAGACCTGCTTGTGCCAATGGTCAGGCGTGCCGACGATGATGGCGTCGACGTCCTTGCGCGCCAGAACCTCTTTGTAGTCGCGGGAGGTAAATACGTCGCTGCCCCAAAGCTCCTTGCTGTGCGCGAGACGGCCGTCGTAGCAATCGGCCACGGCAACCAGCTTGACGCCCGGAACATCGACGGCGACGCCGGTATCGCCCTGGCCCTGCCAACCGGCCCCGATTAACGCGATTTGAATATGATCGTTGGGCCCGAATGTCTTGGCCGGTTCGTTCTGCATTGCGGCCAGCGCATGGATTCTTGGACCGAGCACCGTGCCTGCCGATGCCGCCCCTGCCACTTTAAGAAAATTCCTGCGATTCAGTGCGTTCACTTTTTTTAGCCCCCTTCGGCTGGAGAGAATTCTGCCGCCTATAACGATACACGGGCGCGCCGGGTGCCGGTAAGGATGGAAGTTGCAGTTGCTGTACAATTCTCGGGACCAGCCAATTGAAAAAGGAAAGAATCATGGCTTCTGTTTTGCGTGTGGGCTTGCTTAAATCGGCTGACTTTCGGGTTGGATTCTTGGGGTTGTTCGCGTTTGCTGCGGCAGCCGGGCAGGCAACAGACACTGGCCTCAAACAGTCAACTTCCTCGATACAGGTGGCTTTCGACGCGCAAAAGCCCGGACTCAGCGCGCTGAGCATCGACTCGTTGAGGCGAGGCGCCTTCGCCGCCAGCCCGATTGTCGACCCGGGCGGGCCGGCGATTGAGTACTCGGTAAGCATCAACCAAGGGTGGGTCCGGTACGCTCTCAAGTCCGACCCAATACACCCGGTTTGGGAGATGCGGTGCGACGGCGACGCTCTGCTCATACGCAGCTTGTACAGGACTAAGGCGGCTTCGCGTGATCTGACCCTGAGATTTAACCCGGATGTAAGCCACACGACGCTGCTGGGGCACGTGACGGCTGGAGGAGATATTACGCTCCCCGCGGTCCTGCATTTGCCGGGAATGGGCTCGATGCGCATCTACGTCAAGGGCGCCAACACCCCGGCGCTCCACTACGATGCCCGGCGGGCTCCCCCGGCATTTGTCGCGGTTACTTTCCCGGCCGCCACGGCAGAACACAAACTGCTTGAATACCGCCTGGAAACCGCCGCGATCTTCCCCAATGTGCCTGGCATCGAGCCCGGCGACCCCCGATTCGACGGATTCCAGCGCGACTTTCTGGATATATTCCAGCAGCACGCGGAATTGCATGTGCTGGCCAACCACGCAGCCAGCGACCCTTGCGCCTTTACCCTCTACATGTACGGCGATATGGCGCGGCACACGCCGGAACTGGTGAAGGGGCTGACCGCCCTGGACCTGGTTCGCGACAGCCTGGACCGCTATCTTGCAGGGTTTCTGGCATACGGCATGCCCGGCTACAAAATGTTCGACAACCCCGGTGACGATACGGGGCCCTATGTGTTCAGCGACGTGTACCCCTCGCTGCTGATTGCCGCCTACGATTACGCAGACGGGAGCGGCGACATGCCGTGGCTTCGGCACAGCTACAAGGGATTACGCAAATGGGCCGATGCCATGACTGCTCCCAACGCGGATGGCAGCCCGCTGCTTGAATATCCATTGAGCGGCAACTCCGGCTCATGGCCGGCGAAAATTACCGCGCGCCCGGCCAACTGGTGGGACACGATCGGCTTCGGCCATCAGGATGCTTATTCGAACGCGCTTGGCTATCGCGCACTGCGCGGCATGGCGGCGCTCGCTGAGCGCGTCGAAGAAACGGCCGACGCCACCCGCTATCGCCAGCGCGCTGAAGCCATTCGCAGCGCTTACGCGAGCACATTCCTCGATCCGCAGGCGGGAGTGCTCGCAGGTTGGAAAAGCACCGACGGCCAACTGCATGATTACTACTTCCCTTTCGTGAATGGCATCGCGGTGCGCTATGGATTGATTGATGGGGATCAGGCCCGGCAGGTAATGGACCGCATCCTGGCCAAGATGGAGTGCGTGGGGTATCGCAACTTCGCTTTGGGGATTCCCGGCAATCTCATTCCTATTCGCCGCGCCGACTCCGTGACCCTGGACCCGCGCTGGGGCGGTCCGGAGAAAGAGGACGGCAGCGATGGCTTCGAGATTTACGAGAATGGCGGGGCAACGGCTTGTTTTGCTTATTTCACAGTTGCCGCTCTCTACCAATTGGGTAAGAAGGAGCAGGGCGACAAAATCCTGCTGCCGATGATCGACGCGTTTGCACGGGGAGGATTCTCCGGCCGGGCCGCGAACGGATTGACATACGACTGGAAGGACTGGCAGGGCGGCGCGCACGGGTACGAGGGCTTTCTGGTGGATAACTACTACGCCCTGCTGGCAGTGTTCGATCGCGCACAAGTTATGGAAAAGATGCCATAGGCTGCGCGCTACAGCGAATCACGCTTTAATTTGCCAGAATCGGAATGCCGCGGTCTTCAACCAGCGGCTTTACCACTGGCACGTCACCTTTGACGTAGGAGATTTTGCCGGCGGTGATTTCTTCCTGCGCGATGCGGCAGGGCTTGGTCGATTGACTGGAAACCAAGGCGTGGGAACCGCTCTGCAATTGACGGGCCCGGCGTGCGGCCACAAGAACCTTGCGGTAGTTCGAGTCGAACTTGGTCTCAACTGTCATCGGAATCCTCCTCAAAGTTCAATAGTTGCTGATTGCTGGAGCCGATGATGCCAAAGGCCTCCAGCACGGGTTTCAAGCGCTCCTGCGAGTTGACCTGGCGACATGCCGCAGCGACCTCGAGCACTCGTCCTGGCCGATATGCTATGACTTCGCCGTTGCGGTAGTAACGCTCCGCCTGGACAATCGCCTCCAATTGTGCCACGGCCCGGTCGAGAATGTCATTGATGAGAATATAGCCGTAACCGCGATAATTCTCAATCTCCCTGCTCGCCTCGCTCAGGCGGCGGTAGAGCTCCGCCTCGTTGACCACCCCCTCGGCACGGCTCCGATTGCGCAACCGGGTGCGCAGAACCTTGGGGTTGGGCGGCAGAACAAAGATGCTGACGGCCTCGGGCATTTTGGCGCGCACCTGTGCCGCACCTTGCACGTCGATGTCCAATAAAAGGTCGTGTCCGGCCGCGCGCGCCAGCTCAAGCGACCGGCGTGCCGTGCCGTAGTAGTTGCCGAAGACCTCGGCGTGCTCCAGAAACTGGCCCTCGGCAACCATTCGCTCGAACTCCTCACGCATGGTGAAGTTGTATTCGCGCCCATCTTGCTCTGACCCGCGCGGCGGGCGTGTCGTCCATGAGACCGAGAACTCGATGCCGCTCAATTGTTTGCGCACCTCGCTTACCAGCGTGCTTTTTCCCGAACCCGAGGGCGCCGAAATAATAAAGAGAATTCCTGCCACGTTCTATTTGTCCTTTTAAAAGCTATCCAAAAGCCCTCAAGCTAAATGTCCGAGAGCCTCCAGATTGAAGGGTACGGGCTTCAGCCCGTACGTTCCAAGTCGCCCTCGGTCTTCGGCTTTAGCCGCTGAGGGAAAGCCAATTGCCCCGATAAATCCCCTCGCGGGCTAAACAAGTTGCGGAAAAACTCCATCGGCAAGGCTTTGTAACAGGGCACGACTTCAGTCGTGCCGATAAAGCCAATAAAATTGATAAGGCTTTAGCCCCTGCGGGATGCCGTTTGAGCCAATTCCCCAGGATCAAACCTCTTTCCGCCCTGATCCTTTAACTCCAGCATCGTTGTCTAATGCAAAATTCGTGCCGAGTTCACCGAGCTCAACCCCCGATTGCAATTTCATTCTACGTTTTGAATCTGTTCGCGGGCCTTTTCAATCTCCGACTTCATGGCCAGTCCCAGTTCGGTAATGCGGGTTCCCTTCCCGCCCACGCCGCCGGTCTTCGAGAGCAGGGTGTTGGCCTCGCGATTCATCTCCTGAAGCAGGAAATCCAGCTTCTTGCCCGCTTCGCCTCCGCCAGCCAACAACTCGCGAAAATGGCTGATGTGTGTGGTCATGCGGGCAAGTTCTTCCGTAATGTCGCTGCGCTCTACCAGCACAGCGACTTCTTCAAGCAGCCGCTGTCGGTTGAACTCCGTTCCGGTAGCCGCTTCAAGCCGCTGGGTGAGGCGGTCCTGATGGCGTTGCTCCACCTCGGGAACCAGCGCGGCCACGCCTGCGGTTGCCTCGGCCAGGCGATCCATTGTGCCTTCCAGAATAGCCTCCAGCGCCTCGCCCTCCCGTGCCCTCATCGTGTTCAATTCACCGAGGAGCGCCACAATCTCCCGTTGAACGCTTTCGGCAAGGGCAGCCAGGTCTTCGTCGCCGTTGCCGCGGTTATCGTTCTGCAACGCCCCGGGCAAACGCAGCGCTATATTCAGGTCGGGTTGCCCACCAAGCCCATGCTCCTCCCGCGCGGCGGCGAAAGCGGCAAGGTATCCATTCACAAGTTCGCGGTTGTATCCGGCCTTCTGCTGACAGGCTCGATCCACGGAGACAGCGAGATCCACATGCCCGCGCACCAGGTGCTCTTTCAGCGTCTTGCGCAGTTCCATCTCCAGGGCATCGAGCCCTGAAGGCAGGCGCAACTGCACGTCGAGAAAGCGGTGATTCACGCTCTTCAAACTGAGCGTGTAGCGCAGTTGGTCACCCACCTGAACCTGCGTGCGCGCGAACCCGGTCATTGAATAAATCGGCATGCTTGCTATTCCTTTGCCTTCGAAAATTCAAAAAAAGCCGTCGAATCCAGCGGGTCAAGCTCCGTTGCCTCCGGCATGTCCATGAATTGCAGTTGATAGAGCCGCTGATAAGTGGCCGAAATTGTTAACAACTCCTCGTGCGAACCGATCGCTGTAATGCGCCCGTCTTCGAGGACAGCAATGCGATTGGCGCGGCGAATCGTCCCCAGCCTGTGCGCAATCACCATCACCGTGCGCCCTTGCATCAGGTTAGCCAGCGCGGCCTGAACCAGCAACTCGCTCTCCGAATCCAGGGCGGAAGTGGCCTCGTCCAAAATCAAAATCGGCGAATCCTTCAAAATCGCGCGCGCAATGGCCAAGCGTTGGCGCTCGCCACCGGAAAGACGGAAGCCTTTCTCTCCGATAACCGTGTCATAACCCTGCGGCATGCGCTGGATAAAGTCGTGGGCCAGTGCGTTGCGCGCGGCCTCTTCAACAACAGCCACCTTCACGTCCGGCTGCCCATAGGCGATGTTGTTGCGCACGGTGTCGTTGAAGAGAATGGTCTCCTGCGTCACCTGCGCCACCTGCTTGCGCAACGATCCAAGCGTCAGTTCGCGCAGATCGTGCCCATCAATGAGAATGCGCCCCGAGGTTACGTCGAAGAAGCGCGGAATGAGATTCACCAGCGTCGACTTGCCTGCGCCGCTGGGGCCCACGAGCGCAAGCACTTCGCCGGCCCGAACCTCAAGATCGACGTTGTGAAGAATCTGGTGTTCGCCCTCCTCGGTGGAGTAGGAGAAGCCAACGTTCTCAAACTGGATCGACTTATGAAATGTCTTCAGAGTAGCAGCGTGAGGACGCTCTTTCACGTCGTCCTTGGTATCGAAAAAGCCAAAGATTGAAGACGAAGCACCCATGGCTTGCTGGAAGCTGTTGTAGAAGTAAGCGAACTTGCGCACCGGATCATAGAGCTTGAAGAGCAGGATGATGAATGCGCCGAAGATGCCCATGGTCATGTGGCCATGCAGAATCTCGTTGCGGCCGATGAACAGGAACATGGCGATGCCCAATGCGCCAATCGAGTCCATCAAAGGTGAACTGATGGACTGGATGCGCACGTTGCGCAGGTTGGCGCGGAAGAGGCGGCGCGCGGCGGTCTTGAAGCGCAGAATCTCCCACAACTCAGTATTGAAGGCCTTCACGATTCGGTTGCCGGTCACCGTTTCATGAAGAATGTTCTGAATCTCCGCCAGCTTGTCCTGGCCGCTGCGAGTGCGAGTGCGAACTTCCCTGCCGATCTTGCGCGCGGAAGTCACCACGACCGGAACAAAAAGCACGAGTGCCCAACTGAGGTACCCTCCCAGCCTGATGACAAAGACCAGTCCGACAACGAATGTGAAGAACTGCTGCAGAAACTCGCCGATAACCGAGCTGAGCGCAAACTGTACGCGGTCCACATCGTTGATGAGCGTGGAGAGAATGGTGCCGGTGGCGTGCTTGTGAAAGAAGCTCGACGAACGCCGCATTGTCGCTTCGTAAAGATGGTTGCGCAGATCCGTAATGGTGCCGAATCCGGCATAGTTCACCAGGTAAGTGCCCAGGTAGTCGCACAGTCCTTTGAGAATCGTCGAGACCACCAGCGCGAAGGCCACCACATTCCAGGCATTGTGCATGTGCATGAAATGAGGAACCAGCATTCTCAAATCGAAATGCCAGGGGCTCCTGGGGAGGCCAACCATGATGGGGCCTTCCGGCGCGTCCGGCCTCAGAACCTGGTCGAAAATAGGCTGGAAGAGCAGTACGCGAAAGGTGTCAAGCGCGCCAACCATGGCCAGCAACACAACACCCGGCAGCCACTCCAGCGAGTAAGGGAGCCCGTATCGCAGGAGGCGCAGGAAATTCTTCATGCCGCATGACCTGCCTGGCCCGGTTGATTCGCTTTCAAAGCGGATAGCGCCAGACGCCGGGCCGGTTTGGTTCGCACTTCCATCTTCGTATTGTATCCGGCCCTGCCTGCCTAAACCTTCCCTGATCCCTTCTCGATCAGTTGTGCGGTTGAGCAGCCTTCAACCAGGGGCACGATCTTCACCTGCCCGCCCCAGGATTCAACTTCCTTGCCGCCCACTACGGTATCGAGATTGTAGTCGCCGCCTTTGACAAGCACGTCAGGCCGCGTGTCCGCTATCAACTCGAGCGGAGTGACCTCGTCGAACACCACAACCGCATCGACAGCAGCAAGAGCCGCCAGTACGCGAGCCCTGTCGCGCTGGGCCACAATCGGCCGGCTGGGGCCCTTCACTTCCTTCACCGAAGCGTCGCTGTTAATGGCCACGATAAGCCGGTCGCCGAACCGATGAGCCTGCTCCAGCATGGTGATGTGACCGATGTGCAACAGGTCGAAGCAGCCATTGGTAAACACCACGCGCTCCCCGTTGGCCTTCCACTGCGCCACTCGGCTCACCAATTCGCTCCGGCTCACAACCTTGTCCACTGCGCTCAGGGCGATCTCCGGGGCTAACGCTGCAAGAAGTTCGTGCTTTTCAACCGGCGCCGTGCCCACCTTGCCTACCACAATGCCGGCGGCGATGTTGGCCAGTTGCACCGCCGTTTCCGGCTTCAGTCCGGAGGCCAGGCATAGTGCCAATACCGCGATCACCGTGTCGCCCGCGCCGCACACGTCAAACACCTGCCGGGCCACGGCGGGCGCGATAAAGCGGTTGCCGGGCCGGATGAGCGCAATTCCCTTTTCGCTGAGGGTGGCGATCAGGAACTCGAGATCGAATGTCGGCACCATGGATTCGGCAGCGTCCAGCAAGGCAATCAAATCCGCCGTTCCCATACGCACAGCCGAAGCAAGCTCGCCGAGATTGGGGCAAATAGTGGTGGCGCCGCGATAGCGTGCAAAGTCAGCGCATTTGGGGTCGACCAACACCGGAATCCCAAGGCTGCGAGCGCGTTCAATTACCGCCCGGCAAACCTCCGGGGTCAGCACACCCTTGGCGTAATCGGAAAGCACCACCGCGTGGCAGCCGGGAAGTTGCTCAAGCACGCCTTCGATGAGGCGGGCATAGTCGGCCTGGCGCCGGTCTCCCAGCTCCTCGCTATCCAGGCGCAGCATCTGCTGCCTGCCGCCGAGAATGCGCAATTTAGTAATGGTGGGGAAGCCGTCGCAGGCAACGAACACGGGAGAGATCCCGTTCGAGCGCAGATTCGCGGCAAGCAGCCTTTCATTCTCACAATGGCCTCGTGGATTTAGTATAATTTCTCACGCTGATCATCGTTTATTGAGTGAGGTCGGAGCGCGGTGAATACGCTCCAAATTTCCTTCGGATTCCAGCCCGTGTGGAATGGCTTTTATCGAATAAATATAGCGCTTGGCGCTGCTCCCTCAAGAGGTGGCTGGAGGGCAGCCTGAGCCCCCGGTTACGCCTTCAAAGATGTCGCGAGGTCGGCGTCTTCTGGACCGAGGCGTTCTTAATCGTGGAAATTGCCTCTGGCGGCGCACTGATGTTAGACTGCAGTGCATCACCATTGAACCTTGTAGCTGGGGCGCAAACCCATGAAGAGAGAAGAAACGACTGTTATTAAGGAGCCAGGACCGGCAGACACCAATGCGCCATTTCCGGCTGTGGGGAGGACGGATGACGGGAACCGGGAATCAAACCGATCATAGCGACGCCATATCACGACTTCAGCGCCTTCAGTTTGAAGCGGTTCCAAACGAACAGAGGGAGCTCGCCGCGCTGCCGGGGTTATTGGAAGGTTGCGAACGCTTTATTGACGTCGGAGCGAATGTTGGTTTTTACGTTTTTCACGCCAATCGCTCTCTGCACGGGGCCGAGATCGTCGCGATTGAAGCCAATCCGGTCCTTCGGCGGGCGTTGGAGGAAACATGGGAGCATGCGCGCACGGATTCAGAGAACGGGAACCGGTTCAAGGTGGAAAGCTGTGCCATATGGGACGAGCCAGGCTCAATCGAGTTCTATGTCACCCGGAACCTGGACGACAGCTCAGCTTTTTCGACGCGCATTGCGGAGGCAACGAAGACGGCCGTTCCGACACGTGAACTGGACGCATTTTACCAACCTTTGAAGAAGACCCTTATCAAGATGGATATCGAGGGCGCCGAGTACCGCGCCCTGAAATCGGCGCGGCGTTTTCTGGGTTGCGGACATGCGGAGTTCTTTGTGGAACTCCACCCATTCGGAGACGCGGCGATCAGGAAATATCCGTTGCAAGTGTGCAATCTCTTCTTCCGGAACGGCTTTGCCTGCGAACGGATTTACCACCACTACCATTTTGTGAAGGCGGGGATAGCCTATAGGACGCTGCTGTATTTGAGCGTCTTTCCGCACCTTTTTCTGTTATGGCTGAGTAATCGCTATCCAGGGCGGCTTGTGCGCACAGTCAAGCAGCTCCATGGATTTCTGGCAAACGTGAGACGCCGTTTGTTTCCCTGACGCCGAGCGATCCGCGCCGCGATATCTTGCAATAACTCCATGACCACGGTGGCGTTCNNCGCTGATCATCGTTTATTGAGTGAGTTTCGCGCGCGTGCGAGTTTTTCGGGGACGTTTTGTTCCGGTACAGTCCGGAGGTAGGGTTTGGATTTTCGTTGTGGATGTCGATGTAGTTTTCGATGGCGGTCATGTGCCGTTCTAGATACCGGTAAGTTCCGCGTCCGATCCAGTTACCGGTCAGGGTGCGGAAAATCATATAGCCCGTTCCTCTGCGAGCCTCTTCTTCTGGCGCGAAGAGATGAAGTGGCGCTCAATCAAGTGATAGAACACGCGCCCACAAGCGACGCCAAGAAGAATTTGAATCCAGAAGGTAATCCAATACAGGTTGCCGTCCAACCCGGCCTTGCGCCTGAGAACACTCGCATAGGGAACAACCATGGGATGGACGAGGTAGATGCTGTACGAGCAGGCGCCAAGCCACAGCACGGGCCGCAGCCAGAGGCTTTTCGCCAGCCTCAGATCAATCCGGCGCAACCCCGCGAGCAGCAACAAGAACAAAAGAGAGATGGCCGAACGGGTTGGGCTGTGCGGATCACTGAGCTCGAGGTCGTCGTTTTCGTGGATCGTGATATATACAATCACGAGTGAGACGGCGACCGCCGCGGCCCCGTTTAGACCCCAGCGCAGCCGACGTGAATAACCGGCAACCGTCATTGGGTTGAACTCAACGAGAAAGAACGGGATGCTGCCCAGTGAGAACAGGTGCCACAGATCGAAGGGGAAGACTGCGCCGCCCGACAAGATCAAGGACAGCAAGGAAAGATAGGTGGTAAGGAATATGCCCGAGACGAGAGTAAGGGTTCCAAAGGCAAGTCCTCGACGCAAAGTAACCAGCTTTGCCACCCATAGCCAGACGCCAACCACTGCGTAGAACGCAATCTCGTAACAAAGACTCCAGAAGATCCCCATCAGCGGGACAACGTTCAATTCATATTGCTGCAGAAAGAGATTGCCGATCCAGTAACGCGCTGAGGTCCCGAGGACATTCGGATGATGAACCGGGCCGATCAAGTGGTGGGCGCCGGCATAGCCGATGAGAAGAGTGGTGAACACACTCAAAGTCAGCGCTGCCAGATAGGGCGGATAGATGCGTCGGACGCGCTCATAGGCATAGCGCCAAATCGGTTTCCCGCTGGTGAGTGCACCATATGCCGCCGCCGCGATGCAGTAGCCGGAAATTATGAAAAAGAGCATCACGCCGAACTGACCGCGAACCGCAAAGAAGTAAAGCGGCTCGTGGGCAAATCGCGGGTTATCCCCAATGAAAGGGCTGGCACTGTGGTTCATGACGACCCAAACTGCCGCAAGGCCACGGAATGCGTCGATTGTGCGGAATGGCGGAATACGCTCCAAAACTTCTCCTGATTCCAGCCCCTGTGGATTGGCTTTTATTGAATAGTATAGTGCTGCCGCGCCGCAAGGCAGATGCGCGGCCTCCTTGCCCTGGCAAGGGAGTTCCTTTTGGGATTTCCAGGGAAACCCGACCTAAAAGGCCCGCAGATCCACAATGGCCTTCAGGATGGTCTCCGGCTGAGGCAGGATCGCATCTTCAAGCTTGGGTTGATAAGCCACAAATGTATCCATGGCCCCGACGCGACGCACCGGCGCATCCAGGCAATCGAACAGTTCATCCGCGATGCGCGCCGCAATCTCCGCGCCGTAGCCCCAACTGAGCATGTCCTCATGCGCCACGATCACACGGCTGGTCTTGCGCACCGACGTTGCAATGGCCTCCCAGTCGTAGGGGTTGAGTGTGCGCAGGTCGAGGATTTCCACGTCGATGCCGTGCTGGCGATGTGCGCGCTCGGCGGCCTGCAGGGCACGCGGCACCAGAGCGCCATAGGTGACCAATGTGATCTGCGTTCCGGGCCGAACAATTTTGGCCTTGCCGAAGGGGATGGCAAACTCCGGCCCCGGATAGGGCGCGCGGCCATAGGTTTCGCGGTAGAGTCGCTTGTGTTCCAGAAACAGCACCGGATCGTCGCA
>PLZC01000155.1 GCA_003151985.1 Acidobacteriaceae bacterium
GCTCGGTCCAGTGCATTTGCTGCTGCTTGACCATTCGCCGGGGGGCCCACCCGATAACCGAC
The DNA here is from genome assembly GCA_003151985.1 of Acidobacteriaceae bacterium. Classification (GTDB taxonomy): domain Bacteria; phylum Acidobacteriota; class Terriglobia; order Terriglobales; family Acidobacteriaceae; genus Telmatobacter. The sequence goes on from PLZC01000155.1 coordinate 63, forward strand.
CCAGAGTGAGGATGGGAGAAGAAACCCCAACCGGCCCTCACATTGGAACTCGATTCCCCATTCGTGAATGAGCGCCACCTTGCCGATCGATAGTCGGCCGGGTGCCGGGTGCCCCACCCTTCACGTACTTTGTGAAGGGTGGGATTCCGCGAACCCCGTCCGGACCGAGTCACAGACCCGCAGCGGTCTCCTCCGCCATGTAATCCACCACGGCTTTCAGGTCGCCGTTAGATTCTTCAAAGACCTTTAATTGGCGGTCGGCGCCGGTGCCGGTGGCCAGGATCTTGCGGATGCCGTTGATGGCTTCCCGGCTGCCTAACTCTTCCACCGCAGGATCGATCAGGGCGAGATACTCCTCAATCAGGTCGCGCAGCGGCACTTCCTGTTGCTTGCCGAAGTCGATCAGCTTGCCGTCCAGCCCATAGCGCACAGCGCGGAATTTGTTTTCCATGAGCAGCGGCCGCGCATACTGGCGGAAATCCTGGTTGGCTTCATGCAACCGGTAGAGAGTGGCCGCCGTGGCCTGGATGAGCGCGGCGATGGCCACCGTTTCCTCGGCGCGCAGNNTGCGGGCGGATGTCCCACCAGATCTTCTTCCCGTTGTCGATGCAGTTGGTCTTCACCAGCAGGCTGACGTAGTTTTCAAACTCCGAGTAGCTGGAGAAAGCATCGGGAATTCCGGTGCGGGGAAAGTTTTCGAAGACCTTGGCGCGGTAACCTTTGTAGCCGGTGTTGATGCCCAGCCAGAAGGGGGAGTTCGTTGCCAGCGCCATGATATGCGGCAGAAAGTAGCGCATCGAGTTCATGATGCGGATGGCTGCCTCGTGGTCCTCGATACCCACATGGACGTGGAGGCCAAAGATGAGGTTGGCGCGGGCGACAAGCTGCAGGTCCTTGACCACCTGGTGATAGCGGGGGTCGGGATAGATCTCCTGGGTGCGCCAGTCGGCAAAAGGGTGGGTGGCGCCGGCCACCAGCACCAGGTCGTGCTCGCGGGCCAGCTTGATCATTTCGCGGCGCAGCTCGTAGATGTCCGCGCGGGCTTCGTCGATGTTGCGGCAGACGCGGGTGCCCACCTCAACCACCGAAGTATGCATCTCCGCCTTGACCCGCTCCTGCAGGCGAAGCTTGCCCTGCTCCAGCATCTCGGTTTCTATGTGAGAGCGCAGGTCGCGAGTAACCGGATCGACCGTCTGGTACTCCTCTTCAATGCCAAGCGAAAAAGATGGCCGCATGGGGCCTCCTGGGGACAGCTTGAGGGACATTGTAAGACAGGAACCAGGGACTGGGGACTAGGAACGAATTTGTTTTGGAGTTATTGAGTTAGAAGGGAAAAGAAGCAACCGCAGATCCTTCGACTAAGCTCCGCTTCGTTCAGGATGACAAGTTGGATGTGATCAGGCCGCCGCGCCCTGCGACTTGATGGAGAGCTTCAGTCCCAGCGCCTGCAACACTTTCAAAACAGTTCCGAACTCTGGATTTCCTTCCGAACCAAGGGCTTTATAGAGGCTCTCGCGGGAAAGACCAGCGTCTTTGGCAATCTGCGACATGCCGCGCGCGCGCGCCACGGTGCCAAGCGCCTGTGCAAGAAACGATGGATCGGAGTCTTCCGTCGCTATCTTCATAGCTTCCTCAAGATACTCCGCAATGGCTTCGTCATCTTCAAGGTATTCTGCTGCGTCAAACGGACGGGTCTTTAGCCCCATGACTAATCCTCCAATTCCTTGGCCATCGCAAGAGCCTTTGCAATATCCCCGACTTGACTGCTCTTGTCGCCTCCGCAAAGCAGAAGAACCAAAACCTCGCCGCGCTTTACGAAGTAGACCCTATAACCCGGCCCATATGAAACCCGAAGTTCACTCACGCTGCGACCAACGGGCTTCACATCTCCCGGATTGCCATGAGCCAGCCGCTCAATACGCGCCGCAATTATTCTTTTGGCCCTGCGATCCCGCAGCGCGCGTAGCCACTCGGAAAACACCTCGGTCTGGCGAACTTCTATCATCTCGAACTGTATCCCATAGGCTACACATTGTCAACGTCGCCGCATTCTGGGCATAAAAGACTATCCACTTCAAGCCACAGCCGTCTCGCCGGCCTTCGCCGCCTTCTTCTTTGCCGCGGCCTTCTTCTTGGCGGGCTTTGCCGGGGCAGCCTGCACCCCCAGGAACGCGGACCACCGCAACTCCATCGCGTGCGGAGCCTTCTTGGCCTTGGCGATGGCCAGGTCGGCCACCTCGCGCACGATCCAGTCGAAGTTGGCCTGGCCCACGGAATGCAAATCCGCGTCCGGCGCGGGATTCATAAAGTCGATGGCATAGGGGATGCCGTTTTCCACGGCAAACTCGACGGTGTTCAGGTCGTAACCTAGCGCGCGGCAGAGCTTGATGGCGTCTTGCTGAATGCGCCGCAGCAGCTTCCTGCTGTAGGCCGGCGGATTTTGGATGTAGCGCTCGGCGTGCGGCCGGCGCGGGTCGTAGGGCATGATGTGGACCTTCTTTTGCCCCACCACGTAGCAGCGGAAATACTCGGTAAAATTGACGGCTTTCTGGTACATCATGCACAGGTCGCGAGACTGGTCGTAGGCGCGGAAAAATTCCTCGCGGTTGTGGATGTGATACACGTCGCGCCAGCCGCCGCCATCCACCGGCTTCATGAATCCATGCTCGCCCACGTAGGCAAACACCCGCTCCCAGTCGAGCGGAAACTCGAGGTTGCGCATGGACCGGTCCGTGGTTCCCTCGGGATGCTTTTTGTGCGGCAGGATCACGGTCTCAGGCACGGCCACGCCTAGCCGCGCCGCCAGCGTGTAGTTGAAGAACTTGTCATCTGCCGACCACCAGAAGGGGTTGTTGATGATCACCGTTCCGTTAATCGCGGCGTGCTTGAGGTAGGCACGGTAGAAGGGGATGTCGTGGGAGATGCGATCCACAATGACCGCGTAAGGCGGGGCTTTGTCGAGATGCACGGCGCCGGTGACCACAAACTCGGCCTCGATGCCCTCGATATTCCGCGCATTGATGTGCTCGACCAGTGCTCCGGGGAAACTGTTTTCCATCCCGAAGAGGACGCCTATCTTCTTCATGTCGCTTTAACCTCCAGCATCGGACCGCGCGTGCAAGAGGAGCGCCGCACAGTTATGCTTGTCGATAGTCTATGACAGATGGTTGGCAATTCGGCCAACGGAGGAGTAACACTTGAGTTTCCCCAAATCGCGAGGTCTACGTTAAAGGAACCTCTGATTAAATTCGATTGCACCCGGTGGCATTCCCTCGGGGGCTAAAGCCCACGTCCATTTGCTCGATGTCCAGCCGGGGACCTGCTTTACA
>PLZC01000409.1 GCA_003151985.1 Acidobacteriaceae bacterium
ATGCTCCGATTGCTGCAACTGCCATGGCGCACTCCCACTGAAATAACTGCGCAACACGCCGGGGTGCCGGAGGCCATGATCCGCCGGCTGAACGAAACGAGATGCGCAGCCGCGGCCTCGTGAGAGAGGACATGGCATATATCAAAGCGGCGTATGCCCTTTCCCTGTCTTGTATCCGATGTCACAAGCATGTCCGGCCAGAAGGCCCATACTTTCCTTACACATCCCCTATCCATTTGCCGGAGGAACCCGAAGAGCGCCACCTGATGCCAAATAGGTGATCGGCTTCCGGTTCTTCAGAAGGGGAAAGCTATGTCTGAACCTCGCAAACCGCACCGCGTCTTTGTCGTGGACGATGAGCGGGTCATCGCCTCAACCCTCGCCATGATCTTGTGCCAGCAGGGCTTCGATGCCACAGCCTTCACTATGCCGCTCGAAGCTTTGCAGGCGGCTCACGCGTCGCCACCGGACCTCCTAATTTCTGATGTTGTAATGCCGCACCTATCCGGGATAGACCTGGCCATGCTGGTGCAACAATGCTGCCCGGATTGCAGGGTGCTGCTGTTCTCCGGTCAAGCCGCCACCGCCAACCTGCTTGAAGACGCCCGCGTTGGCGGACACCATTATGAACTGCTCGCGAAGCCGGTGCACCCTCAGGACCTTCTAAGCAAGATAAGGAGCCTCAGTTGGGGAATCCACCCTTGATGCTCTCCGACAAAGTATTGAAGTGCAGAGATTGCTCTGCCGAGTTCGTGTTCACAGCGGGCGAGCAGTTATTCTTCCACGACAAAGAGTTCAAGAACGACCCCCGGCGCTGCAAGCCGTGCAAGGCCAAGCGCACGAGCGGGGGGCCGAAAGCTCGTTCGGAAACCAGGACGATATGTTCAGCGTGCGGTGCTGACACGACGGTACCGTTTAAGCCCACACAAGGCAGGCCTGTGCTTTGCCGGTCGTGCTTTCGGAAGTAGAAGCACAATCGTTGGTGAGCAGCCGGAAAGATCCAAGTCGCCGCCAATATGCACGTTCTCGTCGATGAACTGGAAACTCGGTCAAGATCGGTTTACGATTATTCTTCATGCAGGAAATCCTCTCAAAGACGGACGATCCAAAGTCCCCCTTGCTGGGCCAAGAATTCTTTGAGTTGAGCCTGCTCGACACGGCCAACCAATTGGGAACTCGATACTGCATCCGGCAGGCGCGCGCACAGTGGAGTGAAATCGACCGTGCAATCATGTGGGACGATGAACAGCGCGATTATTTCTGGATTCTGAATGAGGCAAAAAAGAGGTACGCGGAGCGCAGGCTAGCTCTGGCCCAATTGGGGTTCATCTATTCAGATATGGACTGGTAGCCGCCCTCCATTCAGCCGCTTGACTTCAGATCGCCAAAGGGCCTTATGCCTGGACTCTGGCTTGATCGGTTTTGCTTGCCGGTGCCGCGCTCGATGGTCCAGAAGGGCAATTCCTGCGGTTCTTGCGGTTCGCTAGCCCGGCCAATTTCGTCCACATAGGCCGATGGGCCGTGACCCACATTACGGTGCACAAATGTATCGCCAATCGAATCGATTGTGCATCCATCAGTTTGTCCGCTCTCTGGAAGCTCTTCTCCTCCCGGATATCGGGAAAACCAAAAGTCAGTTTGCGCACCGCTGCCAGACCTTCGCCCGAGCTGGCGACGATACGCGCGCTCTGCTATTAGGCCCATACCCAACATTGCTGTCACCGGGGGCAATCTGTCTCCAACTTGCCAGATTCAACGGAATTCTGCACCTGGGGGGCTCGATGCTATTTACTGATGAGTAATTGACGCATAGGCGGTGATTCAGGAACAGCTACACGAATTTCTACGCGGCACAATCTAATGGGACCTCAATACGAAGTACGCCGCTCGCGCGCAACCTTGCCGGCGGGCAGTCCTCGCAAATCTTTAATCAATGAAGTAGCCAAGTTCCGTGAGGACACTCTCGCTGAGTTCTACGCGCAACAGACGAGCGCTGGGATTATTGTAAATTTCTCCTTCAAACCGCTTGAGTGTGTCAAAGGGCAAATCCGTTTTCTTACGCAGCATCCGCAACAGCGCTGCACTATCGGTTGCGTATTGGTAATCGCCTGGTAGCCCGCATGACGGGCGAATAGTCAGCGATAACGGAACAGACTTCGCGCCAAACTTGAAAGAACTGGCCGTCTGAGTGATGAGATTGACTCGCATGTAGGGAATCTTGTCACCTGCCGATCTTGATCCTCAATGGCTCAAACGGGTGATGCGAATGATAAATGAAGGGTAGTTTGATCCAGGAAAGAATTTCCCGACTAGCCGAGGGCATTCAGGCTGATTGCCTTTTTGCCGCCGCCGAACCGAGGGGTCGCGCAGGTTGCAACTGTCGGCGAGGAGATGTTCGTTGCTGCAGTGACCTCTGACACTCCCACCGGTACCCTCAGAGCTTCCGAAACCTTAATCTCGTTCTGTGGCTTCCCTGACGATCCGTGCGGCGGCTTGGTTCACGTCTTCGCGCGGCTTCTTTTCCGGCCAACGCTGGGGATGGAATCGGTTCATCTTACGGCCAAGGGTAGTATTGCAAGGGTGACCTGGTTCGGCCTTGCAGATTGGGCATCGAAGCCGGAACGCCATTGTCTCCATGTCCAAAGTCTACGCCGCGTTGTAAAGCACCGCTAGACCCGTGGAAAACCAAACTGCACCACTACCTGTCTGTGTACTAGATCGCCAACACTCCAGTCCACTTAGTATCATATCTGTAAACTTTATGGCTTTCTGTGGTAGTGATTCAGTTTCAATTTCCACAGGCCGAGGAGCAGGCTCGGGGATGATTTAGCATGAGAGGCATTGGAGGATGCTTTGAAGATTTCAAAAGGGAAACGGCCTAGCGATCCCAATCAGCTTGCCAGGTGGGTGGTAAGCACTTCGACTTTCGAAGTATCCAACAAGACAATATCAGAAGCGCCTGCCCAGACTGATGAAGCATCGCGTCCTGGGCTTTGCCCAAAGAGTGGTTAAAACAACCGTTTTGCCCAGACATTCATTATCTTGCCCAAGAATTCCTTATTCTCCAAGAGCTCGGCCGCCATGGGCGTTCTTAGGAGAATCCCGAAGACTCAATGAGTTTCCCAAAAGTAGCATCGTGAGGCCGGCATCTAGCATGGACATTTGAATCCTATATTACCGACCACGAATCGAAGCCGAGCGCTGGAGAAATTGCCAAGATTGCATCGACTAAAGCAGCAACTGGTTTGACACAGGGCCCAGACAGAACCACACCACAGTCCATCGAGATATCCCGAGTCATGTTCGATGATCCAATGTACGCCCGAACATAATCAGCAAGTAAGATTTTTGCGTGGAAGGTCTCGATAGCTATCTGCCTTTCGGCGACGTCGTGCCGTATTGCGTAGTTCAGAACGCGGGCCTTGACGCTCATGAAGTAGTCGCGCCGACTGAAGAGGAGCGCAAGCACGCGTTCATCGTTTGCGCGGACTACAAGAATGCGAGCGGTTTCTGGAGCCGTGCTTGAGAACAATTGCTCGATGCGATCTAGTGTCGTGACCGCATATAAA
>PLZC01000095.1 GCA_003151985.1 Acidobacteriaceae bacterium
TAAAGCAGGTCCCCGGCTGGACAACGGGACCAAATACGGGCGCGGCTTTAGCCTCCGAGGGAATGCAAGTTGCAAGAAGAAACATTCCCTGCGGGGCTAAATCCCTCCCGAATCGATGCCATTTATATACGGGCTAAGGCCCGTACCCTTCATCCCCTGTTATTGCCCCCCAACAGGCTTCTGGCCGGCAATCCATCCATTGATTCGCTGGTCGAGCACGTCCATGGGCAGCGCGCCGGTGTCCAGCACCTGGTCGTGGAAGGCGCGCAGATCGAACTTGTCGCCCAAGGCCTTCTTTGCCCGGTCGCGGAGTTCGAGAATCTTGAGCTGGCCGATCTTGTAGGCCAGGGCCTGGCTGGGCCATGCTATGTAGCGGTCCACTTCGGACTGGACCTCGGTTTCGGAGGTGGAAGAGTGGTCGTGGAAGAAGTCGACCATTTGCTCGCGCGTCCAGTGCTTGGAGTGGACGCCGGTGTCGACGACCAGGCGCACCGCGCGGAGCATGTCGCCTTCCAGGCGGCCGTAGTCCGAGTAGGGGTCCTGATAGAGACCTACGTCCTTGCCGAGCCGCTCAGAGTAAAGGGCCCAGCCCTCGGTGTATGCGGTGAAAAACTCATATTTGCGGAAGGTGGGAACGTCCTCCAATTCCTGGGCAATGGCAATCTGTAGATGATGGCCGGGAAGGCCCTCGTGGTAGGCAGTGTCCTCGACTTCATACAGGTTGCGCTCGGTGGCGTTCCAGGTGTCAATGCGCAGGCGGCCGGGGCGGCTGCCATCGGGCGTGCCCGGCTCGTAATAGGCGGCAGCCGAGGTCTTCTCGATGTATTCGGGGACGGGGACCACCTCAAAGGGCGCTTTCGGCAGGCGGCCAAAGAGCTGAGGCAGACGGGCTTGCATTGGGGTGAGAAATCCGCGATACGCGTTCAGCAGTGCCTCACCTGAGGCGGGGCGCAGCTTGGGGTTGGTCTTTAGGCTGGCGCGGAAACTCTTCAGGTCTTGAAAGCCCAGCTTCTGCGCGATGGCCAGCATCTCGGTCTCGTCGCGCTTTACCTCGTCCAGACCGATCTGGTGAATCTGATCCGCAGTCAGGTTTGTGGTGGTAGTCCGGCGAATGAGAAAGTTGTAGTATTTTGCCCCGCCGGGAAGGGAAGAGATGCCCAACTCCTGGCGGCCGGCGGGAATGTAGCTGACCTCAAGGAAGCGCGCAAAGCGCATGTATGCCGGCAGCACTTCCTTGGCGATGGCGTCGAGCATTTCGGTTTTGATGCGCTCGCGCTCGGCGGCCGGAACCGCAGCGGGGAAGTTCTTGAGAGGCATCGCCAGGGGAGAGTCTTCAGGCTTCTGGCCGGCCAACTGCTTCACCTGCTCGAGTACCTTTGGGAGGAGAAGCCTGGGGGGCACGCGATGGTCGTCCATGCCGATGGACATATTCGCGCTGACCTGCTCGAAGGCTTTGGGAATTGCATGCAGGCGGGCGATCCAGTCGTCGTAGTCCTTTACCGTGGCAAAACTGAGCTGTTCAACGAGTTGTGGGTAGGTGGTGTGCAGGCCGCCCATCTGGTTGATGGGCATCTCCCATTCCTTGAATTCCGCGGCCTCCTGGTTTTCCGTCAAATCGCGCAGCAGCAAATCGCGGCTGACCTTCTCCTGGTCCGTGAGCCCGGCAGTGTCGATTGCCGCCAGGCGCATGAGAAAGGCTTGCTCGCGCGCCAAGGTCTCATTCACGGCCTTTACGGAATAGTCCGAGATCTGGTCGTTATAGCGCTTGTCGCCCAAAATTGAGGCAAACTCCGGGGCATGCTTCAGTCCGTCTTCCCAATACTCCTGGAAGATGCCATTGAGAGCCTTGCGATTTTGATCGGCTGAGGGTGCAGCAGCGGGAGTGCCGGAGGGTGCCTGTGCATGCAGGAGCAGGCCAAAGGTCAAGGCCGCGAACGTGGCGATCGCCATCAGGGAGGACGCAGATTTTTTCAACGGGGGACCTCGGGAGCGAAGTAGGTTCTCGTTGAGTGTAGTGCAAGAGCCGCTGTTCGAGCACGAGGTGGGTTGTTTGGATTGGCTGGTCCGTGGGACGGGGAGTTTGAAAGTATGGGCGCGAACTAAATCGCGCCCGGTTCAATAGCTCTAAGAAAAGACCTACTGCCCCAGGAAGGACTCGTTCCCCAGGATGCGGTAGAGGGTGGAGCGGCTGATGCCCAACTGACGGGCGGCGCGCAGCTTGTTTCCGCGATTCAGGTCAAGGACATACTCAACATGGTGGTGGACGACAGCGTCGAGTGACAGGCTTTCCGCGCGCACGGCTGGAGCCACTTCCGGCATGGATTCGATAGCGGAAGGCAAGGCCAGATCGTCGGGCCGGATGATGCCATTGACGGCTTCAAGCAATGCAGTCTCGAGGACGGAAGCTAACTCGCGCACATTTCCCGGCCAGTTGTGCTGCAACAGGCGGGCAAGCGCGCCGGGTCCGAGCAGGACAGGGCGGTGCTGATACCGGCTACAGATGCGATCCAGCAGAGCCTGAGCAAGCGGAGCAATATCCTCCCTGCGCAGCCGCAGCGGCGGAATGGCGAAACGGACGGCAGTGAGCCTGAAGGCCAAGTCAGGCAGCAGGAGACCCTGGCCGGCCATTTGACGCAATGGGGTCTGCGATGAAGCCAACACTACCGCGCGGCCCGGCGGGCGGTCCTGCAACGCTTTCAATACGCCCAGCAGCAGCCCCTGGCCGGGCGGCGCCAGCAGGTCCACGCGATCCAGGTAAGTGAATCCTGAAAGCGACAGGGGGTCGGCTTCGGTTACCAGCCATTCCCGGGCATCGCGACGCTGAAAGCTCGAGCCAGCCAGCGGGGAGCGGCTAAAGAGATATCGGGCAATGGTGTGTTTCCCGGTGCCGGATTCGCCCTCGATTGCGGCAAGGTGCACATGCGGCGCAGCCATCTCCGCCTGCATGAGCAATTTGCGCCAGGCTGCGCTAACTCCGACAATCTGGCAGGTGGGCTGTGACTCGACCTCGACCAGAGAAAGGCCGGAAGGTGAAGGCTGGGGCTGATACCGAACGGAGCTCTGCATGGTTCTCAAGGTGCCTCGCCTCCTTGGCCCGAGGCAAGATTCGAACGCTTCTTCGCCGGGCCAACATACGCTTCATCGGCACGGGCCATGGAAACATGAACCGGAAAGAACTGGTTCCCGTTGAATCCCGCGAACAGGCTGCATGCACCTTGAGTCAGGGGCAAACTGCCCACGCAGAATAGCCCAGGCAAACCAGCCTTCATCCCCACGTAACGACCGCTCCGACCGCCCAGTCGATCCGTTCCAGGGCCTCCGGCGGAAGCTTTACCCCCACCGCGCGAACGTTGTCCGCGATTTGTTCCGGCCGCGAGGCGCCGATAATTGCCGATGCCACCTCCGGCCGCCTCAGCACCCAGGCCAGCGCCATCTGCGCCATCGTCAAGCCCAGGTCTTCCGCCATCGGCTTCAGTTGCGCCACCGCTTCCAGCAAGTAATCCGACCTGTAATGCCTCCCCGCCGACTCCATAAACACATTCATCTCGTCGCTCGCCGCCCGGCTCCCCGGGGGAGGTGGCTGCCCCGGCGCATACTTCCCGGTCAATACGCCGTGCGCCAAGGGCGAAAACGCAAGGTTTCCGATTCCATGCTGCGCACAGGCCGGAAATACCTTTGCTTCCGGCTTTCGCCACAGCATGGAGTACTGCGGCTGGCTCGATGAGAACCGCGTCAGCTCCCTCGACGCTCCAATCGCTGCGGCTGCTTCAATCTGATCCGCGGTCCACTCGCTGAAGCCAATCGCCCGCACTTTGCCTGCCTTGACGGCTCTGTCCAGAGCCTCCAGCGTCTCTTCCAGAGGAGTCTCCTTGTCGTAGCGGTGACACTGATAGAGATCGATCGTCTCCAGACCAAGCCGCTGCAGCGACCGGTTCAACTGCTTTTCGATTTGCGCCGCGGAAAGTCCCCGGTCCGGCTCGTCGCCTACCGGGAAAAAGAGCTTGGTCGCCACCAGGTACCGGTCCCGCGGGTAAGCCCTAAGCCCCTCGCCCAGCACGCGTTCCGCCTCACCGCCCCCATACTCGTTGGCCGTGTCGAAAAACGTGATTCCGTGGTCCACAGCAGCGTGGATGCAGCGGATCGCCTGCTCCCGCCCAACTCCACCGGCCACCGTAAGCCAGGTGCCAAAACTCAACTCCGAAACTTCCAGCACGCTTTGGCCCAAATGCCTGTATTGCATTTCTTTCCTCTTGAACACCAGTATTCCATTTCGTACCCCAAAAGAATCAATCTCGCGGATTGTCAGTCCTCCCAATCAAAAATCTATAAAAAGATACTTGACATCACACACTATGCATGACACAGTATGTATGACACACTATGCAGCACCCGGTAAGCACCTATGAACCCAGACTCGTTTGAAAATCTTCGTCTCGAACTTCGCCGTGGTTGCCTCGTGCTGGCCGTTTTGGCGGCGCTCCGGCGCGAGCAATACGGCTACACGCTCCGAAAAACCCTCTCCAAGCATGGACTGGAAATCGACGAAGGCACGCTCTACCCCCTTCTCCGACGGCTTGAGACCCAGGGACTCCTCGCCAGCGAATGGCGCGAAGAGGACAAGCGCAAGAAGCGCTTCTATCTTCTCTCGCCCGAGGGCGCCGATGTTCTCAAGCAGTTGCTCTCCGAGTGGAAGAGCATTGATTCCGCTATCAACACAATCTTGAAGGAGCATGATCATGGAACTCATTGAGCGCTATCTGCAGGCTGTCGGATTCTGGTTGCCGAACCGCCAAAAAGACGACATCATCGCGGAACTCTCTGCCGACATCCACGCCCAGGTCGAGGAACAAGAGACCACGCTTAGCCGAAAAATGAATCAGGCTGAAGTGGAGGCATTGCTGAAGAAACGCGGTCGGCCGGTGCTGGTTGCCAACCGGTTCTTGCCGCAGGAGTCTTTGATAGGACCCGTTTTATTTCCTGTCTACTGTTTCATCCTGAAGGTCGTCTCGCTTTGCTACCTTGTACCGTGGCTGCTGATCACCATCGGGCTCATGATCGCCAATCCCGCTCTTCCGGCTAACCAGGCGAGTCCGTCATGGCTCACAGCCCTGGCAACCGTGTCGGGCCACCTGTGGACCGCGGCATTCATATCCTTTGGCACCGTCACCCTCATCTTCGCCATCATGGAGCGCGTCCAGGCCAGGTCGAATTTTCTTGAAGAGTGGAGCCCGAGCAAACTGCCGCCCGCCCGCAATCGAAATCTGATTCCCCGTTTTAGCTCGTCCATCGAGATTGCGGTCAACTGGGTCTTCTTGATCTGGTGGGCAGCTTACGCGCATTCCAGCGAGATCCTCATCGGCTCATCGGTACGCGTCTCTCTCCATCCGCAGTGGTCCTGGTTCTACTGGGGCTACTTCATCCTCGCATTGTGCAATGCTACCCTCGCGGCCGCCAACCTCTTGCAGCCATATTGGACCGCGACACGGGCCACATTGCGCCTGCTCAGCGATGCGGTCGGAGCCGGGCTCTTCTGCTGGCTGATGAAAGCCAATATCCTGGCTGGAATCTTCCTTCCAAATGTCTCCCCACAAAGGGCGATGGAAGTCACGCAAGCCATCAACCATTGGGTAGCGGCAGTGTTTCCTGTTGGCGTGATCATAGCCTTCGTAGTTGCCGCCACCGACATTTACCGCATCATTCGCGTCAAGAATGCCTAGAGCGGGCCCGGCTGCCGAATTACCGAAGGAGAAAATAGGAAGTATGTACTTCACGCACGGACATCACTCGGCTAAACATCTTCGCCACTAAGGAAACGCATGGCCAGAATTCTCTCCGTATAGTTTGGCAGCAATGCAAGATACCGATGCAGGGACTCGCGGCTGACATTATGATACGCGCTGATGATGCCGCGCTTGACTATTGCGAGAATGGTGGGACGGTGGCCGTCATGATACGCAGAATTCCGGGTGTGGCAAGGTTCGTCTAGCGGTGTGGGCGGAAGTTCATTTTATTGCCGCACCTTTGCATTTAATTACGATCATTTGGAGCACACTGTTTATAGGAGAACTCGGGATGCGAGAAACATGTACGAAGGAGCCCGGCGGACTCAAAGGACCTGGTGACCCAACTGCGAACTGGGAGCAGCGAAAATTCGTGAACGGCCGAGGCCCCACCCCTGGCCCCACCCCCCCCTCCCTCAAAATCACACCTTTTCCCATACGTGGGGGCTAATAATCACCAAAGAATGAACAAGTTACAAGTCAACCCTAAAAATTGACTGGTTAAAAAACGGTGGATTTAACGCTATTTTTGGTCAAAAAATCCATTTCTTGCCCCCCCAAAGACACCTCATTGCGCGAATTTGCAGTCAGTGGCTCGCGACAACCGGGTCTTTGCTCCCCGTTGCTGTATCGGTCGCGCCAGTGCGGTAGGCGCCTAGCTCCTTCGCCATTCTCTCCAACTTGAACCGTGACCGTGTGATTGTGTAATCGATCCATCGAATGTGGGTGCCCCAGGTCTCGATTTTGAGACCTGGGATACCACGAAACTACGCGGTCACGGTACTAGCCCGTAGAGAATGCATAGGTCTTGTGCAATGCTGAGGAACAAGATTCGCAGCGGCTAGGGCTGGCGACTCCAGATTTCAGCGCCCAATCAGGTGGAACGAATCTCGAGCGTCAAGCTATTCTGAAGATGGCGTCGTTCTGGATCCCATCGGACAAGGACTCATCATCTTTGCAACACGCGCTGATACCGTTGCATACGCGATTACGGCCACTTCGTTTAGCCTGGTAGAGCGCCATGTCCGCAAGCTCGATAAGCGTAACGGAGTGGCGGCCGAGACTGGGGAGAATGGTGGCGCAACCCGCCGAGATCGTTACCACGCCGTCGGGGTTGGCGGAGTGCGGCAAGTAGCGCCTGCGCACCGCTTCACAGATCTCTTCGGCAAGTTGAATGGCTCCGTCGTTGTCGGTGTTGGGCAGGATCACGGCGAATTCCTCGCCGCCGATGCGGGCCACGGTGTCGCCGGGACGCGCTACTACCTGCATAGCTGCATCGGCAATCTGCTTGAGGCAACAGTCACCCTGTACGTGTCCGTAGGCATCGTTATAGGACTTGAACAGATCGACATCGAGCAGCAGCATCGAAAGCGGTCCGCGATCGCGCAGGCTTCTTCGCCACTCGTTGCTGAGGCACTGATCGAATTGGCGGCGGTTCGCCAACCCGGTCAGAGCATCCGTCACTGCCAGAGCCTCCACGGTGTGAAAAGCGTCCTGGAGCTGTTGTTCAGCACGCTTGCGCTCAGTGATGTCGCGGAAGAACCACACACGCCCCAGGTGTTTGCCGCTGTCCCTGTGCAGGCCGCTGGAATATCGCTCAAGGGTCCGCCCATCGACGAGTTCAACCTGGCTATGGTCGAGTGCCTCTGGATCGGCGTAGAGCTCTTGAACGCGTTTCAGGAATTCCTCAGGATACTTGGTGCGTCCGAGGACCTGAGACAACAACAGTTCATCCGATAATTCAATGTCCATTTCGAGCAGACTGGCAGGGATCTCAGGCGCTGAAATTTTCCAGACGTCGGAGAATCTGTTGTTGTAGGAGACCACATTGCCTTTCTCGTTGACGACGAGGATTCCGTCAAGCGATACCTCGTGGATAGCCGCCAGCAGCGAAAGGTGAAATTCGCGCGATTGTTCGGCGCGCTTGCGTTCGGAAATGTCGCGCACAATGTTCAACAGCCCGCATGGTTTGCCCGACTTGGGATCGCGGACAACGCGCAAGTTGGCTTCGACCCATATATATTCTCCGCTCCTTTTGCGAACACGGCACTCTAAACTGGCGCCCTCGCAGCCGGCACTCAGCTCCTGGACTTTTGCCGCTGCTTTTGGCCGATCCTCCGGATGCAGCAGATCGAGACTCCTGTGGAAGGCCAACTCTTCCGCATCCCATCCGAGCATGCGCTCGGCCTCCGCCGACGCGTAGCTGCGGTTGCCGTCGAAATCGGCCAGGATGATGATGTCGCGGGAGTTTTCCGTTACCAGGGAGTGCCGGGCCACGATCTTCTGCAGGCGCCTTTCTGTTGTGTGCTGACTCTCGAGAACCACCGAGACGGTGTAGAGCATGAACATTGCCGAGGCAATGAATATCTGGAGGCCGATGGCTGGATCAAGCCGAGAGTGGGAGGTTGCGAAGCCAAAGGGGCCCTGGCCACGCAAGGTGAACCAGCTTCCGATGCCGGCGACGAACAGCGTAGCCATGGCTGCCGATCCCAGCCCCAACCGGAGCAGCACGAGGGCGAGAAGAGGAAAGACGAGAAACAGCACCGAAATCGTATTTTGAGAAAACGCGACCAGGCTGACAACTCCCAGAAGCAGCAGATAAACCCAATGTTTTCCGAGGCCGGCTGGACTCTTGAAACGCATGCGAAAGACAGCGACGCAGGCAGGAGCGGCAACGGCCGCCCCAAGGCCGTCGGCGACCGCCCATTGTAGGAGACCAGTTCGAGGGAACGGGTACCAATAGGCCGCGATCATTCCATAGATTGAGCCGACAATCACCGGACCTGCCACGACACAAAAGCCAACGAAGCGAATAAGGTAAGCGCGATCGGTAAAACGAGGAAGCCCGGGCGACCAAAGGCGCATGAGGAAGGCGCTTATCAGAACTTCGGCGATGTTGAGCGCATTGAAGATCGAGTTCTGTTCCCAATGAGAGTTGACGAGTATGCTGCCGGCAGCCTGGGCAACGAAGCCTACGCAAAGATAGCCAGGCCAAAATCTGCGGGGAGCCAGCAGGAGGAAGGCAAGCAGAACGCCGTTGGCAATCCAGATCAGATGGTTTGCCTCGGGCGCGAAGCGGATAAACACAGTGGCCGCGGAGACGGCCAGGAAGCAACCCGCCAGCCGCCGGACAGACCCGCGCCGTTGCCACCATCGAACCTGGCGACGGCTCCTCATGTCTGCTGAATCCACGCGCGCCACTGCCCCTCCTGCTCCCTCTATCGGTTGAATTTGGAAGTTGAACAGTGGGACTCGGTTGCTATTCCTGTTACTTTTGAGTGAATTGAAGCGGGCCGATCAAGGCTGTGCCGTAAGTTCGGGATGAAATTCAGCTTTGCCCGCCGGGAGAAGCGCGATTTCCAGCCTGCCCTCCTGGGGCTCGGCCAGTACCGGCCCTTCAATCTGAACCTGGTGGCCATCTGCCGCCGTGTACTGTACCTTGAGGGCGCCGCTGCCGCGCAATTGTATGCGGTAGTGGAACTCCGCGCCCGCCGCCAGGCGATTGGCCCCGAAGCTGGCGCTGGGGTAGTCGACCTCGAGCAGTTGAATCGCGCCTCCGGTTCGATTTTCGACCGTGGTTTCAACGTGATAGGAATGGCAACCTGTAGCCGCTACCAGCGCCGACAGCATGAGTGTGGCCAGAATCCTGTGTTGCATCATCGAAATGCGAACTCGCAGAGAGTCTTTCATTCTGAACCGCCATTTCTTTTCGGTTCGCCTTCCGGCGGGGCCTGGGAAGCAAGCTTCTTTTCCACGCGATCCAGCCGCTTCAGCATCTCGGGCAGGCGCTGAAAGATGGTGACCGCGCGCAGCCAGATTCGGTTGTCGAAACCCGGGGAGCCGGAGATCATCCTTCCCGCCGGAATATCGTGCGACACCGCTGATTGCGCAGTGAGGATGACGCCGTCGCCGAGGGTGCAGTGTCCGGCTACCCCCGCCTGGCCGGCGAGAATCGCGTTGTTGCCGACCACCGAAGAGCCGGCTAGTCCCGCCTGTGCGCAGATCAGCGTGTTCTTTCCCACGCGCGACCCGTGACCGACCTGGACCAGGTTGTCCACCTTGGTGCCGTCGCCGATCTCCGTTGCGCCCACGGTCGCCCGGTCAATGCACGCATTCGCCTGGACGTCCACCCGGTTGCCAAGCCGTACGGGGCCTGACTGAGGAATCTTTTCCCAATGCCCCTCGTCGTTCTTGGCAAATCCAAAGCCGTCGGCGCCCACGATGGCTCCATTTTCAAGCGTCACGTGGTCGCCCAAGGTGCAATTTTCGCGCACCACGGCATGCGCATGGGCAAACAAGTGGCTGCCCGCCTGCACTCCGGGGTAGAGAACCACGTGAGGAAGCAGGGTGGCATGCGCGCCCAAACGCACTCCGGGCCCTACCACGACATAGGCCCCGATGTGTGCTTCTTCACCGACCTGTGCGGTGGGGTCGATCGCTGCCGTGGGATGAATGCCTGGAGCGTAGACCGGCGGCTGGTAGAAGAAACTCAACGCCCGGGAAAAAGCCAGGTAGGGGTTGTTGATCCTGAGAGTCGCCGCGGCAATCTCCTGAAACTCCGGCTCGACGATTACCGCGGCGGCTAGGGTGGTGCGGGCCAATCCGGTGTACCGTGGATTGGCTACAAAGGTCACCTGCGAAGGCCCGGCCTCCTCAATCCTCTCCACGCCGGAAACTTCAAGCTCCGCGTCCCCACGCAGTTCCGCGCCCAGCCTGCTTGCCAATTCGCCTAGCTTCATTGATGAAATTGTACTGGAGTTGTCTGCAGCGAGCTAAAGTGAAGCCGCGTCAGGCTCAACGGGAAACAAATCCGGTTGCTCGGCTGAACGGCTCATTTCCGCAGCCCGCTTGCGGTTCGCGGCCCCAATCAGGCTTACCACCTCAAGTGTCTGGATGGCCTGGCGCGGCACGTAAATCCTCTGCGTATTCGACCGGGTATCAGGAGGGGTCAAGAGCAATCCCGCGCCTTCGACGAGCGAGCGATCGTTGGACGCCAGCCCCTCCAACTCGTCTCCGTCGATCAGGGTCATGCGCAGCCAGAGTCCCGCCGTGCGTGGCCTGATGGCAAAACGCTTGTGCATGAGCCGCTCGGGATTGGACTGGCCAGCCGAAGCCGAAGAAGACGGCGATGAAGCAGGGAAGTCGCGGACGTAGCAGACCCACTTGACCTGCTCCCAGCCGATGCGAAGCACTTTGCCGGTGAGGTCCAGGATCTCCAGTTCTGCCGCATTCTGCCCGAATGTGGCTCCCGCGTAGCCGGCATACCAGTCCCTGGAGAACTTTCGCACAATCACCGGTTTGCGATGGGAGGCCATTTCTCTGGATTGTCGCACGTGGCGGGGCATTTCGGGCACATCCAAGTGCGCGGACCGGCCGTAACAACGGGCAGGTCACCTTCCTGGAGACCGGGGCGTCCCGGCGCGCAAACCGCTGCAAAGGGGTGCATTATAGCTCTGGCAAACAGGGGCCGATTATGATAAGGTACTGCTTTGCCATGTATCCCTAAGTTGTCGTAACTGCAACAACCTCAGACACTTGCCGCAGGATTCAAGCGGCGGGAGCAGGAACGGAATGCCCGACTACATTTATCTTTTGGAAAACCGGCTATCGGCCGACCAGCAAAACGCACTGCGTCAGTTGCGCGAGGCAACTCGCGAAGCCGGAATGATCCTTTTTCTGACCGGAGACGCGGTCCGCGACCTCACCAGCGGCCACGCCGTCAGGGAGCTTGAAGTTTCAGTTCATGGAAACGCTCTTAAACTCAAGAAAATAATTGAAAAGCTGGGTGGGTCCGTATGGGGCGAAGACGAAGTCTCGCGAAGTCTTTACCTCTGTTTTCCGGGCACCGTCCGCGTGGATGTGATCAGCACCCACCGGGTCGAGTATCCGAAGCCGGGGAAGCCTGTTTTCCATCAGGCTTCCATTCAGGAAGACCTGCGCCGCAGGGACTTTACCGCGAATGCCATGGCGATTTCGCTGAACGAAGGTTCGTTCGGCCTCTTGATGGACCCCTTGAATGGAGCCGCGGACATCGAAGCGCGGATTCTCAGGCTTGTCTCAAATTATGGATTTCTTGAGGACCCCTCCCTCCTGATTCGCGCCACCCGGTACAAGGCCCGGTTGGGCTGGGAACTCGATCCCAAGACCCAGGTGCGCTACGAAAATGCCAAGGGCGAGGGAGTCATCGAGTACCTCTCGGATCATGCGCGGAGCCAGGAACTGGAACAGATCGGCCACGAGGACGAAGCGCTCAAGGTGCTTGCGGCATTGGAGGCGGAAGGCTGGATGAAGGTCCTGTTCCCGCCCTGGACCACCGCCAAGGCCGACGAGGAGAAACTGAAGGCGCTGCACGATCTTGCGGTTGAATTGTTGCTACAGGGTGTACATGCCGACATGTCCGCGGCCCAGATGCAACTGCTGACCGCCAAACTGCCTGCGAAGGACTTGGCAGCGTTGAAGAAACTGATGCTCCGGCCCGGGTTCGTGGAGGAGTGGAACAGCCTGGATTCGCTTGCCGCAGGATTCGCCAAGACCCTGCTGGCCAAAGAGAATCTGACCCCCTCGACAAGCTTCAAGCTTTTTACCAGTTATGATCCGGAAGCAATTCTCTGGCTTGGATTTGCCAGCAAGGATGCAGCCGTAAAAGAGCGCTTCAATCTATTTTTGAAGGTCTGGCCGGAAGCACGCCAGCGCATCCCGCACGTTTTGATGCAAGAGATGCGGATTACACCGGAACTCGCGGCCTATAACGACATAGTCCAGTCAGTTTTTTTGGAATTGCTGGATGGCCGTTTATCAACGCCCGAGGAAATTCGAACTTATCTTGAGCCGCACTCGCCACCGGCGCCGCCGCCGCAGGTGACGATTAAGAGACCGCGCGCCAAGCGCGGCGCTGAGGCAAAGCTGAAGGAGCACTCCTACGACGATGACGAGGAATCCGAAGAAGGTTTAGAGGACGAAGAGGATCTGGACGACATTGGCGGGGACGAAGACGAGATCGATCTAGGCTTGACCGGCCCGAAGATTGCGCTGGACGTCGACCCCGCGGACGATGCCGATTTGGACGAGGAAGAAGGGGAGCCTGCCGAGGCGGAACCGGCCCCCGAGAAGGATGCGGCCGCGGCTAAAAAACCCACTCACGCGAAGGCGGCCAAAGAGGCTGCTGCGTCCGCTCCGGCCAAGGCTGAGAAGCCCGCTGCTCCAGTTCCGAAACCCGCGGAAAAACCGGCGGCCGCTCATGCCGCTCCCAAGCCCAAACCGGCGCCGAAATCTGAATCGAAACCGGTGCCGGCGGCAGACAAGGCAACCCCAATTCCGGCTAAGAAGACGCAGGCCTCTGTTCCGGCCGCGGCAAAAGATGGTAGGCCGGCCAAGCCCGCTGCTGCAGCAAAGCCCGCAGTCGGCAAAGCAGCCGGCAAAGCGCCAGCGAAAGTTCCGGCACATGCTCCAGCCAAGGCCCCCGCCAAGCCAGCGACTCAA
The DNA here is from genome assembly GCA_003151985.1 of Acidobacteriaceae bacterium. Taxonomy (GTDB): domain Bacteria; phylum Acidobacteriota; class Terriglobia; order Terriglobales; family Acidobacteriaceae; genus Telmatobacter. Next base: position 13,260 of record PLZC01000095.1, read on the forward strand.
GCGCATCCCAAATCGCATGCCAAGGTTGTAGCCAAGGCGGCGCCGGGGAAATCAGCCTCGGCAAAGGGAAAGCCTGCTTTGGCAACGAATTCGAAGGCAGGTAAGGCGCCGGCATCCAAGCCGTCAAAACCAGCGCAGAAAAAGCCCGCGCCAAAGCCTGCGAAGAAGCGGTAGAACCAAGGCCTGTTCAAACGAGAAACGCTATCTCATTTGTGCGAGCAGGATTATTTGTATTGCATGTGGATCGAAGTCTCGGTTGCCGGACAGGCGACGTGAATCAGGGCTTCCTTGAAGGCCGGCGCCGACAGGCCAACATGCGGGTTGTTGGCAAATCCGAAGCCCTCTTTAGGCCAGCCGATCATATTTCTGTCCAATTTGTGATTCTTGTTTTCGTCGTGAATGACTGCTACTGCATAATCGCCAGGAGGCAGATTCTCCCAGGCTGCCGTCACCTGGTACTCACCGGCCTCGATCGCCGTGGGGCCGTGGCGAAAGGCCTTGTCATTATTCTCGGGCCAGCCATCGGCTGAGGTGAAAATTGTCGTTCCCACAACGCCGGTTGAGTTGCGCAACCCCTCCACGTGGATGCGCAAGGTGCAGCCTTGTGCCGGCTGCGCGGCCTGAGGCGTGGCGACCGTTGAAGGCAGCGCCAACGCCAGTACGACAGGGAAGAGAGCAATCGAACGTAGGGTTTTCATGGTTGCGTGCGTTTCCGCAAGTAGAGTAACCGGTGGCCCCGGTCCCCGTCACTACGGCACGCGCGGAAATGGTGCGGCCCTTTAAAGTCTGCCCATCAGGGCGTGTGAGGCTCGGAAGCAGGTGCGGGAGCGCCTTGAGGCCGGACTTCTGCCGGCTGCGGCACAGTTTGCGCGGTCACTGCTTCGGGGCCTTTGCGATAGGTCACGGTGTTGCCGGAGCCGAGATCGACCATTTTGAGGTTTTCATCGGTAACTTCATTCGAACGGATAATGTGAGGAGTGATGGCGAAGACGATCTCGCTTTGCGCCCGCTCTTTGGTTTCCTGGCCAAATAAGTATTTGAGGATCGGGATTTTGGTGAGCCACGGGTAGCCGCTCATGGATCTTGTGTCGGTGTCGTTGAGAATGCCGCCGATCAGGTTGACTTCTCCGTCGGCAAGACGCGCCTCGTGCTCAATACGCCGCTGCCCAATCGTGGGTTGATTAAAGCCTCCGATATTCTGCACGCCGGCAACGGATGAAATTTCCAGGGACATCTTCAGCGTTACTTCGCCATTGGCATGCACATACGGAGTGATGTCGATATTCACGCCCACGTCCAGATACTGGAACTGCGTGTTAACCGACCCGCCAAGTCCGCTTTGGAAAGACCCCGTAGCGATGGGGACGCGATCGCCGATCTTGAGTGTAGCCTTTTCGCCGTCCATCGCCCTGATTTCAGGACGCTGGATGACCTTGGTGTTGCTGTCTGTCGCAAGAAACGAGAAGTTGACTCCGGGAATGGATACCTGGAAGTCGCCCGCGTTGAGCGATGTGAAGGAGTTAAGAGTAAGACCAGAGCCTGTACCTGAAGTTGATCCTGAGGTTCCCGTGGAGCTGGTACTGGGACCCAACGTCACGCTGGCGCTGGTCGGTGGGTTTGTACCGATGGTGTGGAGTTTGTCGCGACTAACTTCCATGACCATCACATCGATCATGACTTCAGCTTTCGCCTTGTCGATGTCGCCAAGCAGCTTTTGAGCCAGTACCATCTGGTCAGGCGTGCCGCGGATGGTGAGGGAGCGCAGTTCCGGGGTGACTTGAACATGGGTGAGGTCGAGAATGCCCTTCAGCGTTCCCGCTGCCTGCTGCAATTCGGTGGGCGTTGCGGCGTTGCGCAGATAGAACGTCCTCATGACGTTTTGTTCCAGTTCCTTGCGCCTCGAGCCGGAGTCGGAGGAAACCATGATCGTGTTCGACGAAAGCGGCCGCCAAAAGGTCTTCGATTGCATTGCGACCATGGCCAGCGCCTCGCGAAGACTCACATCTTTCAAGTCGAAGTTGATCTTCTGCGGCTTGTAGTCCGGATCCATGAGTACGTTGATTCCGGCGATCTTTCCAAGTGTCTTGTAAACCACGTCGGTGGTGGCCGTGAGGTGAAGCGAGACAGGAATATCCGACTTCAGGTCCAGGGTTACGGGACCAGCCGCGTTAGCAGCTTCCTTTTCGAGAGAAGTAGGAGGGGTCTTCGCCTGGTTTGCATTGTCCTTCTCCCGGTCCAGCTTTTGCATTTGATCCACAGTACGCCGCACTTGGCCCATGGCCTCAAAGTTGCTGGGATCGATTTGCGCGGCCAGGCGAAACGCTGTAAGCGCCTCATCGAGTTTGCCGGCATCGCGGAGTTGTTCGCCTGTACGAACGTGCTGTGCAGACGCGTAGAATCGCATTCTCAAATAGGCCGCGATGTATTTGGGGTCGTTCGGCTTCTTGTCGTAAGCCTGCTTGAAAGCTTCGTAGGCTACGTCGTAGTCATTCTTCTTTTCGGCTCGATCTCCAGCCCTGTATGCAGACTCAGCACTTTCCGCAAGAACCGGAAGCGCGAAGCTCCCGGCCAACAATACACACAAAAAGAGTCTTGTCTTTATCATCTCGCCTCGTACGCGGTGGCGCGCGAACTCTAAGGCAGATGTTATGGAAGCTTGCAAGCGAGTTCTTTGCGAAATGGCAACCAGGCCTGGCTTATCAGCCTGTGGTAAAAGTCCAGATTGCTGAAAAACATCCCTCAGGGGCTAAAGCCCGTCATTTCTTATCAAGCATTTGCGGCACGACCGAAGTCGTGCCCTTTCAAAAGGTACAGACCGGGCAGATACTTT
>PLZC01000429.1 GCA_003151985.1 Acidobacteriaceae bacterium
TTGGGGACCGGCTTTCGCCGGCGTTCCCCCCCTCATACCACTCCAGGTAATAGCGGCCCTCAGGGTGGTGCTCCTCACGGCCTACGACCCATACATGATCGCGAACGATCCGGCCGTTGTTTTCCACGACGGAGGCGAAGGGCCACTTGGAGCCCAGTTTGATTCTCTTGATGACATTGACGCGGTCGGCGTACTGCTTCGCTCTGGCCATATATTCCAAGCCTCCTAGTGAGACTTGGCATAGATAACCTGAGCGGCTATCTCGGTCAAATGGACAGCACGATGGACAGCATATTCAGTATGTCTATGAAAAGAAAGGAAATTATTGCGAGGGCAGCGCTCTAACCAACTGAGCTACGTCCCCAGATTGTTTTTCAACAACTTAGGTTTATGTCACATAGAATGAGAGGTCTCGAAGCTTTCGCTCGTTTCGCTCTCCTCTACCCTTTCGCTGGTTTGGACTCAATTTCAGCCCTTTTTGGACACCAAATGGATACCAAATCTGCCAATCCAACGACGAAATCTAGTTTATCAGATGGGCTGCCGTTTTGGTGTCCGTCTCCCCGGTCACAGGGCCGACAGATCTTAAATAGCCAGTAGTTGTAGCAGGTAGTCATTATCCCAACCGGCTTTGAGTCATTTTTCCTTTAATTCCGAGTTTCGTGGTTTTGTCTTGCCTAAGCAGGTTGAGGGCCATGCGATTGAGCAGAGAAAAATTTTGAGCCGAGTTGTGCTGGCGTTTACGGTCGAGGTCTTCGCCGAAGCTGACATCGAGGGCCCAGTGCAGCTTGTTTTCAATCCCCCAGTGCTGCCGGATCGCCTGGTTCAACCGCCGGGCGTCGGGCTTGAGGCTTGTGATGTAGTAGCGGATTTCTCGCTCGGTCTTGTCCGCGACTTTGTGGTAGCGTTCGCTCTCGATGCGCAACACTGCCGCAAACACCATCAGCAGGATCTCTTCAAGTAAATGTTCCCGCGTCCGCTCAACCCGTGAGTCGCGCAAATCTACAAAAATACTTCAGGGGGCTGTCCATCTCCCCATCTCATCCCGACAAACCTGCGCTGCATATAGCAAATAAGATGCGTTTGCCCTGTAGGAATGGCCTGGTTGTTTGGGAAATACGTTCACGCTAAGATACCATCGAACAGCAGGGACGCAAAGCCGCCTTCTTGAAGTTTCGCAAAAAATGAGCTATGCTTGCCCGGCGGCGGAGGAAGGCCTATCGCTCGCGCCAAGTTCTGCCCCAGCAAAAACTGAGTACTGCCTCTTGCGCAAAAGTAACAGCTTTAATACCGCTTTCCTCGCACCATTCAACCAGTAGGGAGGTTTGGAATGCAATACGGAAGAAAGTATCTCGCCCTTGGGGCCTTGTTCCTGACGATTGCCTGGGTTCAGGCGCTGGCCTGGAACAGCGTCGGCCACATGACGGTAGCCTATTCGGCCTACCAGCAACTGACGCCTGTGGAGCAGGCCAGAGTGACGGGTCTGCTGAAACTCAATCCTTACTACGCCAAATGGCTCAAGTTCATTCCTGCGGGAACATCGGATGCAGATCGCGATATGTATGTCTTCATGATGGCGGCCACGTGGCCCGATGAGATCAAAGCCATGGGAAGCGGATATTTCGGCACCGATACGCCTCCCAAGAGTGAGTTGCCCACGCTGAACACCGGCTACGCCGACAAGAACATGCACCGCTACTGGCATTTCATCAATACCCCATTCAGCACCGACGGCACGGCTTTGCCGCCGGTCGGAGGCCCGAACACGGCCGAGAAGATTGCTGCATTCCGCGCCGCTCTTGCAACTGACGAGCCGGATGCGCTCAAGTCCTACGACCTGGTGTGGTTGGAGCACATGGTGGGCGACATTCATCAGCCCCTGCACTGCGTCACTCGGGTCACGAAGACCACACCCAAGGGAGACTTGGGCGGGAACCTGGTTCTGGTTCAAGGACCCAGCAAGGAATTGCATGCCTATTGGGACGGCATCCTTGGTGACGGCGATACCCAGAACTTCAAAAAGGCCGTCGCGGTCGGACAGACACTGCCCAAGCCCGATGCTTCACTGGCAAAGGACGCGAAAGAGGATGACTGGGCCGCGGAGAGCTTTTCGCTTGCCAAGAGCAATGTGTATGCAAGTCCAATAGGGCCGAGAGTTGGGCCTTATACAACCACAGCAACTTACTCTTCACAGGCCAATCAGGTTGCCGAGACGAGAGTTTCCCTGGCGGGCGCGCGGCTGGCAGGCCTGCTTAAGGCAGCGCTGAACTGCGGCGAAAAGGACTGCGCACGCTAGTCTATTGTTCGACGGAAGAAACAGGCCGGCCCGAGTAACCCGGCCTGCTTTTGACTACTCACGAGAATTCTGCCAAGCGCATCTTAAGGTACAAACACCCGCAGCCTCACATGCCATTTGGTGCATTGGCCGGGCTTCAGGGTCACCATGCCGGTGTCGGTCGAGCCCCACTCCTTGCCAAAGGGATCCCCGAAATTGTATTGGTGCTCAACCGCAACGAATTGCTTGGCGGGCGGCGCGTAGACCTGGATGGCCTTGATCTCCGGCGAGAGGCCCTCAATATCTACGCCGTAGTGGGCCGCCGGGTCGATCACCTGCACCGTCACGACGCCGTTCTTCCAATCCAGGTGGCTCCAGTTGTCGTCGAAGAATTCCGTACCCAATGCCTTGCTGCCCCGCAGGTCGTAACGGGTTCCCTCGACGGGCATGACCTTCCCGGTGGGGAAGACGTTGTCGTAGCCGTCCACCTCGGCCATGGTCGAGGCCGGTACGCGCAGCCTGGCCTGAGTGCGGTCGCCGGAGGGCAGGTTGAAGTAGGGGTGCCAGGCAATGGCGATCGGCTCGGCCTCTTTGCCTACGTTGCGGGCCACCACCGTTGCATCCACGGCATTCGCGGTCAGCGAAATGGTGAAGTCCAGGTCGGTCTTCGAGAGCCAGTGGCCGCCAAAGTCTCCTGCCTGGATGACGCCGGTGACTTGCTCGCCGCCGGGGATCTTTTTGACGCTTACCCCGTCCGTCTTGGACTTGAGAATAAGCCCGTGCATGGCGTGACGCTCGGCGGTGGGGAGCTTGCCAATATTGTTGGCGGGTAGGGTGAGAGTGTGGCCTTGCCATTCGGTGGTCAGAGTTTTGCCGTCGGCGGAGAGTTTGCCGCGAATCCGGTTGGGGTAGGGAACCAGGAAGGCCGACCCCATGGCATAGCTCTTGGCGCCGATCTCGTCATCCTGCTCGTCGAGCGTCTTTGCCGCGTTGGCCAGGTCGGGCGAAGCCAGCACGTCCACGTTGCCTTTTCCGGGAAAGTTGGCCGTGATCTGCAGGACTTCCATACCCCGGCCTGGAAGAACGGTTACGCTGGTGAACTCCGGCTTGGTCGTGCCGGAAACTTTGCGGGTCAGGGTGACGATCTTCTGTCCGCCGATCTCGGTGACGGCCTGGGCATGGCCAACCACGGCAAAAGCCGCGCATGCCGCTAAAACAGGCAGGGCGAAGGTAATTACGCGAATAAGTAGCTTCATTTCGATCCATCCCTCAAAAGTAAGAATCCGGCAGAGACATCGTGCCGTTTGGAACCTGGTTCCGGTAGAAAGCCGCCCCCGGATGGGGACTTTAGTTGCCCGGAAAGCAGATTCTTGAGGCGCTGTCATTTTACGCTAACTGGCCCTGAAGAAGCATCGACGTTGCCTGATTTGATACTCGATAGCTTTACCAGCTCTTCTTGATGAGTGCGTCCACTGCGAGTCCGCCGTTTGGATCGCGCGTCGCGCTTACGGCAACCCGCGGGGAGAGCTGATACTGGCCCTGGATCGTCTGGCCTTGCGTAGAAGACATGTTGCTCGAAAAAGTTACAAAGAGGTTCCCGGTCACTCTCTGTTGAATTGTGATGATCGCCCCGGTTTGGGTACCACTACCCGGCAGTACAGGGTTAATCGAAAGCTGAGATATACCTGCGATTTTCGAAATGCGGCTTGTAACTTGACTCGATACCTGCGAAGCCACTAGAGACTCAGCGGCTTGATTCGCTGGAGTCGCCGAGTTTGCGCTGGCTTCGGTTGTCTTGCCAAACGCCAACAAGTGAATAATATCGGCCTGTGGGAGCGCAGGATCGGAACTATATTGAGTGCGAAGTTGATCGATTGGTCCATTGAATCGCAAGCCAATATTGTATTGCTGGATGGTTGTACTCAAATTCATGTTTACCACGGTTTGTGTCTCAGATGGATTAACAAACTGGACCGTGCCGCCATTCAATACGAATCTGCTCCCATTCAGGATGATGTCTCCGCTGTTTAGGTTGATTCGCCCAAGGATTACGGGGTCTGCCGCCGTACCACGTAACTGGAGATTAGCCGAGCCATCCAGGCTCAACGTTCTGCTGGTAAGGTTCACATTGTTGGTTGAGTGTACCGCTAAGTTCAGCGCGACATTCTGGCTGAATCCTTGTGTGGGCGGAGAAGCAACCCTGCTTGAAAACTGACTAATGAAGTTGGAAAGATCGAAGGCTTGAGTAAACGACAGATCGGCAAGGTCCACCACTCCGCCCAGAACAGCGTTCTCAGTGGAGCCTGTCAGCTTGAGATTCGCATCGATGCTTTCCCGCATGCCCTGGGGATAGAGAATGCGGACGCCTTTGGCTGCCACGCCCATGTCAAACTGAATGGATGGTCGCAGTACAACCCCGCCCTGTGCAGTAAGTGTCCCTCCCCCGATCGTACCTTGGAATTTGCTGATACCGATGCGATCGTTTTGCAGAGTCAGCACTCCATTGCCATGTTGCAGGCCTGTTGGCAGATCGGAAGAAGCATAGTTAGCGTCGACAATTTCAATTTGACCGCCAACATTGGGTCCATTTACAACGCCATTGGCGCCGATGTTGAACTTGATTGTCCCCGAGCTTCTAACATCGGGATCGAACAATTGTGCCACCTGAAGATTGACAGTCCCGAGAAGCAAGAGCGACATCGGCGCAGTTCCGGTGATAGGTATCGAGCCTTGAAGCTGTAAATCTGTATCTGTTCCCTTGATAGCTGTGCGTTGCACCTCAACGCGCCCGTTCTTGTAATCGAGGTGAATCGGTGAAGCTGCCGCAAGTTGGATATTGCTGTTATAAGCCATCCTTAAAGTTGAGATGACGACATGAGCTTCAACCATATCCTTATTCTTGAGCGGACCGTGCAGCGTGGCGTGAATCTCTGTCTGCCCGCTAACGTCAGCGGGTACTCCTGGAGCAAAGGCCGCCAGTAATGGCTGCAATTGAATCTCGCGGGTATCGATGGAGGCGTCGGCAAGGTAGTCGCCGGATAGATTGACCTTAGCCTTTACCTGAACAGGCACGTTAACGGTTGAGCATGCCAATGTGGCAGTGGCAACGTGGTCGGTCACATTCATCTCGAGATTCACATCGGATATGCTTTGACCGTGGATTGTGAGCGCAGGGACCTTCAGTGATGCTGTTAACTGGGGATTATCGAACGTCCCTTTCCCTACGGCATCCAGGGCCAGAACTCCGGACGCATCCAATCCTTTAGTCTTCAATGCATGGAGATTATTCAGGCGGAGTCCGTCAGACGCAAGTTGAAGGTCATAGCTCTTCTCACTGGGCCGAACGCTCACCTTACCTTTCAGCAAGCCTGCGGGAAGTTGGACGGCGACGTCCGCATGCGCCTCATCTCCACTGCCTGAAAGAGTGAGTCGGGCTGAAGTAACTGGTTCGTCATAAGCTGTAACGCCTGTCAAAGCAATAGTTCCGTGGCCAACTGGATTCATCCCAGTACCGTGAATGCTCATTGTGGCATTGAGTGTGCCTGTCACCGGCACTTGTTGCCCGGCCAGCCTTGCGATATCCTCGACTCCGATCTGCGTTGCATTAAGTTCGATCTGGATCGGGTTGGTGTTCCGATAGGACCACTTACTCAAACCCGTACTTGCGTTGAAGGTCAAGCGGCCACCTGTTGAGGGATCGAGTTCGGCGTGTTGCAAGCTAAGCATCGACGGAGTTGCATCGACACCGGTTCGAAGCATCTTCAGCGCTGTGCCTCGAAAGTGAAGATTCTGAGCCGCGAGTTGACCAGTCAAGTGCGGCGCAAGAGTGGAACCCTTCACGCTTCCCTGAAATGATGCCGTCCCCGCCAGGTCGAATGGCGAAGAAGGGTTTCCCTGCGCGGTGGTTTGGAAAATATCCGCGATAGTTTCCAGTTCGCGCAGGTCGTTCGCCTGAAAGCCGACGCCCAGGCTGGATCTGTCGCTAATGATGCCATCCATGGTCAGATTGGTCTGCGATGTACGCAAGTAGGTCTTATCCAGGATGAATTGATGCGTCCTGTTGGTGTACGTGGCATGGATCGCACTCGTAACGGGGATAACTGCTGTTGCCGCGGGATTCCTGGTGACGCCTTGATCGGGGCCGGCCACCAGTAATCTGTTGGCCTGGCGGTTCGTAACTTGTCCGTCGAGTGTGGCGTCTGTGTGAGCTACCAAATCATCGAAGGTTCTTCCCCAGGATGCGGATGCATCTGCATTCAGAACGCCGGACACCTTGACGTCGGATGCTGGCGCAGCGGGGCCTAGTCCCCGCCGTACGTCAGCAAGAGAGACACCTCGCAACGATGCATTAAATCGGGAGGCGGACACTCCAGCCAGGTTATTCATCGTGCCTTGTGCGGTAAGTTCGCCGCCGAAAACATCCGCTCTAAAATCGCGCAATACAACCTCGCCGTGTGCCAGCGAATAGTGTGCGATGATCTTATCGACTTCGGCACGAGCGGAGCGCGTTCTTATTGTTAGCCGTGGACTCGTTAGATCTGCGTTCACCACCAAGGTTTCGAGTGCGGAACGCCCCGCCACCTGCCGATACTGCAGGGAGCCGGCAGTTTGAACCAACCCCGTAGGAATAGATGGGTCCTGAAGCATTTGCGCTATCTGACTGCCTTCAAATGTGACACTAAAGTTAGCCTGGACGAAGGGTTCGTTGTAGTTATTCAAGGAAGCATCGAGATAGATCTGCGTTGAGCCGCTGGTGAGCTTGGCCTGGGTGATCACAAAGGTTGTCGGCGTGGCTTCAAACTGCAAATGAAAATCATGTGCCGGCGGCTGTAGCGCACCGAATGCGAGGCTCCCGTCCGCATAGGCCACAGTTCCGGAGTATCGTTGTGGCGCATCCGCGAACGCCGCGTGGATCTCAAAATTGTGCAGGTCAACTGCCAGCGAACTTGGATGATAGTTGTAATAGATCTCTCCACCGTCGAGCACTGCGCGGCGAATGCCAAGATCGAATGCGGTGGTGTGACTACTTTGATCGCCGCTGCTCTTGAATTTGGGAATATTTGAAATGCCGTTCTTATCCACAACAATCTGAACCACGGGTCGATCGACGCGGAGGGCATCGAGATACCACTTTGCATGCGACATGGACGTCACGCCTATCCCTACTTCTGCGTGCTGAATTTGGAGTACGGGCGGAGTGGAGTGGGGGCTTGCCCCGTCAACTGTTATACCGTAAAGGTCCACGCTGAGCGTCGAGAGATGCACCGCGAAATTTTGTAGATGGACGCCGGAACCGATAGCCTGGCTTGCCCGCGACTGCACCGTGTCAATGAGGTAACGATGAAAGGCGGTGCTCTGCAAAAGGAATAGAAGGACGAACGCGCCAACAACAATCGGCAAAACGATGACCCCTGCGATCCACTTGACCACTCGCAGCCACCGCCGCCCGGAAGTTGGGTGCTTCGGATCGGTTGGGCCGTGCGAATTCGATAATGCAGAGGCCGTGTTCAAGTTGTTCTCCTTTAGAACGCCTGTCCGATGCTGATGAAATATTGGGTTGCCTGAACGCCGGGGATGGGATTGAGGTTGCGTCCCAGATCAAACCGGATTGGCCCGACCGGCGTCGAATAGCGAAGACCCAGACCCACATTGTTCGAATAGAGAGAAGTGAAATCGTGAAATCCAACAATTGGGAACGCGTTTCCGCCGTCGTAGAAAGGAACGATGCTTAGGCCCTTCTTGAAAGGAAGCGGGATGCGCGCTTCAGAGTTGATGAGCAATAACTCATTGCCGCCGGCAGGAACCTTAAGCAGGGTGCAGTTGGTGCTGGATCCACTGCTGCAAGCTTGTACTTGTCGCTGAGGTCCGGCGCCATCCAGAGGAAAACCTCGCAAGGAGTCGGCGCCTCCGGTAAAGAACCTCTCACTTAGAGGCACCCGGCTGTTTGCAAAGGGTTGGGACAACCCTACGCGCAGACTATTTGCCCATACGACGTGATGAAAGGCCTGCTTATAATAGGCAGCTTGCCCGTTTAGTTTTACAAAGTCCACACTCGAGCCGAGTTTTGAGGAATTGAAGTCCAGCTCGATCGATTGGAGAACGCCTCGATGCTCATCCAGAACGTTGTCGCGGGTGTCGCGAGTGATATTGGCAGCAAGCGTCGAGAGACGGACACGCTGATCCTCCGCCGGTACCAGCGCCGGGATCTCGATTCGTGTCAAAGCAGTCCGGCTGAAACTGTAGCGCAAGAAAAGCGTACTATTCTTCGCCTTATCGAGCGCTCGCTGCAACTGGAAACTTCCGAGTCCCTGATCTGAAGAGAAGATCGGATTCTGTTCGTTACGCTCGAAGGAAAGAGACGTTGTAGTCTTCCAAGGCGACCATCGAAAAGTGGGATCAATATAGTAGGCTGCTCCGCGTTGATCCAGTCGTCCTGCAAAGGCGGTTACCGAGAATGACTCGTCCTTTCCGCGCAGGTTGTTGCGAGTGTATTGGGCGGTGCCTCGTGGGCCATAGAAAGTCGTCTGGCTGACTGTGAAATTCTGCGGCAGTCCGACCGGGGGAAGATTGGGAAGTCCTACCGTTCCGCCAGGCAAACTTCCGCCACGGTTAATCACTTCGAATCCAAAGCCATAAGTGAACGAGTTTCTCTTTGCCTCGTGAAGTTTAACAAGGACATCTTCCTGGTCTTGAGTTGTAATCTGTCGCTTCGGATCGACTTCCGCCCAATCAAATACGCCCACGTGGTCATAGAGCTTGCTGCCGGCGGTAAGCAACTGCGTTTCTGTAAGCGGTTGGCCCGCCTTGATGGAAGCTATATCTAGGTTGATCGTGCGCTGCCGTGTTTGCTCCCGCCCCAACGTTAATACGCTTCCCGTATACACCTTTGGTCCCTCAAGGATGTGATACACGACTTTGATATGATGTGGGTCCGTCTTGGATACCGGAGTCGCGGTCTCATGGAAGCTTGAGATAAGATACCCGGCTTGTAAGTAATGGGATAGGATTTTTGCGCGGTCGGCCTCAACGTGTGCAAGGGAGTATGGCTGCCCTTTCGCGAGTTCCAAGCCGCCCGGCGCAAATTGCGATTCGGGAAATGTTTCAGCGCCTTCGACGGCTAGCGAGTTCACTATGTCCCGCGGTCCCTCCGTAACATTGAAGGATACTCGGACGTCTCCTCCTCGATGGGCTACGGCAGATGTGACCTGTACACTGCTGAACCCCTCGGACTGATACGCCGCCTTGAGATTCTTGGCACTGGAACGCAGGAGTTGTTCGCTGAATTTGCCGGGGGAGAGGAAATGCTCTCGCTCAACGGCGATATGCGGCCGCAAATTTGATTCTGGGAGAGAAATGTTGCCAGACAGGCTCACATCCTCAACCTTGTGTTTCTTTTCTTTCTGAATGCTGTAAATTACCATGGCGCCTGTTTTTTCCGTTGTTAGCCGGGAATCTACCTTGACGTCGAAGAAGCCTTTGCCTTGAAAGTAAGACAAGAGTGCTTGTTGTCCTTCCTGCACCGCTTCATCGTCGACACCAACCCCTTGGTAAATCGGCAAAAGCGACTTCCTTGTCCAACTCCAAAGGTGTGCGCCCTCGATTTGTACGTGTGTTGTTAAACCTGGATTCACTGTGAAGTGAATGTCAGCGCGATTCGTGTCGGCATGATATTCGGCACCGGCTAACTTGACCACAGCCCCTAGGTGACCCTGCTTCTCTAGCTCTGCTTGAAGGTACTGAGTGGCCTTGGTGAGCGTTGAATGGTGATATGCCTTGCCGGAACGGATTGCGGCGGTACGCGCCCGAGCAAGGAGCGTTGTCAGGCTATCCTGCAAATGCCCCGCATCTTTTGGCGGAGGACCATCGATCTTGATGCGCCCGAATTTAGCCCTGCGTGCCAGAGTGATATGGAAGATTACATTGGCAACCGCTTGACCCTTGTCTGATTCGACTTCCGGTGTTACATCGGCCAGAAAAAAGCCTTCCTGCTGAAAGAAGCGGATAAGATCTTGCCGCGCCTTGTCGATTTCGCTCGAGTTGAAAGGCGTCTCTGAAGAGTAGTTAGCGACCTGGACTAACCGCGAATAAGGAAATGGCCCGGAACCGGGAAACTGAAAGATGCCGAAATAGACGGCGGGTTCCGGAATGAAGATGACCCTGACTCCGTCCGACTCGGGCTCGACCTGAATCCTCACCTCTTTGAACTTTCCGTTGGTCTTCAACGCGGAAGCGGTTTGCTTTACCTTGTCGCGTGAGAAGGGTTCTCCACGGTGCTGTACGAATATCGGCTCAAAATGTTCCGGACTCAATTCCGGATGACCGGCAATCTGAACGGACGAAACGTTCTGCCCTTCATAGGAGGAGAGAACCTGGGACGCTGCGGATGTGAGAGGTGGATTCTGCCCTACGGCCGCAAAAGATACCTGACCGGAAAACCACATCATTTGAAGCAGGCACAAGAAGGCTACAGTGCGGACGAGGCCGAGCAGCCACCGTCGACGCCTGGAATTCACTCGAGACCGAGAACCGCTCGAGACCATGGATCGATGACACTTCGGGAATGTCATTTCTCTTTCTGATGCAGTGTGAAAGAGGTTGGTTTTACCATGCATCAAAGGACAGATAGTCGCGACCCACTTTCGACGCGGAATGTCACGCTTCGAGATGCTATCAAAGCGGCCAGTTCCGGCATCAATAACACCAAAGGGTTGCGTACGATTCGGCGAACAAAGGGGCCTTCATGCCAAGTGCCAACTCCGGCATACAGCGGCTATTGGAAAGAGCAAAAAGGCTCATAAGGATGCGTGTGTTCCGTTTTCCTCCTGAGTCTCTTTGGAACCTGAACGGCATTCCTCTCCGTCAAGTGGTAATGCGCACATGGAAATCGGTTATGGCCGATCGTCTCTTCGGACATGCCGCGGAACTTGGATTCTACTTTCTGTTTGCCCTGTTTCCCACGCTCTTTAGTGCCAGTTCAATTCTGGGCATGGCTGCTCGATCTGCCCACCAGATCTACGACAGTCTTCTCGACTATCTTGCGCTCGTAATTCCCACCGCGGCGCTCGGGACCGTTCTTGATGCTTTTAATGAGACAACGGCTGCCGCGACCTCTGGCAAGGTGACATTTGGACTCATCGCCGCAATCTGGTCTGCTTCAGTCGGGATATCCGCGATCCAGGATACACTCAACGCGGTCTACAAAATCGAGGATACCCGTTCCTATTTCATGGCGCGGATATACGCCATAGGTCTGACTATCGTTCTCACGATCATCGTCAGTCTTGGCCTTGCGGCCCTGTTGGGTGGAGATTTTATTGCAGCGATGGCTCTGCATCGGGTGAAAAATTACCTTCTAGCCATGGTTGCAGCCATCGGGGCACGCATCATTGGCTGGGCTATTTCAACTCTTATTCTCACTTTGACTTTTGCGGTGGTGTACTACCTGGCGCCGGATTGGAAGAAACGACGCTGGCGGTGGCTTACTCCGGGTGCGGTTGTCGGCATTCTTGGATGGCTCCTTGCCTCACTCGGCCTTCGGATCTACATTCATTACTTCAATAACTACGCTGTCATTTATGGGTCGCTCGGGGCAGTGATCATTCTGCTGACCTGGTTCTATATCANNGCGCTGAAATAGACAGCGAAATCGATCGCGGAGCTGTTGACAAGGGTCAAGGTGGTTTAGGCGCGGACCTGGCTGGCGCCGAGTGACTCGCTCAAATTCGGCACTGCTGAGTCTGACGGATAACCTATTCACTTTTCTTATCATCGAAGCATATCATGCCTGTGGCGAAACGCTTGCTGAACACACCGTTGGCCCGGTGTCCGAACACCTCCATCACCTTGAATGGCAATGAAATCGCTGCTGCCTCCGGCGAGCTGCTTGTGGAAGTTGTGAATCGTACCTGCCCGGGACGCTCTCTTCCTCAGGTGTGTTATCACTCGCAAATACGCGGCTTGTAGCCGTTGCGCCAGC
>PLZC01000129.1 GCA_003151985.1 Acidobacteriaceae bacterium
TTGCCGCCGGTGTTGGGGCCGCTGATAATCACCTGGCGCGCTTCGGCGGTTAGTTGCAGAGTAAGTGGAACTACTCGTCCGCCGGTTGCCCGCAGGCGCTTTTCCAGCAGTGGATGGCGGGCCCCTTCAAGGCGCAGAACGTCCGGCGTCATGGCAGGGGCCACGCAATCGTAGTCGCGGGCAAATCGGGCACGAGCTTGCAGGCTGTCCACCAGGGCCAGGACGCGAGCGCCTTCAACCAGGGCACCCGCGTAACCGCCAACCTGGCGGGTGAGAGCCATAAAGATGCGGTGAATCTCGGCCTGCTCTTCTTCGATGAGACGGACCAGTTCGTTGTTCTTTTCGATGGTCTCCAGAGGCTCAACGTAGACGGTTTGGCCGGAAGAGCTTGCGCCGTGAACCACGCCGGAGACGCGCCGCTTCAATTCCGAGCGGACGGGGATGACGAAGCGGTCGCCGCGGATGGTAATGAGATCTTCCTGCGTTGCGCCGTCGGAAGAGAGCTTGCGCAGCGCGGCCCGCAGGCTTTCTTCGATGATTCTGTGCTGGCGCTCCTGGTCGCGGCGGATTCGGCCCAACTCCGGCGAGGCATTGTCGGCGAGGGAGCCATCGGGCTGAATGGTGCGCTCGATGGATTCGGCTAGTGGGCGCAGGCTTGTGGTCAGCGAGTACGAAAGCGAAGAGAGGCCTGGAAGCTTGCCTGCGATCCGGGCCGGGGGCGATTGAAGCAGGGATTGCCAGGAGGCCACATCGTTTGCCAGGCGGGCCACGAACTGCAACTCATTTGCCTCAAGCGCAGCGCCGGGAATCTGGGCTTTTGCAGCAAGTTGCGTGGGGTCGATGAGGCCGCCGACCGGGATCGAGACCTGCTCAGCAAGAATGAGACGGAGTTCGCCGGTAAGCTGGTGCTGGAGCGCGATCCACGCCTCGTCCGTCGAGGGCCGCAGATCGAGAATGGCGTGTCGCCCGACCGGAGACGCGGCGAAACCAGCCACCAGGGCCAGCAGCGGCCCCCACTCGAGTGCGGCAAAGTCGGCGTATTCCACGGGCGACGGGATGGGATCGAGAAGAGGCATATCTATGAATTATCTTAGCTTCCCATGGGTGGTGGAATTCTGATCTGCCAGTGAATGAATCGTCGAGTGCGTTGATTCGCCGGCTGATTGGTTGTATAACGGAGTCTCACAAGAAAACCGGAAGAGTTGATGAGGTAATGGGGACCAATGCAGTTGAAGAGTATTCTGTGCAGCTTGGCAGTCGTTTCGTGTTGGATCATTTCTCCGCTTGTTGAACCAGTGAGCGCGCAAGGCTTCTACTTGAACGCAGGCGACACCGTCGTTTTCTATGGCGACAGCATTACGCAGCAGAACTTTTATAACCAATGGGTGGAGTTTTACACCGTTACCCGCTTTCCCTCCATGCGGGTCCATTTTTACGGGGCGGGAATTGGTGGCGATCGAGTGACAGGCGGTGGCGGCGGCACCGTCGATGAGCGCCTGGCGCGCGATGTCTTCCCGCACAAGCCATCCGTTGTGACCGTCATGCTGGGGATGAACGACGGCAACTACACGCCTCCCACAGATGAGATTGAAGCTGCATATATAAAAGGCTACGAGCACCTGCTTGGCTCGATCCGCGACCACGCGCCTGGCGCACGCATTACCTTGCTTGGTCCTTCCCCGTTGGACGAGGTGACGCGGCCGCCGATGTTTCCCGGCGGCTATAACTCGGTGATGCTGCATTTTGCGGATCTTGACAGGGACCTTGCCCGAAAGTTCGGCGGAACATTCGTCAACCTGAATCCCCCTGTTGTGGCGGCAATAGAGAAGGCACAGGCCGTCGATCCCCTGGTTGCGAAGATGCTGGTCCCGGATCGCGTGCATCCGGATGCGACTGCGCATTGGGTGATGGCGGAGGCGCTGCTCAAGGGATGGAATGCGCCGGCCCTGGTTTCGTCGGTTAATATCGACGCTCGAGCGGGCCAGTTAGCCGACGCGCAAAACGCCACTGTCCATCACGTAGAGCGCGGCAAGGATTCCCTGCACTGGACTTCCCAGGAAGAATCACTGCCCCTTCCGTTCAGCCAGGACAATGCGACCGAGGCCCTACTGCTCCAAATAAGCGATATCCAACAGCAACTTAACCAAGAGACGCTCCGCGTCACCGGACTTGATGCGGGCCAATATAACCTGACCATCGATGGCGACTTGATCGGCCCTTTCTTAGCGGAAGATCTGCAAAAGGGAATCAACCTCGCCGATTACAGAACTCCTATGCGCGGCCAGGCGCAAAGAGTTGGCTGGCTGATCGGCGACCGCGATGAGGCAGTCTATATCCATTTACGCATGCACGTACGCAAGGCGGACACAGGGGCTTCCGAAGGCAAACCGGACTTGCTGGATGCCTTTGAGAACTCCTTCGAAGACTCTATCTATGAAGCCGCTCGACCGGTACCTCATGAGTTCGCGCTCAGCCTCGTTGCCGGGGAGTCAGTTGGCGGTGCCCCGCAAACTCATTAAAGCTTGGCCACCGGGTTAGTTCAAAAGCAGCTTGAGTTGACTCTCGATCACCCGAAGATCCGTCTCCCCGCGAAACTCGGCGCGGATGAATCCATCTTTGTCGATTAGATAAGTTACCGGCAATCCTAGTATTCCGCCGTATAGTTCTCCCAGTTCTTCGTCACCCATGGCGATGGGGTAATTCAGTCTCATTTTCTTGGAAAGGCTTCGGGCCAACGCGGGATCATCATCCATCGAAATGCCGATAACATTTAGGCCTTGGTTTCCATATCCCTTTTGCCAGGCGGCAAAGTGCGGCATTTCAATCTGGCAAGGAGCGCACCATGTAGCCCAGAAGTTGAGCAGCACTACTTTGCCTCGGTAGGCATTGAGATCTACTCTCTTGCCGTGCAGATCCATTCGTATAAATTCGGGCGCCTTCCTGTTCAAAAGAACCTCGCCTGCGAAGGCTATGCGCGGCTCGTTCAATCCAATGCATAGTCCCACAACCAAACCGGCGAACATCAGCGGATGCAATGCACGCGGCCAGGTTCTCATAGTTCTCTTGTCCGCGTCCTTCCGGCTTAAATCAGCGCCCTTTCTCAACCTGATATCCTTTGCTCACCCAATCGGCCCCGAAGTTATTGGCAAGATATAACACCTTGACGTTAGTGAAGCCCATCTCCCGTGCCTTGGAGAATGCAGGTGTTACGTTCGGGCACCGGTCCCAGGGGCAGCACCCGCAATAGAGAACTATCAAGGCCTTGCGGGAAAGGGGTGTAAGCTTGCTTTGCAGAAGTTCCAATCCCTGCGGCCGCGCACCGGGTCCAACATATTCCGCACCGGGGATGTGAGCCTCGGCGAACATAATGTGCGAGCCAACCTGCAGAACCACAGGTTTGTCCGCCCCGCCCTTCTGCAGCAAGCGATTCAGTTCCTCGGGTTGCAGCAGATGCGTCTTCGGAATTGTGAAAGCGCTGCCACTCTGCGCGGCGCCACTACTTGGCGCCGAAAATTGCGCGTGCGCAAACAGGGAGGCAGCCAATACGACGAACGCGATGCTTGCTATTCGTAACCCTATTCCGTTCTTCATTTATTTGTCTCCAACCCCAGTCTAATTCCCCAAACCGGCGTGTCTCATGCAACTGAATTTGCTTTTCGTTCTATCTCCGGTTATGATCCCGGTATGGAAGTCCAGATCTGTTGTCGCCGCTGTATGCCGCTTCGCGCGCACAGGTGATCTGGGTCTGAAAGTCCGTTAGAAATCCAAGATTTCCGAAAGCCCGCGATACAGCTTTAGCTGCCGCGGGTTTTTTGTCTTTAACCAAAGTTCCGCGAAGAGGAAAAATGGCTCAAGCAATTCCAGAGAAAGAATCCAAAGCTCAAAAGGCTGAGCGGCTGAAGCGCGAAAAGAACCCGTGGAATGCTTTCGATGAAGTACGCGCCTTTGCCCGCGAGGGCCGTTCAAGCGTGGTTCCCGACTGGGCGGCCACTTACTTCAAATGGTGGGGTATCTATACCCAGGGCGATGGCGTGGGGGCTACTGGCGGGAAGGGCGGCGAGGGCCTCGTATCGGACTACTTCATGATGCGTATTGGCATTCCAAACGGCGTAATTTCCGCCAGCCAGATGCGCGTTATTGCCGGGCTCACTCGAAAGTACGCGCGCAACCTTGCAGACATCACAGTGCGCCAAAACATCCAGCTTCACTGGCTTACTACCGAGTCGTTGCCCGAGGTGGTGGATGCGCTCGACGCTGCGGGACTCTCGCCCAAAGGGGCATGCGGCGACGTAGTACGAAACGTAACCGGGTGCCCGCTCGCCGGAGTAGCCGACGATGAGCTGATTGACGCCTCGCCGCTGGCTTTTGAGATATCGGATCTTCTCAAGGCAAACCCCGACTTCTATAACCTGCCACGCAAATTCAAAATCTCTGTCACCGGCTGCCAGTCGTGGTGCAATCATCCCGAGATCAATGACATCGGCCTCACTGCCGTTAAGCATAAAGGCCAGGTTGGCTACTCGCTCCGTGTGGGCGGAGGCCTTTCTGCCGATCCGCATCTTGCAGTGCGCCTCGATGCATTCATCCTGCCCGATCAGGCAGTTCGCGTCGTGCGCGCCATTACGGAACTGTTCCGCGATCAGCAGGGTCTGCGCGAGAGCCGCGACCGCGCCCGAATGAAGCATCTATTTTTGAAGGAGGGCTGGACCGCCGAGCGATTCCTTTCCGAGCTTCAGTCACGCCTCGATTTCCAGTTACAGCCAGGCGTGCCGGAAAAAGTCCCAGCCGACGTTTATCGTGACCATGCAGGCGTCCATCCACAGCGACAACCCGGATTGAGTTATGTTGGCGCATCGGTTCTTCGCGGCCGTCTTACCGGAGAGCAGTTGGAAGCGACCGCCGAATTGGCCGATCGCTTCGGCAGCGGTGCGCTGCGCGCCACTGTGTCGCAGAACCTTATCTTTATCGATGTCCCGAATAACAAAACCACTGAACTTTCTCGTGAGCTAAATCAAATCGGTCTACAAGTAGAGGGCTCCTCGTTCTGGCGCGGAGCCGTGGCCTGCACCGGAACTGAATTCTGCAAACTTGCCATCACAGAGACCAAGGGATTTACGCGCTGGCTGGTCGACGAACTCGAGGAACGCCTTCCGCAATTTGACCAGCAACTTAGGCTCAATGTCACTGGTTGCCCCAATAGTTGCGGCCAGCATTGGATTGCCGACATCGGCATCGAAGGCAAGAAAATCAAGCATGAGGGCAAGCTCACCGACGCTTATTATTTTTGCCTGGGTGGGGCGGTGGGCCAGCACGCTGGAATTGCGCGGCCGGTGGGCTATCGCTGCCCGGCTCCGCTGGTGCCGGAAGCTATCGAGCGCCTGCTGCGTCACTATCTGGTGAGCCGGCAGCCGGAGGAGAACCTGCGGGCATGGTTCAGCCGTCATTCGAACGACGAACTGCGCGCCCATCTCGCAGGTGAAGTACTGACTGCTGTCGAACGCGACTTGCCAACGGGTCGCGTCCCGCACGGAGTAGCCGACTAATGAGTAGCCTTCTTCCCATCTTCCTCAAGCTCGAAGGCCGTCGCTGCCTGTTGGTTGGCGCGGGCAATGTTGCGCGCGATAAGATTGGCAGCTTGCGCAAGACCGGAGGCCGACTGCGCGTCATTGCACCCGATGCGTGCATGGAAGTTCGCGAACTGGCCGCCGAAGACGGGCTTGAATGGGTCCAGCGTCACTTTGAACTCTCCGACCTTGACGGTAACTACCTCGTGATCGCAGCGACAGACTCTCCTGAAGTTAATGCCGCCATCTATCGAGGCGCGGTTGAGCGCAACATACTTTGCAATAGCGTAGACGACATTCCCAACTGCGACTTTTTCTTCGGTTCGGTAGTGAGCCGCGGTGACCTGCAGATTGCCATTTCCACCGCCGGTGAAAGCCCGGCTGTCGCTCAACATCTGCGCCGGGAAATTGACGAGCAGCTTCCTCGCGATCTCGGCCCATGGCTTGCCAGCCTGGGCCATCTCCGGCGCGAAATTCTTGAAACGCATCCTCGCGGCGACGCGCGAAAAAAACTGCTGCATCAATTGGCCCAGCGCCAGGTTTGCGACTCTGCCTCGTGCCCGTCACGCCAGATGGCGATGGCCCCGCTCAACAAATCGACTAACTCACAAGGCGGGGTCTTCCTGGTTGGAGCTGGGCCCGGCGACCCCGATCTGCTTACAGTCAAGGCACTGCGCCTCATCCAGACTGCCGGCATCATCCTCCATGATGACTTAGTGCCGAATGCGATTCTCGACCTTGCTTCGCCATCCTCGGAGATCGTGAATGTCGGTAAGCGCTGTGGAATGAAGAGCATCACGCAGGATGAAATCAACGCGCTGATGATTGAACACGCCCGAGCAAATCGTAAGGTGGTTCGATTGAAGAGTGGCGATCCACTTATCTTCGGCCGCGCCGCCGAGGAGATTGCCGCTCTCATGGAAGCGAACGTTCATTTTGAGGTGGTACCCGGAATTACTGCCGCGTTTGCCGCCGCGGCTGCGATTGGCTGCTCCCTGACAGACCGGAACAGCGCGTCGAACGTGGTCTTTTCGACCGGGCATCATGCGCAGTCGCACAACCAGTCCCCGTTGCCGCAACTTGAAGATGCCACACGGGTTGTGTATATGCCCGGCCGCGACCTTAGTCTTCTGGCGCAACAGTGGCTTGACGAAGGCTTGCCGCCGGATTTGCCTTGCGCCGTTGTTTCGCGGGCTGCGCAACCGGGCCAGGAAGTCCGATGCACGACGCTTGCTTTCCTGGGCGAGGCAGCAGCAACGGCCGCGCCGAGTTTACTGATCGCCGGTTGGGCTGTTCGGGAGATCACTAAAAACGGTTCAATTTGCGCGCAAGAAGCGAAATGCAGCGAAATGCGAGGACTTTGTTTACCGGTTAGTTAATAGATAAAATTTGTAAGTTGTTCATTATTTGCAGTTTATAATCGATCTAGGGTGAAAAAAGTAGCAAAACGGGGAATTTTTATTTTCCCGGCTCAGATGACGGTCAAACGGGCGCCTGCGGCGCGGCGAGCAAAGCCGGGTTTTGACCATTTTTGGACTGACTAAATATATTGTGCGCCGAATGGGCGTAATTCCATGCAACTGTTTGAAAGCGGAGCAGACAACACCCCAAAGAGCGATCCTTGATGCTGGGCGAGGTTCGTGGCCACCCACCCTTGCGACAAAGACAAGAACGTCGCAAGGATGGGCACCCTCGGGATTTTTGGCAGGTGAAGATGTCGGCACCCGGCACCGTCGGCTTGTTTGAGGGCTAAATAAAGTGCTCAAAAGGGCCCGATTTTGCAGAAAAGTGCAAAAAGTGCCAAAAGAGGGGAGAAACGCGCCGTTTTGCAAGTGCCTTAATTAAGAGGAAGATACAGCAACGCTCCGTTGATTGTATTGGCTTTATGCGAGGGCCATGATTGAGATTTTCCGGAGCGGGTTAAAAGGAGCAACAGCAAAAAAGCAACCGCGGGAACGTCGAAGAACAACCGCAGATCCTTCGCTGCGCTCAGGATTACAGTTCTTGTTTCTTTGCTCGGGATAACAGTGATTGCACCGCTCTAGAAAGCCACAGCCGCCGGCATGAAGGCATGCCGGCGGCTGCGGGTTAAGAAGCGTGAACGTTCCTAGAACTTGATGCGCAGTGCAAACTGCACAAGCCTGGGAAGGTTCGCCTGGGAGTTGACCGTACCGCCGTTGGTGGCGTCGTTGGCGTTGTTGTTGGGGACGCCAAACTGGGTGCGGTTGAAGAGGTTGAAGAACTCGGTGCGGAACTGGACGGAGGTACGGCCATCCTTGTCGACAGCGAAGTTCTTGAAAATGGAGGAGTCCCAGTTGTCGATTCCGGGGGCCCTTACGATGGAGTCGTTTCTCTGCATGCCGAAGTTGAATACGGGAGCCTGGGCATAGCAAGAAGTGTTAAAGAACTTCCTTGTCGCAATAGGACCGCTGGTGTGTTTAGTCCGATCGCAACCGGGGACGATGGCCGGTCTCTGACCAAAGCCGCCCCAATCGCCGTTGAGGTTCTTGAATCCACCGATCTGGACGGGGAAACCGGACTGGAAGGTGGTAATGCCCTCCAAGCCCCAGCCGCCCACAACTTCGTCGGCAAGCCGAGAAGCGTTTGGCAGAATGGCCTTGCCCCGGCCAACAGGGATGTCGTACACGTAGCTGACCACGAGACGATTTTTGACGTCGTTGCTGGAGAGGGCCTTTTCGAGGTCGAGCCGGTTGGGATCGATAACGCCCCAGTTGTCTGCGACAGAAGCTTCAAGCCAGCCAGTGAGCGTGTCGGTGCTGCTGATGAGCTTGGCATAGGTGTAGCCGAGGCCGATGGATGCGCCGCCGGTAAACCGCTTCTGCATTTTGACTTGCAGTGAGTGGTAATCGGAGTTGGCCATGCCTGCAGATCCCATTCCCATTCCGTTGCCGTATTGCGGGAAAGGAGAGAGCAAGGCTGCGTTTGTGACTGTCGCCTGGGTGTTAAGGCTAGTAGTCGGGCTCATATGACCGATGAAGGGGTTGGTAACGGACGTCTTCAAAGTGGCGAGCGATTCGTTGTTAAAGTACTTCTGTGGCAACGCGCTCATGGAAAGGTTGTACCAGGGAAGGTGGGTTCCCTTGGCGCCGGCGTAAGCAGCATCGAGGACCATGGAGCTTCCCAGTTGCTTCTGGATTCCGAAGTTCCATTGCTGCGCATACGGATAGTTATTATTTTCCCAGTTCAGGCCGTAGCCGTTACCAAGAAAGAGTTGCTGGAAGCCCGTGACCGGGTCCTTGCTCCGCTTTGGGGGTGCGGCCATTCCGTGTGGAAGCGGATTGGTGAAGTCGTTGGCAGGGCTATAACCGCTGTTAAGCGAGTTGATGGTGTTGGTGCCCAGCGAATTGACCGGATCGTTGTTGGGCGAGGTTTGGAAGGCGACGTCCAGAGGAATCCAAAGGATTCCATAGCCGCCGCTGATGACGGTAGTGGGAGTAACCGAATAGGTGAGACCTATGCGGGGCGAGAACTGCTTGTTGTTGGTGTTCATCCCACTCCGCTCGGGGCGCTCGGGTGAGTTGACGACTTCGACTGAGCCGGGATAGGAGTTGATGCCCGCGGCCGCAAGAATCGGATTGATCCTAGTGGGCTGGAAGAGGCTGATGTTATCGAAGCGGTCAGTCCAGGGCAAGCCATTTTCCCAACGCATGCCGACGTGCGCCGTCAATTTCGGCGTCACGCGCCAATCGTCGGTGACATAGACCGCCGGATAGAGCATCTCGGAGGTATTGGGAGCAACGTTGTTGAAGCCAATGTTGTCGAAATTGCCAAGCAGGAAGGTGGCCAGGCCGGCGCCGCTACCCTGCACGTAACCGGCAGAGGAACCGCTGTTGCTGCCTGTCCATCCGCCGCCAACGCTGCCCTGTCCAGCGGAGTTATTGGACTGGAAGTAGTTGAAGGTTGAACGGAGGTATTCCCCGCCGAACTTGAAGGTGTGCTTGCCGATGATTTTGGTGAGGTTTCCGGCGATGCGGTCGTTGTCAGAAGCATTGCCGATGGTGGAGTCTGCGCCGCCCGAGCTGAATACGCTTTGGGCATCAAACCCTGCGATGCTCATGACCAGCGGGCCGGGGTATTCGATGGGTTGCGCAATGTTCTGGCCGATGTCAGATGGTTTGTAGGAAGTGAGCTTGGCGACACGGCCATAGATGAAGCGCAAATAGTTGAGGCGAATGTCGAGGATGGTGGTGGCGTTGAAGGTGTAAGTGTCGTCGATGACCCAATTGTGAGTCGCAAAGGTCTCAGCGCAGCGGTCCTTGCAGATTCCGGTGCCATAGGGATCTTGCGGCAGGTTGGTGTTGCTCCAATAGGTGTAGCGGGACATGATGTTCTGCTTATCCGAGACCTTGTGATCGATTCTGATCACGGTTTCGAAGTTCTGTCCGCCGATGCCCGCGTTGTTTGTGAAGTTGTCCTTGTTAGCATTGGTGCCAACCTTGGACACAGGATAGAACTTGTTGATGTAGGCGACAGCGGTGGGGTTCAATCGGCCGGCAGGAATCACGTGGCCGGCTGGAAGACCATTTGCCGCTGGGAAGAGAAGCCTGTCACCCTTGTTGATGCCGGTGGTGGTGCTCCCTGCGCAGCCGCCCACGAGAATTTTACCTGTGACGGGATCTCTCGTATCTTCGTTCAGGCAAGTGGTGGCCGGGTCGTAGATAAGAGGCTCGATCGGGTTCCCGCTGGCATCGTTCACCTTCTGCAGGAGGTTCATGTTGCCGCCGACTTCATCGGCTGTTGGAACTGTGAGCACGAAGGTCTGGCCCTGGCGGAGGTAGAAACCCTCCCAGTCGGCGAAGAAGAAGGTCTTGTTCCGGCCATCGTAGAGATGAGGAATGAAGACCGGACCGCCAAAGTTGAGGCCGAACTGGTTTTGCGAGAAGGCGCCGCGGGGGTTGCCGGCGTGGTTGCTCCAATAGTCGTTGGCGTCGAACTCCTTGTTGCGGAGGTACTCCCAAAGGGCTCCGTGGGGGGTGTTGGTGCCGGACTTGGTGCTAAATTGAATGGCGCCGCCGGCGAGATGGCCGTAATCGGCAGTGAGGTCGTTGGTATCGACCTTGAACTCACCGAGGGAGTCCTGGGTGGGAACGAGCGAGGTGAGGTTGCAATAGATGGTGTTGACCGGAGCGCCGTCAATGTAGGTAGCGCTCTGGTTGGCCATGCCTCCGCCGATTTGATAGTTGCCCCAACCGAAGGGGTTGGCGCTGTTGGTGTTGCCGGTGGATTGTCCTTGCGGAACGACTGAGGGAACGAGGGCCGTGAGGTTCATCGGGTTGCGGCCGTTGAGGGGCAATTCCGTCGTCTGGCGTTCGTCGACTACTGAACCGATAGAGGTGTTTTCCGCCTGGATGAGAGGCGAAGCCGCTGTAACGGTTACGGTCTGGCTTTCGCTGCCGACTTCGAGAGTAAGGTTGACGCGGACTGAACCTTCAACTTCCAGCTTGAAGGCTGCGCTGGTCAACTGCTTGAAGCCCTGCTTGGTGATGGTGACCTTGTAGTTTCCGGGCTGAACGTTGACGAACTGATAGTAGCCCGAAGCGTCAGTCACGGACTCGGTCTTGGTGGTTGTTGCGGCGTTGACCAAGGTAACGGGTGTCTGAGGTATTACACCGCCCGACGCGTCTGTAACCGTGCCGACGATGGTACCCGAGGTGGTTTGAGCATTTCCTGAAACCGTGGCGATAAACAGAATGACCACCGCGATAGCAGCCATCAAGCCGCCGGCAAAATAACGTCTTGCTCGCGGCCTATTTATTGTTGCTGCAGTTTGCATTGCTTTCCTCCAGAATTGTGAGAAAGGTCTTGAGTTAGAGGTTTGGCTAAATGTCCCGGCCGGAGATACGCCACGGCGGCGCTCCCTTGTATCCGGGAAGTGGGATTAATTTTGTAAGAGATTGAAATAGCGTGCTTTATGTAAACGGCTTCAACTCGAGAGGCCCAACGGCTGCGTGGACAATGCGCGATCGGGTCCGAATATGGGCCTATGCTGCTGTGCATTTCAAGTCCTCTAAACCGGGATTGCCTAGCGAGCCGGCCAGCCGAAGGATGGCGTTGCGACCCGGTTTGTCAAAGGCCAATATTCTAGTCATTTCGTGGCAGTCCTGAAGAACGCCAGTGCAACCATTTACAGGCGGCCAAAGCCATCGCTCAATAAATTCGATTACTCTTTCGAACTGCTCCAACCGTCCCGAGCATTCGTGTCTAAAGCCGCAGCGGACTCCAGGGCAAAAAGCATGGAATAGGCGAATTGCGACGAGGCTATTCTCAGAGAGGCGCGGTGAAAATCTAAATGTTCGTAAAACTGTTTTGTCTCACGTGATGAACCGGCGAAGGTCAGAAAGGCGGGGACCAGTCACGGTAAAGTACACATATTTTCTTGAGGATGCGAGGAATCACGAGAGGTTGGCGAGATTCGGCGCCAAGGGAGCCGGTTGGGGTCTCATTCGTCTTGCTCTGCGAGACGCGACGAATCTCTTTCACGCGATTCGCGGCCTGGATACCCAGCCTTGAAGAGGCTGCCCGCGGTCATCGCATCGTAAATTCACAGAGAGTTGCTTTGCAGGGTGAAGCGCTGAGGGAAACCGCCAGGCGAGCAGCGAAGCGTGCCAGGAGACGCAGTTCGTTACTTGGTCACAGTGGACGGAACCAAGCGATCTTCCCAAAACCGCAATTCCTTTTTGAACGCAACCCTGTCTTGGTCCGTAATCCGCACCACGTCACCCACACCCGCCTTGACCGAAACCACTTTCCGCAGCGTGCCTTCGGACGAGGTCAGATAGAGGTTTTGGTCGTTTGCAGTCTCATTGACGACAAATAGGACAATGTCATTCTTGTTCGCGACGGAAACGTCAAAACCTTGCACGAGGTTCCCCGCGCGAACGATGCTTTGCATGACCGGAAACTCCTCTTCCCTGGAAACGCCCAGCAAAGTGGAAATATGAGGCGGTAACCTTGCATTCGCGCCTTCTCGCAAGGTAGTGTCCGCGGCCAGAGCAAGCCTTCGATGTGCATGGGAACGAGGTGAATGCTGCGCCTGCACGGCAGTCGCAGGCAAGTTGACCACAGGCAGAAATAAAAGGAGCCCCACAAAACGTTTGGCAACCTTCGACATTAGCCCCCCCAAACCGCGAAATTTGCTGCCGCCCAATGAACGCACTTGAAGTTAGTGCGCGCTGCCTTCCCACACAACATCCTCCATCCAATCTCTCCCGCACGCTCCTCCACCGGTGTTGGATTCGATCATCACCTCGTTGCCATCGGGATCAAGGAGCGGCAAATAGAACCTGCTGATGCGCCGAGTGGAGCAAGGTATGTAGTGGCAGACGAATGATCTGCGGAACCGACCCTTTGAGCGGTTGGGCCCTGAACCATGGATCGTATTCCCGTTAAAGAAGAGAGTGTCGCCGGCGTTCAGTATGCAGGGCACCGCGTGCTTTCCTTCCGGAGTTGGGACCAGATGCGACGTAAACGATAATGTTGGATCCGCCGTTCCAGGGCAAACGATAGGCTCATTTGCCGTGTCGTCGATGAGGTATAGGCCCCCATTCTCGGGGTCCACATCGTCGATGGCTGTCCAGGCCGCGATGCACGTATGTGGTTCGACCATCAGGTAAAAGTTGTCCTGATGCATCGCCTGGCCGCGCGCTCCGGGAGGTTTGAAGTAGAACATGCTCTGAGCCGCCAGGGTATCTTCTCCCATCAGGTCCCGTACGCATCCAAGGACTCCAGGATGAAGGAGCGCTCTGCGCGAGACAGCGTCAAAACGATGTGGATGGTGAATGCGCGGATACTCTTTCAGCGGGTCGCCTCCCGATTGCTGACGCGGCACCGGATCGAAGTGGCCCGGGACAGGGCCACTAGCCGCAATGCGGTCGAAGGTCTGCTTGATTTGATCAACTTCGTTTTTTTGAAACAAGCCGCGCGCAACCACATAGCCGCGGCGGTGAAAGGAGTCTCTCATTGATTCAAGGTCTGCAGCGGTCGGTATGTTGGCAGTGGTAGACATCAGGTCTCCCTCCGGGGGAAGCGGCGAGAATGCGCTAACTAAACTAACAAGCTAACACCCAAGGCGGTCGGTTACAAGGTTGGAACAAAGCTCAATGAGCATCGCCCTGCAATTCAATCACGCTGGCACGCCACGTTCCATCCAGGGTGACAGAGATGCCTTCGTTCATCAGTGCACTTCCGGTCATGGTTCCCATATCTTTGCCCTCGCTCGTGATCTTGAACGTGGCGGATGGACTAAGCCCATGCAGTTTGAAGGTCCGCGCAGCGAGGCTTTCATCCAGTCGATAAACCATGACAACGCTCTTGTCCGCGCCCTTTGTAACGTATTGAATCGCCATCCAGCCCTTCGGGTTGTTGTGTGCGGGCGGTTCGGTTAGATGATAGACGTCGGCGTGCGCGATAGTGCTTCGTATTTTCTTGTAGAGAGCCACGTTGTCGGCAGTTTCCTGGACCAGGTTTGGGGGCCAGTCGAAAACCTTGCTCGAAATTCCGAGTTGTCCGTTCATGGGAACGCGCAGCATGAAATCCCACCAATCCTTCGTATCCCCCGGATACATATCGCCGTCGGTAGTATCTCCAACCATCCAATGATTGCAGACACCCGGCGTAAATTCCAGGGTGCATCCGTAGGCCAATTGCAGGGAAGGCTTCGGCCTCACTTCGTCGGAAAGCCACGTTGTGTTGGCATGGGCCATGATTCCAAGATCGAAGCGAAGTCCGCCACTTGCGCAGTTTTCAATGACCAGGTTCGGGAATTCAGCACGAATTTCGTCAAGCCATGCGTAGTACTCGATTACCTGCTTGTGCAGAACATCGCCATGACGCGAGGCTGTCGCCGGCGGATCGAATTCATCGCCGATCTCGATGTTGTAGTCGATTTTGAGCCACTGAATCCCATAGTCATGCGCAAGCCGCTCAACGACAGACCGGGCCCAACTTCTGACTTCCGGCTTGGAAAAGTCCAGTTGCATGCGATCGCCCCATTCAATCGGCCGGCCGTTGTACTGAAGGCACCAGTCCGGGTGTTCGCGATAAATAACTGACTCCTTGCCGATATTCTCGATCTCTACCCAGATGCCAAACTTCATTCCTAACTGGCGAACATAACTCGCCAATTCCTCAATTCCGTGTGGAAAGGCGATATTGTCGGCCTTATAGTCACCGAGCTCCGTGCTCCAGTTCTTCTTGTTATACCAACCTGCGTCAAGGACAAAGACTTCCGCGCCGAGCTTTGCTGCCAATGCGGCGCAACGCTTCATCTCCTCGATGTTCATCTTCCCCTGAAATGGATACCAGGAGTTGAACTGGACAAGAAGAGGATCGTTCACTGGATTGTGAGCAAATGCATACTCTCGCTGATAACGGTGCATCTGGTTAGCTGCTTCGTCAATGTCCCCCGCAGTACTCGTAAACGCGACTTCAGGTAATGAGAAGGACTGCCCGGCCTCGAGCGACAAGGCCCCACCAAAGTCGAATCGCATGCCAAGATCGACATCCAGATCGCCTTCTGTGTAAGGATGCTGTTCGGTCAGAGGACTTCGGCCAAACCCCATCTCCCAGTTACCCGAGTAGGCAAGTTGCGCGAGATATCGTGTTCCTGTGTCTTGATTGTGCAGGCAAAACCAGGGGGAGTAGTTGTTCGTCGCCCGTCCGCGCGTCGAAGCGAACCTACGCGCACCTGGGCCCAACACTTCATTGCCTAACTGCCTCTCCTGGCTCCATCCGCCCCATAGATAAGTCAGGTCGTATTCTCCTTGTGGAAGACTCCAACTTAGCGACGGAAGGCGCTGAACCTGCAAGGAGGCCGTGCCTAAGTTTTCGACGACGAGGGCGCGTGTAATCACTCCTGTATCGCCCCATGTCGTGTAATTCAGCCGAATGCGAAGAGGCAGCCGCCGATGTTCGAAAACCAGTTGTAGCTGGTCTACTCCAGGCTTCACACTTATATTCTTCTCGGAAACCAACTTGAGTTCCGAAGGAGTGATCTCCTCCCCCTCAACTTGGCCATCAATATCCCGGCGAGCCACAGTTGCGTTTTGATTGCTCTTTGCCGGAGTCCAAGCCTGGTGGGCAACCGGGCCGAAGTATTCGAAAGTTATGCTGTCCTTTTCCTTGTGCAGGACGTATTCCACTTTTCCGCTAACAAGGCTCCAGCGATTTTCCGCGTTGCGGTATCTGATCTCGGCGTGAGCCGAAAGAAACACCAGGCAGGCAATAAACAGCGCAATGGCTGCACGAATCTTGGACATTGTGCCCTCCGCTTTCAAGTAGAGGACCCACTTTAAAACATTCGGTTTAGAGCGCGCAACTATAAGTGCCTGGGCCGGAAACAATACCCGGCTAACGTTTGCAGACGATCTAAGCCAACTTATTCGCAGTACACTTTCAGTAACGGAGGAGCGTCCTTGTTTAGAAAGCTGCCTTTGAGCCATTTCATTTTTCCACTGCTACTGGCTGGGCTCTGCTCGTGGCCACAGACTGCTGCTAAAAGGCCGGCTGGCTCTGGCGGAATGGCCACAGGCGGTGTCTTCCATCCGGTGTTCGACTCGTCGAACCGACCCATCACGGCGGGCGGACAGGTCAAGATCGGCCCTATTCTGTTTGTGGATCAAGCCGCAAAAGCTGGTCTTGCCACCTGGCATCACACAGCGGGCACCCCAGAAAAGCGCTTCATTCTGGAAGCAAAAGGCGCTGGTGTTGCGCTATTGGACTATGACAACGATGGCTGGCTCGACATCTATCTTGTGAACGGCTCAACTTACAAGGCGCTTGACGGCAAAGAGGCGCCACCCCAGGCCGCCCTGTTCCACAACAATCACGATGGGACCTTCACGAACGTGGCCGCGAAGGCGGGTGTAACCAACGATCGGTGGGGCTTCGGAGTAACGGTTGGGGACTTCGACAATGATGGTTGGCCAGACATTTATGTAACTAACTTCGGAAAGAACCGTCTCTATCACAATAATCATGACGGTACCTTTACCGACGTGGCAGAGAAAGCTGGAGTGGCGGTCGGCACATGGTCCACCGGCGCGACTTTTGGAGATTATGACGGCGATGGACGGCTGGACCTCTTTGTCGCGGGTTATGTGAAGTACGACGTGAAGCAGCCCCCGGTGTTGGGGTCGAAGAGTGTCAACTACAGTTCTTGTCAATATCGCGGTTCGCCTGTGATGTGCGGCCCACGCGGACTTCAGGGCGAACATGATCATCTGTTTCACAACAACGGAGACGGGACATTTTCCGACGTAAGCGAGACACTGCGCGTGAATGACCCTGACGGATTCTTCGGACTTGGCGCACTTTTTGTCGATGTGAACAATGACGGCAAACCCGATCTTGTTGTCGCTAACGACTCCGCGCCGAACTATCTTTACATCAACAAGGGGAATGGTACTTTCGACGAACGGGGCTATTTGAATGGGTTTGCATTGAACGCCGATGGACGCGAGGCGGCCAACATGGGGATAGCGGCCGGCGACTATGAGAATAATGGACACATGTCTCTGGTAAACACTACCTTCTCCGATGACTATGACATCGTATTCCAAAACGACGGCACCGGCTCATTTTCCGATGTCAGCTTTGAGACAGGCATCGCGGCGGCCACAATTCCGTTTGTAGGGTTTGGCGACGGCTTCCTTGATTACGATAACGATGGATGGAAGGATATGCTTATCGTCAACGGCCATGTATATCCTTCCGTCGATCGGCATCCGGAATGGGGCACCAGCTATGCGCAGCGGCCACTTCTTTTTCATAACTTGAAGAACGGGAAGTTTGATCTTGTGCCTGCCGTCGAGGGAACCGGGCTTGCCGAAGTCAAGGTTAGCCGCGGCGCCGCATTTGGAGATATCTTCAACGATGGCAAGATAGACGTAGTCATCAATAACTCGGATGGCGTCCCTTCCCTTCTTCGCAACGTAAGTCCGGATCGCCATCACTGGGTGGAATTGAGGCTCATTGGCGGTCCAAAGAGTCCGCGCGATGCAGTGGGCGCGACGGTCTACCTCACTGCGGGAGGCATCCGCCAGCGGGGGGACGTTCTTAGCGGTGGGAGCTACCTTTCCTCAAACGACATGCGTGTTCACTTTGGTCTGGGCGACGCGAGCGCGATCGACCAGGTTGAGATTCATTGGCCAAGCGGGGTAAGTGAATCGATCAAACTGAAGTTTGTTGACCGTATTTACACCGTTACCGAAGGGACAGGCGTAACTTCTGACCTGTGTGTTGGCCTGCCTTGCCCGGCGGGAAGTAAACAATGAGGCACACCGGCCTGAGTTGGCGCTTGCAAATTATGCCGCGCAAGCGAGCGTCAATTTGTTCCGGTTTCCTGGCTCGACATTGGTGCACCTTGCAATAGGATTGAAGAACTTATTGGCCTCTCTTTTATTCTGGCTTCAGCATAGGCTTTCTCGTGCTTCTGCTTGAGTTCCTTAAGTCTTGCGATCAACTCCGTTGCCGTTGCTGAGTCGCCCGTCTGCATGTAGGTGCGCGCCAACAAATAATACGGCTGTTCCAAATCTGGGTCGAGCGCAATAGCCTTATTCAATTCGTTGATTGCATCGTCTTTCTTGCCAGCCTTGGCAAGGAGCTTCGCAACGAGGTAATGGTCTTCTCCTTTTGCGCCCGGAAGTGCGATTGCGCGCGCGGCGTACACTATTGCCTGGTCGGCGTCGTTCGATCGTTCGAATGCAATTGCTGCATCATGCGCGAAAACACGAGACTCGGGGCTCAAATCCGACGCTTGCTTGTAAGACAACGCCGCCTTTGCTAAATCCCCTAGCTCGAAATAGCAGAAGCCCAGCACATTGTGAGACAGGGCAAGTAAAGGCTGTTCTTCTACCGCGCGCAGTAACGTCGGTTCGGCCTGCTTGGGTCCACTTACAGTTACCTGAGCGATTCCGAGAAGTAAGTCCCGTTCGGCGGCCTCAGGACCTTTAGCAGTTACGCTCTGAAGCAAAGTCATGGCTCCTTGAGCATCGTCTTGTTGGAGGAGTAACTTACCGAGGGCGATTCCATACGCTGCATTTCCGGGCTCCAACCTCATGGCCTCTCGGAGATGATGTAACCCGATCGGCAATTGCTTCGCCGTCGCTGACTCAATCAGCCCAAGATGGTAAAGCGCACGTCCATTGCGCGGATTCGCGCTAACTGCCCGCTCAAACGACTGCCTGGCTTCCTCGGTCGCGCCGGAGTCTGAATACGCGGCACCAAGCAAGTATGCGACCTCCCCAGTCTTGTCATACGTCTCGGCTGGTTTCAGCAGGTCGATCGCTTTATGATCCTCTTGTGCTCCGATATAAGCACGAGCCAAGAGTAGCTTTAACTCAATGCCTGGGTTCTCTTGTGCGCGTGCCCGTTCAAGCAATTGGATGGCTTGGCTGAACTGCCCGGCTTCGACCAGCGCCATTCCAACCTTCTCGAGAGTATCGGCGGAAGTAACTTCACCCATCTTTTCCAATATCGGTTTGGCTTCTTCCAATTGTCCTATACGAAGCAAATCAATCAATAGGTGCTGCTCAACGGTAATGTCGTTAGGCTGTGTTTTGTAAGCGGCCTCCAGATGCTCGATTGCTTCCGGAATTGCATTTTTGCTTTCCAACAGTAAGGCAAGGTTATACTCCGGCTCCAGAACACCCGGCTGGGCTTTGACTACGGCCTGCAAATGCTCAATGGCGCGGCCGTCCTGACCCAATCGAATCAGGCTCAAGGCCAGGTTGTAGTGCGCTGGAAGCGCATCGGGCGCGAGGCGCAGTGCCTGTTCAAAATCCCGCGCGGCTTCGGCATATTGCATTAATTTGTTTTCAGAAATTCCACGCCAGGTAAGGGCATCGGCTGAACGCGGATTTGCCTTTACCGCCGCGCTAAATTGCAGTTTCGCTGCCGCAACGTCTCCGCTCCGGAAGGACACGATGCCGCGCTCTATTGCGACTGTAGCGGGGCCCGCATTCGCGGCCGGCCCAACTTGAAGCGCACGTCCGGCTAATGGAACCACGAGCAGGCTTGCCGCGAGAAACAACTTTATCCTCACTCCATCTATTGAAGCGAACCTAAGTCGCCCGGTGAAGCACAGCAAGCTTGCCTCCTTCCTCAATGCGAATGAATTGATCGGAGGCTATGTTATGCAGCCGATCCACGGCCCCGCTTGGCCAGCGAATCTCAAGCAAATCTATTGTTGTCTTCTCTTCAATCCCAAAGTGGATACGAAGATCGTTCTGCGATAAGTAACTGCCGCCGCTTTGCACCTCATCAATTTGGGATAGCGATCCTGCGACGCATTTCAGCCTGGCGCCGATGGCGCTTCGATTGGACTTTGTGCCCGCTAACTTGATATTGATCCAGTGATTCCGGTTCTGCCGAGTAACCTTGATCAAAGAGGGCTTCGAGTTTTGGTTATTCACCAAAACGTCGACACAACCATCATTATTGAAGTCGCCAAATGCACATCCACGGCCGGTTGAGGGGGTCGTGATTACGGGACCGGCAAGCTGCGAAACCTCTTCAAACTCCCCATTGCCGCGATTCCGGTATAGCACGCGAGGTTCCCGGTAAGTGGTATCGCTATGGATGCGTTCAAGCTCCGGATATACGTGGCCTGTGACAAGCAGCAGGTCGGCAAATCCGTCATTGTCCGGATCGAAAAAGCCGCATCCCCAGCAAACGAGATGGGTCTCTTTACCCAACCCGGCGGGGCCGGAAACGATGGTGAAGGCGGCGTCCCCATCGTTGTGGAACAGGTCTACGTTCTCATCGGAGAAATTGGTTTTGACAATATCCAGCCAGCCATCGTGATCGTAGTCCGCAGCGGCTACACCCATGCCTGCCTGGGTTTTGCCATCTTCGCTGAAGCTCACACCCCGCAGCATACCTTCTTCACGAAAAGTTCCGTCATGGTTGTTCATGAACAGCAGCGCCGGCGTTGTATCGCTTGCCATATAAATATCGGGCCAACCGTCATTGTCGAAATCGGCCACCAACACTCCCAATCCATAGAAGCTCTTCTGCTTCAATATTCCCGCCTTCATCGAAACATCCGTGAAGGTGCCGTCTCCGTTATTGTGATAGAGCGTGGCGCTTTCACCTGTAAGTCCGCGTGGACCGCAGTTCACCGGCAGCCCGCGAAACATGCAATAAGGATTGGTGCCTGGATCCAAGGCATCCTGCAAGGTGAAGTTCACGTAGTGGGTAACAAACAAATCGAGCTTTCCATCGCGATCGTAATCCAGAAAGGCACAGCCCGTGCTCCAGCGACCTGGGTTTCCCGCGACCTGGGCCTTGCGTCCAACTTCGGTAAACGTGCCGTTTCCATTGTTGTGATACAACACGTCCTCGCCCCAATAGGTGACGAAGATATCGTCGAAGCCGTCGTTGTCGTAGTCACCTACGCAAACGCCTTGCCCCCAGCCCGAATGTGTCAGGCCGGCTTTCTCTGTGACGTCAGTAAAGGTGCCATCGCGATTATTATGAAATAACTTATTGGTGGGCCTTGTTTCCGCGACGGTGGGATCCAGGCTTGAACCATTTACCAGGAAGATATCCAGCCAACCATCGTTATCGTAATCGATGAAAGCTGCTCCAGAACCAGTGGTCTCGAGAATATACTTCTTGCTCTTGTCTCCCCCGCATACGTTAAGAAAATCGAGGCCTGCCTCGTGGGCCACGTCTTGCAGGCTATAACCAAGCGGCGATCCTATTGGTTTTGCTGCTCGCGGCGCTGGGCCAACGTCTCCCTGCGCAAGCCCAAGGATGGAGCCCGCCTGCCAGAGAAGACCCGATCCCACCATGCGAATAAACTCTCGCCGGCTTGAGGGCAACGCATTCGCCGTGCTAGTTGGAGATAAGCTAGCCCGGCTTCGACTCGTTCTCACCTTGGCGAAATCTCCTCGGCAGGCGCTTTGGTTTGCTCTCCGGCCGGCTTCCCTTTCAACAACGCGTTCATCTTGCTTTGGAACTTGTCGGCGCTTTCAGATTGCAGGCGGTTGAAGGTCGCCATCTCCGCTGCCGCCTCCGGCATCTTCTTCTGTTCTCGATAGGCGCGCATTAACGAATAGTGTGCAGCGGCGACCTCGGGATGAGCGGCGATGATTGCGCGCAATTCAAGAACGGCGGCATCCGTTTCGTGCCGCTCCAGCAATATCTTGGCCAGTCCTACTCTTGCTTCTACCAGATCCGGATCGAGCCTCGCTGCCTCTTGAAAGAGGGGCTTTGCCTGGTCAAGATTGTGCCGATGCATCTCAATATCCGCCATTGCGAGATCGGAAACTGCGGACTTTGGATTGATCTCCTTCTCTTTGCGGAATTCTTCCATCGCCTTTTCGTCAACCTCTTCCGCTCCCTGGTGGAGGTAGAGTTGTCCGATGCGGTAATGCATCTCGGGCAGTTTCGGGTTGTTCTGGAGCGCGAGCGAATATTCGCGTATGGCTTGATCGTAATCGTTCTTGGCTTCGTACACTTCTCCGGCCAGTTGATGAACCCGATAGGAATCCGGGTGTCTTGCCATTAACTCTCCCGCGCTCTCGTTCCATAGGCGCGTGTAGAGTTCGGCGGAGTCGTACAAAACATCCGCGTCACCGGGATATAACTGCTTCAACCGTTGCGCTACATGGAGGGCCGGCAACGGGTCGTCGGCACCGGAGGCGCATCCTAACAACGCCAGACCGGTGATGCGCTGCAGTTTCCCCGCAGGCTCGCTCTCAAAGTACCTCGAGAGAATTGGCACGGCCTGTGCGCATCGGCCGAGTTGTGTCTCGCTCAACCCGAGAAAGATCTCCGCGCGTTTTTCGCTGGGATCGTTCTTCAAAGCGCTCTCGAGAGTTTGGATAGCCTCTTCTGCTTTACCTGCCCCGTAGAGTAGTATCCCGAGACCTGTCAAAGCCTGACTGTTCTGTGGATCGAGCTTGAGTATTTCGTTGTACTCGCGTTCCGCTCCCGCCATGTCACCGGAGCGAAGGGCTTGCTCCGCCTTCCGAATATGCTGCTGAAGCGAATTTGCGGGAGAGGTTTGTCCAGGGAGAATACACGATGCTACGAGTACAACTGCCAGGCTCACTACAAGATTTCGACGCGCCCATCTTGTTCGCATGTGCCAACTCCACCCAAGCCATCATTTTAGCGTACACAACGTCGCCGTCACAATCGGAAGCGCCCTTACGCGACGATGCCCCGCCAATATCCGGCGGGGCATCATTCGGTTGATTGAATCGCGCCTAGAACAAATACTTCAGCGCGAACTGTGCAATACGTCCATCACTCGCATTCGTGAGTCTTCCGAACGAAGCGCCGTCGCCGACGCCGGAATCCGGATTGCCAAAGTTCGGGTGGTTGAAGAGGTTGAAGAATTCACTTCTGAACTGGACCTTCCCGGATTCATGAATCGGGAACTCCTTGAACAGAGAGAAATCCATGTTGACCCTGCTAGGACCAGCCAAAATACCTCTCGACGAACTGCCGTATGTTCCGTCGGCTGCTTCTGTAAATGCAGCCGTGTTGAAGTAGGCTGCCACACCGCGATGTGCGACCGAGGTGCTTTGCCCTGGTACTCGGTCAGCGAAGTCGCCACCTATGCCGGTTGCGCCAGTGTCCGTATAGCTGCTGATTGTGTAAGGCGATCCGGTTTGCGCAATGAGAACGCCCTGGTTTTGCCAATCGTTGACGACGCCGGCCAAGATACCGTGGGCGGACTTCAACTTCGGCAGTTGGTAGATGTAGGAGGATGTGAAACGGTTGCGGACATCGCTGTCGCTCGGTCCATAATTCGACCTGAAATTCTGCGGGTCGCGGGGTCCGAGGCCGCCTTCAGCACCGAAGGAAACGATGTCCAGGTATTTCCCGTAGACATAGGATGCCATCAGGCTGAATCCGTGGTCAAAGCGATGATTGATCGTGATATCGAAGGAGTCGTAATTGGACCACCCCAGGTTGGCTTCCTCCTGGGTTTGGCCGAGGCATGGGTTCTTTGCGTTGGTGGTTTGGTTTATTCCGCAGTTTCCGTCAAAGGCAAACAGCCTGCGGTTATTTTCATTGAGTTGGTTCTCGGCGAGGGTCTTTGTATGATCGTACGTCGAGATGGGCGCATAGTTGATATCACGCGACATGAACAGGTGGGTTCCGTGGTTTCCGATATAGGAAGCGGACAACACCCAGTTACGTGCTATCTCCTGGTCGATCGTCAAGTTCCATTGCCCGGCATAGCCTTCATTGAAGTTGGGCGGCAGGACCGTCCCTTCCGCCGACGTGGGCCAGTAGGGTGTGCCATTGATCGTGTAGGACGGACTGAACGCAGCGCGTTGGGCCGCTGTGCGCGGAATGATGAATGGGAAGGGGTTGATGACGCCAGTGCTGGCATTGGCGCTGAAAACTCCGTTTCCAGTCATGGCTCCCTGAGTCGGAATGGTAGCCAATCCTGTAAGTTGGAAGTTTTCGTCAAACGGCTGCGCCGTCGAATAACGGTTCCAGGCAATCAGGCGAGCCTGATCCCAGAAAATGCCGTAGGCTGCGCGAATCGATGTCTTTCCATTGGCAAATGGATCGAAGTTGATGCCAAGACGAGGAGCAAAATTCTTCATGCGGTTGGGAACCATGGAACGGGGGCAGCCAGGATCGCCCGTGCCGTCGGCCTTCAAAGACAGGGGAGGTCCAGGGAAGGTAAATCCCGGAGGCGCCGTGGGATAGAAGGTAGACTGCGTCTTTAACGTCGGGTCGAAGCATATCTGGTCGTTGAGGTTATCCACCGGGGGCAGGAACGGCTCCCACCGGATACCCGCGTCGATGGTCAGATGCCGGTTGACCTTGTAGTTGTCCTGGATGAACGCATCCATCGCGGCGTGCCGCAAGTCGCTGCGTACTTCAGTCTGCAGGTTGAAATAGTTAGGCAAACCCATCAGGAGGTCAGCCAGCGCGGTTGTGGAGGATCCATTTCCCCCGAGGCCGGTGTACGTTCCGTTGAAGTTGAAGATGGGATCGGTGTAGTAGTCCTCGATGCGGTTTACTGCTTCTTTGCGGAAGTCACCGCCCAGTGAGATGGAGTGCTTGCCGCGCACGTAGCTGAGGAAGTCGGTGTATTGGAATGTCTGACGGTTTTGAATGAACGTACCATCACCGCCGTTGTTGAATCCGCCGCTGACCGACACGTAAAATTCGCTCGGGATTCCCGCGGCTTCTGTCCCGGGCATGCTGCCAAATGTATCCCATCCATCCGAGGCAGTGGTCCCGCGATGGTGCGCAACGCGGGTAAAGCCAACGACCGCGGTGTTAATCAGGCGCGGGGTAAAGGTGTGGTTCCAGTCAAGGACCACATTCTGATTGCGGAAGTACTTGTCATGCGGAAGGTTCATGTTGCCCGCACCATATCCGGTCGACAAGTCTTGATTGAAGAAGTAGCGGCCGAACACAAGGTCCTTGTTCCCGAAGTTGTGGTCGATACGCCCCAGGTATTGATTCTCGTTGAGGCTGTCTTCGTTGTCGGCCGAAGGCGCGTGGTACGTGTATCCGCCTGTAGCGTTGTTAGGCAGATAGCTCATTAACGCCTTGACCGCTTTGTAAGAGGTGGGGTCGATCCGGTTCGCCGGAATAAGTCCGTCGGTAGTGAAAGGCTGGTGCGTAATCGGGTCTACAATCGTACCGGCAGGAAACTGCGCGCTCCCGTCGCTGGTCATCGTGGGATTCTCGGCTGCAGTCAGGACTGTGCCGATGGTGACCGTCTCATCCTTGCGTTGCTTTGTTCCTTGCCAGTAACCGAAGAAGAATGTCTTGTTCTTGAAGATGGGTCCACCGGCGTAACCGCCATACTGGTTCAGCTTCAACGCGGGCTTCTGCTGACCGGGTACGTCGAAGCGGTTGTGCGAATCCAGCACAGTGTTGCGGAGAAACTCGAACAAGCCGCCATGGAACTTGTTGGTTCCGGCTTTGGATGCGGCGTTGATCACCCCCCCGGAACTGCGCCCATACTGCGCGGTGAAGTTACTGGTCTGAATATCGAACTCCTGGAGCGCGTCTGGGGCCGGAAACACAGGAGCGACCGACAGATAGGAATCGGTCATATCCACGCCGTCCAGAAGGTAGTAGTTCGAGGCTGGGCGGTTGCCGTTCACAACTACGCCCTCATGCTGGCCCTGTCCGTGCGCTACGCCGTTGTTGTCGTAGGAGACACCGGGCATGATGTATTGCAATTGGAGGGTATCGCGGCCGTTCAGGGGGAGATCGACGACGCGCTGCTCGTCAATGACCTGACTGAGTGTCGCATCGACCAAGTCCACTGACTGACCCGTATCGCCGGAAACCGATACGACCTCTGTGTTCGAGCCGACTTTCATGTGAGCGTTGACCGTGATGTTCTGGTCAACCTGGAGGACAATTCCCTTCTGCTGGTAACCTTCAAAACCCGCAGACTCGGCCTTGATGGTGTAGTTCCCAACTGCCAGAATCGGGAAGGTGAAAGTGCCGGTTTCGTCTGTGACGGCAGAGCGCGATTCTGCCGTACCCTCGTTGACGACTGTGACCTTTGCTCCCGCTATCGGAGCTCCGCTAGGATCGAGCACCGAGCCTACTATCTTCCCCGTCGGTCCAATTGCCCGTGCCGGAAAAGAACAGCATAGTAAGGCGAGGAATGCAACGATGGCCCATGTAGCCTGCTGCGTCAGAAGCCTTTTCATGGTTGTCTCCTAAGAAGTGACCAGGATCTTTGTGATTCTGCATTCGCGTCCCGCATTGAATTCTGTAGGTCGAGACCCCTTGAGATTCAATCGTCGGGAAACGTTTGCTGATATGGTTTTGCGTTCTTCCTGACTGGAATTACACGTGGACGAGCCTGTTTGGTCTTGCTTGTCGAAAAGAAGGGCCAACTTACCTAACTGGAAAGTCTTTCTAACGCCCCTCCGAGTGAGAATGTTGGAGAGATTGAACTTGCAACTAACGATGGGTCAAGCGAATCACGTGGCGCGATGAAAAGTTCTCCCGGTTCGCGCCCTGGGAAAACGCTTTCGTAGAGAGCGGCCCAGGGTTCGCCACGCTATTCAGGGCACAAATATATAAATGGGCAAAGGAACTGTCAAGGTTTTTCTTATTCAGGTAATCGTTTTCTGCACTGTTGGTTCCTTCTCAGGGCAACTATATGGCTAAGCCATGAAATTCAAGGGCATACGGGTTGTTTAACCCGAATGCCCTTGTTCCACTCTATGGGACGACGATTTGTGGTGCGCAACATCCCGGGACCGGCCGTGCTTCCTATGCGGTCAAGATGCAAGCCATCATCTTGCGCGGGAAAATCAAGCTGACTCCATCGCCTTCCGATTCTGCCCGTATTCCCAGATCGGCAGGGTAGAGGATCTTCATCTTTGGGTCGACTTTGGGCAGATGAACTTTCTCGTCGCCCTGTAGCCGCCACACCGCTATAAAGTTGCTTCGCGGGGAACGCATTCCCAGGGATATTGGTGAGTCAGTGTCGGTTATGTCCGGCATGCCGAGGGGGTAATAAGGCACGGCCGCGCCGATGTGAGGACGAATCTCATCCTTGTAAATCCGCAGCCCGGCCTTGACTTGTGCCAGGCATTCCGGGCTCAGTTCCGCCAGGTGACCGCTCTGATGAATCCTGAATAACATGGCGTTCACCAGGTTAAAGGCAGCCGCGTCGGGGTCTCCTTTCACAAGCTGGTAGGACCAGATGGCGAGTTGCTCCGGCAGCACAGCGGCGGATTCTCCAACTGCAATCGCCGGGTAGAGGCGGTAGTCCTCCTGATCGCTTGAGGATTGCAGTTGCAGGTGCGAGAGCATGGCATACTCCATCCGTCCGCCGCCGCTTCCGCAATTCTCGATCGTCAGCTCCGGGTAGCGGGCCAGCACCTCGTCCAACCAGCTCAGCAGCGCCCGGTTGTGCTCCAGAAGGCCCTGGCCCGGGCTGTCAGCCAAATACTCAGTGCCTTCGAGCCCGTCCACGTTGTAATCCATCTTGATGTATCCGACCTTGTACTCGCCGACCATGCGGTCGATGACGCTGTGGAGATAGGCGCGCACCTCCTTGTTGCGGAGA
Organism: Acidobacteriaceae bacterium; assembly: GCA_003151985.1. Lineage (GTDB taxonomy): Bacteria > Acidobacteriota > Terriglobia > Terriglobales > Acidobacteriaceae > Telmatobacter. The sequence continues at coordinate 27,619 of PLZC01000129.1, forward strand.
TCGAGCAGGTAGCGGGTATGGTCGATGACCCGCTTGCCATGCCGCTGAAAGAACCATGCGTCTGGCTTGTCTTTCAGGGGAGAGTTAATGCCGATGACTTCCGGCTCCAGCCACAATCCGGGCACCATGCCCTTGGCCCGAATGCGGTCAAGGACCAGTTGGAGGCCGCCGGGCCAACGGGTTTTCGAGGGCTGCCAGGCGCCAACCGACCCCCACCAATTCTCACTCAACTCCGCATACCAGCCGGCATCGATGACAAAATATTCGCAGCCGGCTGCGGCCGCAGCGTCAATCAGCGGCATCTCCTTGGCGGTCGTCGGATCGCCTTCCAGGCAATTCATGTAGTCGTTGAAGATTACCGGCAAGTGCCGCGTGTCGGTGCGCGGGCGAAGGCACGCGGTGCGCCGATACTGCGTCAAAGCGTCGATCGCCTCTTCAAACCCGCCCCGAACGCAGCCTACCGCCGCCGGAACGGTTTCATACGAGTCGCCAGGTTTGAGGCTCTTCCAGGCATGGCCGTGCAACTCGTCCGGCCCGCCGATGTAGGCGTACACGGCCTTGTCCTGAGTATTGGCAAGTTCCCAATGCCAAGTGCCGTTGTGCTCAATCTGCCAGAACCAGGTGACGCCAAGCTCTGTGTTTTCGACAACGCCCATGGGCAGATAGCGCTGCGTCGACCAGGTGCCGACGCTGTTGAACGCCGCCGGCGAAACCGTGAAATTGCCATTGTCAATGAAGCCGGCGCGCGAGGGTTTCACCGCCCTCCATTGCGCCTCCGCCTGCCAGGTATTCTGCGCAAAATGAATGAGAAGTTCCTGCTCGAATCGGCGTGGTGGGGCAAGGTTGTAAAGCATGGCCGAACTCAGGTACTCAATGCCGACAGTTTGCCGGCCGGCGTTGGTTACGCGGGAACTCCTGCGGACTACCGGTAGTTCTGCGAAGGTTTCATATACAGATTCGACCTCCAGACCCAGGTCCGGATCGGTTTGATAGATGCTCAGGCGCTTACCCAACGGAGTTGGGACTTCACGTTTACCCTTATAGATCAGCCTCGCGCCGGGAGTTCCCCCCGTGAGTTTGAGACCGTGATGATCGTTCGGATCCTCGCCCGTGCAGTGCAGTGAAGTCTCGATTCCCGAGATTGCCGTCGGCTTCGGAATGTCCCTGGGCGGCTCGACTCCTGCCGGCAGAACGGTCCTCGATCGCAGCCTCTTGTCGAGGAATTCAAACGAAAAAATCACTCCAGGCGCAGCCCACTGAAAGGGTTCGTAAACGGGAGGCGGAAGGACTGGCTGCGAACTCTCGTCATTATTCCGATTCGCGGAGCGGCCGGCCGCAGCCAGCCCTTCTGGATTCGCCTTCAGGCTTGAGGTCAGTGCGGTAGCAGTCAGCATCCCGGTTCCTTGCAGGAAAGTTCGACGGTTCATTTTTGACATTTCATCCCTTCGCTTGATCTATCTTGTATTCGTCTGACTGCAAATCCTACACAGCCTTCTTCCGCTTTCACAATGCAGACAGCGTCCGGGTGGGCACGACCGGTAACAGGAAGGGTGTAGTGATGGCGAGTTACAGCCCGGGGACCGGAGGGCAACCCGGAAACTCAAGCCGATAGGTATTGCCCTTATAGCCTAGATACTTGATTCCGATCTTGCTGGTGAAGAANNNNTCCGGATTCTCGCTTGTCAGCAGGTCGATGAATTCAGGAGCGCCGGCCTCGATTGCGCCACCGGAGTCGGAGTCGGCGGGGAGGATGGTTTCGCACAGCGACTGGAGCGTCTTGAATTGCTGCACCGAAAAGAACTTCGGGGAGTATGCTCCTGCGGCATCGGCTTTCTCGGCTTGAATGGCGTTATGGAGGTGCTCGGCGGCCTGGAGCGGGATGATCCGCAGCACAGAGCCTACAGCGGCTCCGATGCTGATCGACTTCAATACCGCGCGCCGTGATACGGAATCTGTGGTCATAGGTTGCGCTCTAGAGCTCTCCTTTTTTTGCCTGGTCTATCAGATACTCTGAGGTTCTCCACGACAGCGCCATGATGGACAGCGTGGGATTCTTGTCCGGATTGGTCACGAATGGGGCAGCGTCGGCTACGAAGAGATTCTTGACTTCATGCGCCTGGCAATTCTTGTTGAGTACCGACGTCTTACGATCGCTGCCCATGCGGACCGTACCGAGTTCATGGATGACAGCACCGGGCTCGGAGAGCTTGGCGGCATCCTGCGCCGGGTCGCCATTTTGATTAGCTGTCGCTTGAGGATGCCGTCGCGTGCCGCCAATCACGGTGCCCCCCGCGGCTTCAATAATGGAACGGAAGGTTTTCCGCATATCCTGGGCCATTTTGATCTCGTTTTCGCCCCACTGCCAGTGGAAGCGCAGCACCGGAATGCCCCATCGATCGACAACCTTGGGGTCGAGGTCGCAGTAGCTCTTGTCGTTGGGAATCATCTCGCCGCGGCCGCTGAATCCGATGAAGGTTCCATAGGAGCTGCGGCACTTCTGCTTCAGTTCCGCGCCGTAGCCTTCATGCTCCGCACACACGCCGTCGAAGCTGCCCACGCCGGGCAGATCGCGTCCGCCACCAAACTCGATGTGATAGCCGCGCAGAAAATCGTTCTTCTGTCCGAAGCGCCACCAGGGCATATACATGTGCATGCCGCCCACGCCGTCATGGTTGTGCGGCGGCATCTTCTCAAGCTGCGGGAAGTGTCCGGCCAAATCGCTGCCGACCGAATCGGTGAGATAACGGCCCACCACGCCGGACGAATTCGCCAGCCCATTGGGAAAGAGCGGCGAACGCGAGTTGAGAAGGAGGCGGGCCGACTCGCAGGCGCTGGCCGCGACGACAAAGGCCCGGGCGTACACCCGCTGCTCGCTGCCCGTGGTTTTATCAATGTAGGAGACCGATTCAACTTTCCCGGACTTGTCGACCAGCAACTCGCGGGCCATGGCGCCGGCAATCATGGTGAAGCGGCCCGTGGCCGCCGCCGGTGGAATCATCACCTGGCTGGAGCTGAAATTGGAAGCCGATCTGCATCCCCGGCCGCATTGCGCGCAGTAGTGGCATGCGTCGCGGCCATTCAGCGGTTTGGTCAGAATCGCCATCCGCGAAGGAATGCAGGTGATTTTCAGATTGTCGCAGGCCTTTTTGATGAGGGTCTCGGTGCAGCGCGGATGCGGAGGCGGGAGGAAGACCCCGTCCGGAGCATTGGGGATGTTTTCTTTCGACCCGAACACCCCAATGAACGATTCGACTTTGTCGTAGTAAGGCGCAAGCTCTTCGTAAGTGATGGGCCAATCGTCGCCCATGCCGTCGGTGGAGTGCGCCTTGAAGTCTGCCGGGCCAAACCGCAGCGAGATCCGCCCGTAGTGGTTTGTCCGGCCGCCCTCAATCCGCGACCGGAACCACCGAAAGGACGTGCCTGGCGCGGTGGTATACGGTTCGCCCTCGATCTCCCAGGCTCCGTTGGGCGCCATGAACTCGGAGTTCATCTGGAGGCGCAACTTGGCGCCGACTCCCGCGCCCCGATGGGCCAACTGGTACGGCCACACATGCTCTTTGAAGTCTTTCTCAGGATTGAGCCGTGGCCCTGCCTCGAGCATCACGATGTTCAGTCCGCCCTCGGCGAGCACCTTGGCGGCGGTTCCGCCACCGGCGCCCGATCCGATGATGCAGACGTCGTAGATCTTACGGGTTGGATTCAATTGCAGCATCCATGCACTCCAGCGCGCGCCCGATCGCCAGCCTGCTTCAAGTCAATTGAGAAACTTACCCATGCGTCAGGAAGGGGACCTTCATTTGGATTTTGAGGCACCCGATCAATATAACGTCCGCCTGCCTCCGCGTGCGATCTCTTTTTGTATCTATCGCAAAAGCTTGGCTTCAGGTGTCAGGATCTTCGGTTCAGACATTTCTCCAGGGAATCGCGCATTCTGGACTGTTTTGGTCTGAAAGGACTAGAATTCGGTGCGAGCGAGACCGCGAACCGGAGGTCGGGGCAACCATGTGCTTTGCGCGCCCGCAGGGTCATGGCAGCGGTGATCTGCGGCTGGAGTTAGTGCACTCAGACATAGACTTGTGCGCTTCGCAATGCTCGCCACAAAGCAGCGGCAGTTGAAGCTTCTTCTTGCGCTGTAGACGCGATACTTTCTGATGATTCGTGTGCGTTCGTCCTGAGGAATTGACCATGTTTCGGCTTGACGCTGATAAACGAGTGCATTTCTGCGATGGCGTCACGCGTCGTGATTTTCTTCACGCGGGGTCGCTTGGGTTTCTCGGTCTTTCGATGCCTCAATTCCTGCGGCTCAAGGCCATGGCAGCGCCCAAGCCGGAAAAGGACGTGAACTGCATCCAGTTGATGCTTGTGGGCGGGCCCAGCCAACTCGACACATGGGACATGAAGCCGGACGCACCGGCCTCGATACGCGGTCCCTTCAAGCCGATCAAGACCAACGTCTCCGGAATCGAGATCTCGGAGATTTTTCCGCGCATGGCTAAGCACGCTGACAAGTTCGCCCTGGTGCGGAGTGTTTACCACACGGCGGCGGCGGTGCACGATACGGGTTGCCAAATGATGCAGACGGGAAGGCTCTTCCAGGGCGGCCTTGAGTCTCCGAATTATGGTTCGGTGCTTCGGTTTGAAAAAGGGCCGCGCGGAGACATGCCTCCCAATGTTCTGCTCCCGCACATGATTGGGCAGCTTGGCGGCAACCTGCCGCATGGCGATACGGGCGGGTTCCTGGGCAAGGGCTATGATCCCTTTGTATTAAATGCGGATCCTGCCGATCCCAACTTCAAGGTTCCTGACATGCTGCCGCCCGACTACATCTCCGCGGTGCGCGTGGACCGGCGAAGAAGCTGGCGGCAGGAAGTGGATAAATCCGTTCAATACTTCGAGGCTACGAATCCGGACACGAAGCTTATGGACGCAACGTTCAACCAGGCTTATACCCTAATGACGTCGGCGAAGGCGCGCGAGGCCTTCGAACTTTCGCAGGAGACGGACGAGGTGCGCAAGCGTTATGGCCTGAATCGCTTTGGCCAGGGTTGCTTGCTTGCCCGCCGGCTGGTGGAGCGGGGCGTGCGCTTTGTAACGTTGAACATGTTTGAGACCGTTTTTAACGAGATTACGTGGGACATTCACGGCTCCGCTCCCTTTAGTCCGATTAGCTGCTACAGCGATCTGGTCGGCCCGATGTTCGACAACGGTTACAGTTCGCTGCTTGAGGACTTGAGCCGGATCGGGCTTCTGGACACTACGCTGGTGCTGGCGACAGGCGAATTCGGACGGACGCCGCGCATCAACCCCGCGGGAGGGCGCGACCACTGGCCGCAGTGCTGGACCGTTGTTCTGGCCGGCGGCGGGATCCAGGGCGGACAGGTTGTCGGCGCATCGGATGCGATCGGCGGCGCACCCAAAGATCGTCCGGTAACCCCGGCCCACCTGGCTGCGACGGTATATAAGTCACTCGGCATCCCGATTGATACCGAATTGAAGACTCCTCAAGGGCGCATCGTCCGCCTTGTCGATCACGGCTTTGACCCGATTGATGAGCTGTTTGCTTAGACGCCGCGAGTAAGTGGGATTTGTGCTGATGGATAGTCGAGTTAGAAGGTTGTCGCTTCGGTTCCAGGGAGAAGCTATGCAACATCGTAACTTACTAGTGATCGTGGCGGTGGCAGGGTGCTTGACGGCGGTGTTGGCCTTCTCGAGTTCGCCGGGAGGGCAGACGCCAGCGCATCCGTTTGCGGCGCCGGGCCATGGTTCACCTGCCCACAAAGCTGCGCCCAGTGCCGCGCAGCACAGTTCATCGCCGGCTGCGCTGACCAGGATTGAGATTCTGCCGGCCTCTGTTTCGATGATAGGGCCGCGCTACAGCCAGCGGTTGCTCGTTGAGGGGACATTCGCCGACGGACACCAGGAGGAATTGACATCGCGCGCGACGATTGCCGTCTCCGACCTTAAAGTCGCGCAAGTGAATAAGGATAGTTTTGTTTTTCCGCAGGGCGATGGGCGAGCGACGATTACCGCAACAATGCAGGGCCATCGTGCCACCGTACCCTTGATCGTCGATCGCTACACCAACGCGCCGGACTGGAGCTTTCGCAACGATGTATTGCCGGTGATGACGAAGGTTGGCTGTAACTCGGGCCCGTGCCATGGCGCGGCAGCGGGGAAGAATGGCTTCAAGCTTAGCCTGCGCGGCTACGATGCGACTACGGACTACTACACACTCACACATCAAGCCTTGGCACGGCGCACCGATCGGATTGAGCCAGCAAAAAGCCTGATACTTTTGAAGCCAACAGCCACCGTGGCGCACGGCGGGGGCCGGCGTTTCGATGTCGGGTCACGGGAGTACCTGGTGATGTCCGGGTGGATTGCCCAAGGCATGCCGGCTCCAATGGAGTCCGATGCGAAGGTTACCGAGATTCAGGTGCTGCCTCGCGAAGCATCACTCCAGGCCGGCGCACAGCAGCAATTGATTGTGACTGCGGTTTATTCCGATGGCCACACCGCAGACGTTACAAGGTGGGCCAAGTATGACAGCGGAGATGAAGGCGTAGCTACTGTGGACAACAACGGCCACGTGACTATGAGGGGATATGGCGAAGCTCCAGTTACCGTGTGGTACCAGAGCCATGTTACGTTTTCCAGGCTGCGCATTCCGTTCCCGTATAAGCTGGAAGACGCGGTGTTCAAGAGAGCTGCCCGCAACAACTTCATTGACGGGTACGTTCTAAAACACCTTGAAGCGCTGCACATCCCTCCATCACCTCAGGCCACGGATGCCGAGTTCATGCGGCGGGCGTACCTGGATGCGGCGGGAATTTTGCCCAAGCCGTCAGAAGTTGAAAAGTTCCTCAAAGATACTTCTCCGGACAAACGACGGCGGCTGATCGACGATCTGATGCAGCGGCCGGAGTTCGTGGACTATTGGGCGTATAAGTGGTCCGACATGCTGCTGGTTTCGAGCAACCACCTCGCCAACGACGAGATGTGGAGTTATTACAACTGGATTCGCGACAGCGTGGCGAGCAACAAGCCGTGGAATCAGTTTGCGTCGCAGATCGTTACCGCCACCGGCAAGACCCTTGAAAATGGCGCGGCCAATTATTGGCTGATCCATCGCGATCCTCTGGACACATCAGAGAACATGGCGCAGGCATTTATGGGCATCAACATTAGTTGCGCCCATTGCCACAACCATCCTCTTGCCAAGTGGACCCAGAAGGACTACTACGGCATGGCAAATCTCTTCGCGCGGGTGCGGCTGAAGACATTTGCTCCCACCACCTTGCGTGCCGCGGTAGGGCCGATCTTCAACGACGTTACGGTTTACTCCGCGCCTACCGGCGAGTTTATGGATGACCGACTGATGATCCCGCTGCCTCCCAAGCCTCTGGATGCCGTGGAACTTTCCAGCGAAACTCCGGGCGATACGCGGCAATATTTTGCCAAGTGGCTCACTTCTCCGGAGAATCCGTTCTTTGCTCGCAACATCGTCAACAGGGTTTGGCGGAATTTTATGGGGCGCGGCCTGATTGAGCCGGTCGACGATCTGAGGGATACAAATCCGGCAACCAACGACGAACTGCTGAACGCATTGGTGAAGGACTTCGTTGCGCACAATTTCGATGTGGATTATCTGATCCGGACCATTATGCAGTCAGCGACGTATCAGACCTCTTCCCGGCCCCTGAAGGAAAACGTCGATGACGATAAATACGGCTCGCACTTTGTCATCAAGCGGCTGCCGGCCGAGGTTCTTCTCGATGCTTATTCTCAAGTGACGCAGGTTCCCGAGAAATTTGCAGAATATCCTGTCGGCATGAGGGGATTACAACTTCCGGACACCGCGGTAAAGTCTTACTTCCTGACCGCATTCGGACGTCCCATCAGGCAGCAGACACGAGAGAGCGAGCGCACATCCGTGCCCACCATTACGCAGGCACTGCATGTGATCAACGGAGAAACGCTGAACAACAAACTCCGTTCTCCGGGTAACTCGGTGGACATGCTGCTCAGGCTTGGATTTAGCGATGAGCAAATTCTCGACTATCTTTATCTTGCTTCGTTCACCCGTCATCCAACCGGCTCGGAGCGAGCGGCGCTTCTGGAGGGCTTGGCTTCGGCTGAAAAGGAAAAGACTGCAGGCATCGACGATTCGCGCCGGGCGGCATGGATCGATATGTCCTGGGCTTTGTTGACGGGCAAGGAATTCATGTTCAATTACTAATGATTTGCGGGAAATGCCGCCAACCAGCGTTTGCACGCAGTAACAGGATAAGACGCATATTATGGAAAAGTTCGAAGAGAAGGTTCATGCCCTTCGCAAAGCCGCTGCATTCGGGATGGTCCTTGCGGTTGTTGCCCTGCTCGGGACTTACACCATTCATGAAGCTGCATTGGAGCTTCCTGTGTTTGCTGCGTCGGCGCCCAGCTACAGCGCGGATGTTGCGCCGATTTTGCAAAAGAACTGTCTATCATGCCACTCAAGCGAAAAGCATAAGAGCGGCCTCATTCTCGAGAGTTACAGTGCGCTGCTACAGGGCGGCAAGCACGGGCACTCCATTGTCCCGCACGATGCGAAGGGTAGCCTGATGGTTCAAATGCTTGAAGGAGATGTTGAGCCGCAGATGCCGGCAGATGCAGACCCGCTTTCCGCCACCGAGATCGACATCATCAAGGCATGGATCAACGCGGGCGCCGAAGGCCCCGTTACCACTGAAGCCACCCTGCCCCTCAGGATGCCATCCACTCCCGATATCCCACCGGAGGTAGAGGTGGTATCTCCGGTTACGTCAGTAAAGTTCTCTCCCGACGGAAAGATTCTGGCCGTGGGCGGATACCGCGAGGTCCGCCTGGTCGATCAAGCTTCAGGCAAAGTGCTCGCAACACTTCCCGGGCACGCTAACTATGTGCGCTCCCTCGCGTTCAGTCCGGATGGAGGGATGCTTGCCGCGGCCGGTGGACCGCCACAGATAAGTGGAGAAATCAAAATCTGGGATACGAATACTCATCAGCTTATAAGGACTCTCGAGGGCCATAGGGACTGCATTTATTCAATTGCCTGGAGCCCGAACGGAAAGGTGATCGCATCGGGGAGTTATGACAAGATGGTCAAGCTGTGGGATGCAGCGACAGGAAAAGAGCTAAAAAATTTGCAGGACCATATCGACGCCGTGTTTGCGGTGGCGTTTAGCCCAGACGGGAAGCGGCTGGCATCCGCATCGCAGGACAGGACAGTGAAGATGTGGGACGTTGCGAGTGGGCGGCGGCTCTACACGCTGAGCGATGCCCTCGACGGTCTGACCGGCGTTGCGTTTTCACCTTCGGGAGCCCAGGTCGCTGCCGCCGGGTACGACAAAACCATTTACATCTGGGAGTTGACTGAAGAGGGTGGCACGTTGAGCCGGTCATTGATTGCAGACGAGGAAAGCCTGCTCGCCTTGCTCTGGTCGCCCGACGGAAAGTCGATCGTGACAGGCTCATCCGACGGGACGATTCGCTTCCGGAGTACGAAGCTCGACCTGGTGGGAACGATCGACCGGCAATCCGATTGGGTTGAATCTCTGGATACAAGCCGTGATGGCAAATGGCTGGCGGCGGGCCGCTACAACGGTACGCTCAGCTTGTACGACACAGCGACTTACAAAGAAGGAATCGGGCAGATCACGGTCTTTACTCCGCGGGCGCCAAAAGCCGGGAATGCAGCCAGGGAGGCGGCGAGCCGTTGAGCGCGTTCGGGATTTGCCAATGGAATCCTCAAACTCAATTCGCCCCGCGTACGTGTTGATTGAATCGGACAAGCTACCTTTGAGGCGCCGCAGCGAACCGATGCAGTTTTCCTCACCGGGAGGTTCTATGAGGTCGAATGGCTTTCTTCTAGTTTCGTCCTTCGCACTGGGATGCGCTATTGCAATATCCTTGCGAGCCGAAGGGCAAAGTATTCCGCCGAGCGTTTCCAAAATTTGGCCAGCAGGACTGCAACGAGGGAGCACCGGCGCTTTTGCGGTTGAAGGGCGCAATCTGGAGGGCGCCACGGAAGTAATCTTTGATTCACCTGGAATGAATGGGAAGGTTACCGGGATTACCGACGTACCGGAGAAGATTACCGGACCCCGGGCAGGCGAGGACCTCGAAGCCCAGGTGCCACGAGCCAAGAAGCAGACCGCGAAGCTTGAAATCAATGTTGCGAAAGAAGCCTCGCCAGGAATTCACAGGTTCAGAGTCAAGACGCCGCTCGGAACAACCAACCTGGTTGCATTTGCGGTGGGAACACTGCCGGAGGTAGTCGAACGCGAGAAGACCAATGTAGAATCCGCGGCAAACCTGACAACGGTTGAATTGCCGGCAACATTGGTAGGGAAGATTGGCGCACCTGGAGATATGGACAGCTATCAGTTTGAAGGCAAGGCCGGCGAAGACGTGGTCTTCCAGGTTCAGGCATCGAAGCTCGATTCCAAACTCAAATCCATGCTGATTCTGAGCGATTCTTCCGGGCAGATTGTGGCTACTGCAGGTAAAAATTATAGTGACCCCGATGCCGCATTGAGTTACAAACTTATCCGGGACGCAAAATACACCTTATCGATTACCGACCGGGACCGCGAAGGGGGGACGGACTATTTCTATCGTCTGGACGCCGGCCCACTGCCCTACATCACGGGCCATTTCCCGCTGGGTGTCCGTGCTGGTGAAGCGGCGGAAGTGTCGGTAACCGGCGTCAATCTTGGTGGCAACCACGAGGTAAAAGTTGCATCTCCGGCATCGGCCGAGGGATGGACGACAATACCCATCAAATTTGACGTCGGTGGTGTTCGCCCGCTCAATGAAGCAAGGCTGGCTGTTGGCAGCGACCCTGAAATCATCGAGACAGAACCGAACGATACCATCGGACAAGCTCAGGCTGTTTCGGTTCCTGTAGCCATAAACGGTCATATCGACGGTGGGACCAAGGCCGGCAGAAATGCGGATGAGGAGTATTTCCGATTTCACGCCACCAAAGATGAGCGACTTAGCATCGATGTTGCTGCAGCACGTCTGGGATCCCCGCTGGACTCTGTGATTGAAGTTCTGGATGCGCAAGGGAATGCTATCCCGCGGGCAACCATTCGCTGCTTGAACCAGACCACGACGACGCTCAGCGATAAAGACTCGAGGATCGTCGGCATCCGGCTCGTTTCAACTTCGGACCTTCACGAGGGAGACTACCTGATGATCGGCGATGAACTTAATCGCATCGATGTCGTTCCCGATCAGCCGGATTTCGATACCACTATGAAAGGTGCTGACGGACTGCGTCTCGCTTACCTGGGAACATCACCGGATCTCCACGCCATCAATACCCCCGTTTATAAAGCGGAGATTTTGCCTCCGGGGGCGGAGGTGCAGTCGAATGGCTTGCCCGTCTTTCATCTGACTTGGCGCAATGACGATGGGGGACCGGGCTATGGGGCAGACTCAAAATTGGACTTTGTCGCCCCCGCAGACGGTGAGTATATACTCCACATTAAGGACGTTCGCGGCATGGAGGGACCAGAGTTCGCTTATCGCCTGACGATTCGGCAAGCCACGCCAGACTACCGGCTTAAGGCGGACCCGGCCAACCCCAACATACCGCGGGGCGGATCGACACCTGTTGCGGTTTCGGTGGTTGCGAATCGTAATTTAGCAAGTTCAATTGCGGTTGAGGTGAGTGGGCTGCCTCGAGGAGTTTCCGCTGGCCCGGCGACGATTCCGCAAGGGCAAGACTCCACAGTAGTGGTCTTGTCTGCTGCCGCGGACGCGCCGCTGGAAGCTCATCCGGCGTCAATCCAAATTGTGGGGCACGCACAACTCGACGGCCACAATCTAGTCAGGACAGCAAGCACGGAAGATGACAGTGACCCGGCGTTGCAACTTGCTTCGATTACTCCCGCGCCCGATGTGTTGGTGACCACCGACCAAAAGCAAGTGTTTATCGAGCCGGGAAAGGAGACGACCGTCACGCTTCATGTCGATCGCAAGAACGGCTTCAAGGGCCGCGTGCCCTGCTTCGTTCGGAATCTTCCTCCGGGGGTTCGTGTGGTCAACGTGGGATTGAATGGAGTGCTTGTGACCGAAACTCAAACAAGCCGCACGTTTACTCTTCGCGCCGAAGATTGGGCCCAACCAATCAGCCAGCCAATTTATGTCGTGGCAGTGGTAGAGTCGAATTCCCCAACGATGCATCCCTCAGATGCTCTGCTCTTGAAGGTTGCACCGGGAAAGCAGACCGCAAGCTCGAAATAGGCCTCTCAGAGGTACTGGATAAGGATCCTCTTCATGTGCTTGGACTCTAGCAGGCGCGCAATTCGCTTCACAATATTGCGGCGCAGGTCAAGCTCGACCGGGATGTTCGGATCCTGGTGAGCTTCATTGATCCTAGTGCCGACAGCAAACTTCACAATGTCGCTATCGAGCAACATTGTCGCAAGTCGCACCGCCGCATTGGACTTCATCTCTTCGGGAGCGAATCCCTCCTCGAGAAGACGGGCGACTTCGCCCAAAGTCAGCGTGCCTTCTGTCACCAACTCGAAGCCTTCCATCCTGGCAGACGGCGGGACTTTCGGATCGACCTTCTGCCTCATGTCGATTTGAATTACGCGATTTAGCAGACGAGAGACGATGTTGGCAGTCGTGCCGCCACAAATGACCTTTCGCCCCGTAGTAAATTCGGCCATCTTTGCGAGGTCGTGATCGTGCGCCCGATTGAAAGGGGCCCCGGTCATCACAAGGAGTTGGCGGGGACTGCGAAAGTAAACCACGCCGCAGGTAATGTCGTCTTTCGCGGTGAGGCCATCCACTTCTTCGGCCTTTGCGACCAGAAGGCGCGACAACTCACGAGCCGAGATATAGGGGTATCGATCGATCTTGTCGCGAACAAATTTCTCAACGTTGTTCAATCCCCATCCCAGAGGGGTGGGAAATTCGCCCATGCCGGCTTGCGTGATGCCATCGGAAAAGAACACGATGCGATCTTCGCGCTGCACGTCAAAGGTGGAGAAACTTATGACGCGGTCGTGCCAGCGCTGGGGCCGCACTTCAGTCTTCGCAATACTTACCTCGCCATTGGGACGGACCAACAGAAATGGCGGGTTGCCGTGCTCGATGATTCGTGTTTCCCCGGTACTGGCCATATCGACGACGGTAAATGTGGAGTAGCTGATCTTCCGCACGCTGCAAATGGGCAGGGTGTCCATGATGATCTCGGCTGAGCTGCGAATGTCCATCGCGCTGGCCGCGAACTTCAAGGCCATGGTCGCCGTTATGCTCGCCAGGACGCTGGCTTTTACGCCACTGCCCAGGCCGTCGGACAGAACAGAAACAATGCGGCCTTCCTGCTTGACTTTCTGGGACAGAAAGACATCTCCGGAGATCAGTTGACTGTGCTTGGCCCGCTGGAAGGAATCGACTTCGATAAAGCTTTCGTCATTCTTCACTGCTGCGCTCCGTCATCGTTGTCACCAACTTCCTCCGGACTGAACGAACGCACAATTGAGTTGAGGATGATTTCTGAATCGGCGGCATTCTCTCCAAGAAGGAAGGCAATTTGCTGCACGGTCTGCAGGTTTTTCTGGATGACCTCGCGAGCACGTCCGATGATCTGCTCTTTCTGGAAGATGGGTTTGGTGATGTCCTGAAAGATGCCGCACATAACAGAGCCAGGCTCGATGGTAAAGACGCTGGTGTTCAGGATGTTCCGCTGGTAGCGAATGTCGTGGCCGACGATGTCTTCACCCGAATCGAGTACCCGGTGGAACAGATAGGAGAACGGTATGACGGCGCCAATTGAACACCCTTCAAGGTCCTTCGATTGCTCCGTATCCGGGGCAAACAGGTGTACGAAATTCGAATTGCACTCAATGATCTTCAGGTCTTCATCGACAATAACCACTGCGGACGGCATCTTTTGTAGAAGAGCATTGGCCTTCTTCTGCGCCAGCTTGCGGGTATAAGTGGCGCACATCATGCGTTCCGCGTTGCGTGCGATGAGGGCGTGGGCGAAATCGCGGCAAGAGTCATATCCGCATCCACCGCAGTTCAATTCATCCTCGGCTGAATACTTTCCGACGGTGCGCAGCGCTTCCTGCAATTGCAATTCGCTGTATTCGTTGCGAGCAACCGGAGAGGCAGCGTAGTGCCCTTCGATTCCAAGCGAGAGCTTTCGGGGAAGATCCGCGGCCGGCTTTGCATAATGCACAATATCGTAGCGGCGGCGCGCGACCGATGATTTGCGCGAAGCTTTCGGCCCATTCACGCAGGAACCTGCGCACGCGGTCAGTTCAAAGAAGATGTTATGTTCCGGCTTCCACTCAGAAACACCCTTCAACGCTTGCTCGACGTTGGAGATTCCGGAGAAGGACATGAATTGCGAGCTGTTCACATCGCTTTTGCCGGCAACGCCCGGGACCATTCCACCCTCAATCGGATAAAGCGCGCCCTCTTCGGCAGTCTCGGGCTGAAACTGATCGTCCGGCGTTTCCACAATCTCCGCCGGATGAATGTTCTCTTCGATCAGCCAATGGTCCAGGTCCTCGAATGTGAGCACCGCGTCGAGAAGCTCGGGATGCTGTTCAGCCTCCTTCTTCTTTGCGATGCATGGTCCGATAAATACCGTCGCGATGTCGTCGCCATAGTGCGCGCGAAGCATCTTGCAATGCGTGAGCAAGGGCGACAGAACACCAAAGATATTCGGCTGGCACTCGGGGTGGTACTTGCCGATGAAATCTACAACCACGGGACACGCAGAGGATATCCAAATCTGCTTCGGCTCGCTACGCATCAGCGCGAAAATGCTGGCGGAAACCTGCTGCGCGCCGAGCGCCGTCTCCGATACGGCAAAGAACCCCAGCCTCTTGAGAGCATGAATCAGTTGGGCCGGGCGTACGCCTGGAAATTGTGCAACAAAGGAGGGCGCGAGCGAGACAATTACTTTGCGGCCGCTTCTCAGCAATTCCTTGGCACAGGGCAAATCGTCGCGGACTCGCTTGGCGTTGCTGGGGCACGCCAGCACGCAATTGCCGCACATGATGCAAAGATCGGGAACGACGCGCGCATATCCGTCCTCAACACGAATCGCCTTTACCGGGCACTCGCGGATGCACTTGTGGCAGTCCTGACATTCGCGCTCCTTGGTGTAGATGGAATTAAGCCGCGCCATTGTCATCTCCAAGCGGACCGCCCAACTTTTGCAGTAACTCGCGCAACCGCGCCGGGGTTGCATTGTGGTGGAGTTCCCCGCCGATCATGATATTTGGACCCTGCTTGCACTGGTCCTGGCAGAGCCTGCCAGTTAGGCGGACGGAAGCTTTCAAACCACGGCTTTCAATTTGGTTGTTTATAACGGCAAGGTTTTCGGAATTCCCTCGCGCGAAACAAGAACTGCCGAGACAAACCACAATTTCTACGACGCCGTCATCTGCTGGCATGGTTCACCTCTTCAAGCATGCAACTGCACCAATTGCGAGTGCGCACCCGGCGGAATGCTGACAGAAGCCTGGCTAGTTCCTCTTCCGCCCGGCCCCTGGCCGGCAAATCGGCCGAGCGAATGAATCTGTCCGCGCAGGCATTGATTGCAGTCGATCGCGCTTTCATCGATGCATGCCTTGGCGGGATAAATCTCATAGAGGCGGCGGTATTTCACTGGCGTCAGATTCGGCATCACTACATTCGCACCGGCTTTGAGGCCCAACTTCCGTCCATCCAATTTGTTGATCGTCGCAAGCGCCGTGGTGCTGGGAATATTCGCGTCGGGGCAAACAATGCGCGTCAGAGCAATCATCTTGTACACCATCTCTTCACTATTCGGAGCCTGTTCGGAGACAGCAATCGCCGGACGAAGCGCACCGGAGCCCAATGGCGTTGCAGCATGCGCAATATATGGGCCGATGCCAATCATGTCGAGATCCAGCACGTGAAATGTGAGAATGTCTTCGGCCAGACTCGCAAACGATTGGCCGGGAATGCCCACCATGACGCCGCCGCCAGCTTCGTACCCAAGGTGTTTGAGTTGCCGCAACAGCGTCAAGCGATCGGGCGCGCCGGAGACGCGACAGGGATGAATGACACGAAACAGATTTTCATCCGAGGTTTCAAAGCGGAGCAGATAACGATCCGCACCCGCAGAGCGCCACAAACGGAGTTCTTCGTGGTGGCGCTCGCCAAGGCTGAGCGTTACCGCCAACTTTGTCTCGCGTTTGATCCATTGGACGATTTCTGCGATCCACTCGGGGGTAAGAAGATCGTCTTCGCCGGCCTGCATCACAACTGTGCCGTATCCGAGCCTTTCAGCTTGACGCGCACAGCCCAGGATTTCTTCTCTCGTCATGCGATAGCGCGGCAGATCGCGATTGCCCTGCCGCAGCCCGCAATACATGCATTGCCGCACACAATGACTTGAGAGTTCGATCAGCCCGCGCAAGTGCACGGCGTCGCCGACGTGTTGTTTGCGCACGGCGTCGGCCTGCTGGTATAACTCCTGGAGCCGCGAGGGCTGAGTCTCGCGGAGCCATTTGAGAAGACCGGATTTGGTCAGTTCGGCCACGGTTAGTTGACAAGACTCAGGTTGCTTTCGTTGAGGCGAGACGAGTCACTTACGGCCGGCATTGCCTTTCGTTCTTCCCGCGCTTCCTTGTATGCCGCCAATGCCTCCGGGAAGGGCGCCAGCGCGCGCTCAAGAATGCCCAATGAATATGCGATTACGAGACCGTAATTTGTGATGGGCACGCCTTGACGGTGGCAGTCGCGAATGCGATTCAGCATCTCCTGGCGATTCCACATGCAGGCTCCGCAGTGAATCACGAGTTTGTAAGGCGAGAGGTCCTGCGGAAAATCACGGCCTTTTACATGAGTGAATTCGAGCTCACCACCAACATATCCTTTCAGCCAGCGCGGAATCTTTACGCGACCTATATCTTCTTCCACCGGGTGATGCGTGCAGGATTCGGCCACAAGGACCTTATCGCCCGGTCGCAGAGAATCTACCGCGACCGCCGCCCTGGTCTGCGCAACAAGATCTCCCTTGAGGCGCGACAAGAGAATCGAAAATGCAGTAAGTGGGATTGAATCTGGAGTGGCTCGCGCAACCTCGTCGAAAACCTGCGCGTCGGTAACAACGATGCAGGGAGGCGTCTTGAGATTGTCCAAGGCCCTCTTGAGGCCCGCGTCCTTTACCACCACGCAAGTAGCTTCACCGTCGAGAAGATCGCGAACGCACTGTGCCTGCAATTGCTTGATGCGGCCCTTGGGGGCTTCCTTATCGATGGGCATCACCAGCACCGCTGTCTCGTTGGGGCCAACAAGGTCGCGCAGAATCACCTGGGGTTCGACAGATTCTGCTGGCGCAATCTCCCAAAGCCTGGCGCGGAACGCCGCCACTCCTTCGCCGGTTGTCGCAACGAGCTTCGCATACGGGATGCCCTCACCTTCGAAGCGAATCAGATGTTCTACTTCGGGGCGGCGCAAATCGGCTTTGTTCAAAGCTACCAGCACGGGAATGTTATGGGCGCGGAGTTCTGCAAGAAGCTTCTCCTCGAATTCGGTCCATACGCCGGATTCCGTCACGAGTATGCCGACGTCAGAGCGCGCGATCACCTGGCGCGTCTTCTCGATGCGCTGCGCACCAAGTGCTCCAACGTCGTCTACTCCGGCGGTATCGACAAACAGAACAGGTCCGATGGGAAGCAGTTCCATTGGCTTCTCGACCGGATCGGTCGTAGTGCCCGCAACATCGGAAACGATCGAAACCTTCTGCTGAGTAATGGCATTCAGCAAGCTTGACTTGCCGACGTTGCGGCGTCCGAAGAAACCAATGTGCAGCCGAAACCCTTTTGAAGTTGCCCGTATCATGGTGATTCTCCCCTTTTCTCTCTAGACGAAAACGTCGCGTTCGCCGCGGCGAACCTTATTCAGCATCGGCAGCGCGCAAGCGGTTTGTTGTCCATCCATGTGCTGCAGTTCAATCGAGATGAGCTTTTCTCCGGCGGACTTTGCTTGGGGGCCGGCGTAGTCGGAAAGGTATTCCTGAAACGTGGAAAGCGCATTGGGATGGCAGTGATACTTGATCTCTCCCGGCTTGGCGAGATCCATGAAGTCCTGGCCGGTGCGCCCCATTCGATAGCACGCGGTGCAGAAGGAAGGCAGATAGCCCAGCGACACGACGTCGCTGACAACCTCTTCGACCGTGCGGTGGTCGCCTAGTTGAAACTGGCTGCTGTTCGGGTCGCCTTCACCGTCTTTATAGCCGCCCGGATCGGTGCGGCTGCCGGCTGAAATCTGAGAGACGCCGAGCGCCAACGTTGTGCGCCGCACCTCCGCGGTTTCGCGGGTGGACATGATCATGCCGGTGTAGGGAACCGCGAGGCGCATGATCGCGATCATTTTCATGAAGTCGGCATCGCTGACCGCATGCGGAGGCTTGGATGCGATATCGGAACCAACCGCAGGCTCCATGCGCGGGAAGCTGATGGTGTGCGGGCCGACGCCGAACTTCTCCTCCAGATGGCGAAAGTGCTGCATCATCGCGAGTATCTCGAAACGCCAGTCGTAGAGCCCGAACAGGACGCCCATGCCGACATCGTCGATGCCCGCTTCCATCGCCCTGTCGAAGACTGTCGCGCGCCAATCGTAGTCGCGCTTCAGGCCTTTCAGGTGAACCTCCGCATAGGTGGGGCGATGATAGGTCTCCTGGAATAGCTGGAAGGTTCCTATGTTCGCTTGTTTCAATTGCCGGAAGCGCTCGGTGGTTTGCGGAGCAAGATTCACATTCACGCGCCGGATTTCACCATTGCCGATTCGCGTGTCGTAAACGGTCGCGATGGAATCGAGGATGTACTGGAAACCCTGTGGCGGCAATGCTTCCCCGGCCACAACCAGAACGCGCTTGTGCCCCTGGCGAATCAGGATGCGGGTCTCCTCTGCAATTTCGGCTTGCGTCAGGGTACGGCGTTTCAGGGCCGTATTCGTCGCGCGGAACGCACAATACGTGCATTCGTTCGCGCAGCGGTTGGAGATATAGAGCGGCGCAAATAGCACCAGGCGTGTCCCGTAAATCTCTTCCTTGATCTGCTTTGCCGTCGAGAAGATTTCCTGCAGCAATTCCGGATCTTCGACGAATGAAAGACGCGCGACTTCGTCCATGGAAAGGCCATGCATTTCGCGTGCTTTGACCAGCAGTTCACGTACCTGTGCCGGCTTCGGGCTCTGGCGGTGAGCCAGTATCCCTTCTATCTCCTGCTCGCAAATGAAATCCGCTCGTTCGTGGGTAATCAAGATAATCTCCTGTCTAATCACTTAGTCACTGACCGCATGATTTCGTGTGTTGTGGATGAGGTTCGTTCAATCCCAGGTCCCAAAATCGGGACCTGGGGCACCCACAGTTGGCACGACAACAAGCAGTCAGAGTCCTATGTTGGCGCCATGGATGGCGGCGGTCGCGTCGGCTGTCTGGGCCGGCGTTTCGTTCTCGATCCGGCTGTTGATTTCTTCAATTGCTTTTGCGGCGGTGCAGTTTTGAACGTGTTCGCCGCCGATCATTACACTTGGACCGGTCTCGCATTTCTCGAAACAGAAACCTGCCCGCACGTCGAGACGGCCTTCCAGTCCGTTCTGCTCCGCGTGGCGAAGTACGCCATTGAGCACTTCCTGCGAGCCTTTCAGGAAGCAGTTCGTTCCCAGGCACACGCTGACTTTGAGTTTGTCTTCGCCCGGCGAATGCATCAGGGGAAGAGATTCATCCGCGATGCGGCGGCGGCTCTGATAAGTGGTGTGCAAAAGATGATGTGCTTTCTCTCCGCCGATTTCGCCGAGGAAGTTGGCATAGCACTCGGTGATGAATACGTTGTCCTGCGACTTATGCAGTTGCAGCATTTTGTCCGCGTTGTAGAGACCCTTTGTCCTGAGCGCTCGCGCGTCGCGTGAAGTCGTCACCGGTTGCCCGGCGCCGCCAACGCAGCCGCCTGGACAGGCCATTACTTCAATCAGGTCGTAGTTGCTCTTGCCTGCTCTTACCTGTTCGGCGACGACGCGGGCATTGCGCAATCCGTGAACGACAGCAAGCTTGAGCTCAGAGCCGTTGACGGTGACGGTGGCTTCGCGCAGGCCGGAGTCGCCGCGCACCTGCTGGAATTCAACATTGTCCAGTTTCTTGCCGGTGACCTTCTCGGCGGCGAAGCGCAGAACCGCCTCCATCACGCCACCTGAGTTTCCAAAGATGACTCCGGCGCCGGTATAAAAGCCGAAGGGCATGTCAAACGATTCGGGCTGCAAGGTGTCGAACATAATCCCGGCGGACTGGATCATCTGTGCAAGTTCCTGGGTCGTCAACACATGATCCACGTCCGGGTCGCCATCCACGCCCATCTCCGGGCGCTGCGCTTCAAACTTCTTGGCCGTGCAAGGCATGATAGCCACGACTTTGAGTTGCTTGCGATCGACCTTCAGTTGATCGGGAAGTATCGCCTTCAAGAGAGAGCCGAACATTGCCTGCGGTGAGCGGCAGGTGGAAAGGTTCGGCAGCAACTCAGGAAAATACTGCTCAGCGTACTTGACCCAACCCGGGCAGCAGGAGGTAAACATCGGAAGTTTTCCCCCATGCGTCTTGCGCTCCAGGAACTCGGTGCCCTCTTCAAGAACAGTAAGATCGGCCGCGAACGATGTGTCGTAGATCTGGTTGAAGCCGAGGTGTTTCAACGCGGCAACAATCCGGCCGGTCGTGATTTCTCCCGGCTTGAGGCCGAAGCACTCGCCGAGACCAACGCGCACGGCAGGCGCGATCTGCACTACGACTGTCTTTTGGGAATCGGCAAGCAGATCCCAAACTGGATCGACTTCGGATTTAATGGTGAGCGCGCCGGTGGGGCAGACGCTGGCGCATTGGCCGCAGTTGACGCATTCCACGTCGCCGAGGTTTTTGCCGAAGGCGGGCTGCACGGTGACCTCGTGGCCGCGGTGCGTGAAGTCAATCGCGCCGATGCCCTGAATCTCAGAACACATGCGCACGCAATCGCCGCAGAGGACGCACTTGTTGGGATCGCGCACGAGGGAGGGGGAGGACTCGTCGAGTGGAACGGGTTGGTGCACTGACTTGAAGCGAACCTTCTTTACACCCAGCCGCTGGGCGAGAATTTGTAACTGGCAATTTGCGCTGCGCGGGCATGTAGGGCAACTTTGATCGTGGTTTGCCAGCAATAGTTCCACAGCGATACGGCGGATTTCCCGGATTTTCGGCGTGGTGGTCAGGACCTTCAGGCCCGGCTCCGGTGGAGTGGAGCATGCGCCCTGAATTCCGCGTCCTTCCACCTGCACCAGACACAGGCGGCAAGCACCATACACGCTGAGTTCGGAGTGATAGCAGAATGTGGGCAAATCGATGTTGGCCTTGCGAACAAGCTCGAGCAAGTTGCGCTCTCCTTCGATCACTACGGCTTTTCCATCGATTGTCAAAGTTGGCTGCGTGACCTTGTTCATCTGGCTATATCCCCTCGATCGCGTGGATTTTGCAGGCGGTGGCACAGGCGCCGCACTTGATGCACAGTTCCGAATTGATGTGGTGCGGCTGCTTCTTCTCTCCCGTGATGGCGCCTGTAGGGCAAGCCTTGATGCACAGGCCGCAGCCTTTGCACTTGACAGGATTGATCTCCGGGCTGAGCAGGGCCTTGCAGCGACCTGTCCGGCATCGCTTTTCGAAGACGTGCTCCTCGTATTCCTTGCGGAAGTAGCGCATCGTCGAGAGCACCGGGTTCGGCGCCGTTTTTCCCAAGCCACACAATGATCCGGCCTGCACGGCGTGTCCGAGTTTCTCCAGCAGGTTGAGCGTATTCTGGTCGGCCCGCCCTTCAATGACGTCGTCGAGCAGCGCAAGCAGTTGCCTTGTTCCTTCCCTGCACAGCACGCACTTGCCGCAGGATTCGCGCTGCGTGAATTCCATGAAGAAGCGCGCAATGCTTACCATGCAAGTGCCCTGGTTCATCGCGACGAGACCACCGGAGCCAACCATTGCGCCTACAGAACGCAACGATTCATACGCGAGGGGAAGATCGAGATGCTCCTCGGTGAGGCATCCACCGGAAGGGCCGCCGATCTGCACGGCTTTGAAACCCGTCTTCCAAATTTTCCCGGCGTCGTCGGTAACTCCGCCGCCGATGTTGTAAACAATCTCGCGCAGCGTTGTACCGAATGGAACTTCGACCAGGCCCGTGTTGGAGACGTGGCCGGTGAGGGCGAAGGTCTTGGTGCCGGGCGAGTCCTTGGTGCCGATGGTGCGAAAGACTTCGGGGCCCACGTTAAGAATTCGCGAGACGTGCGCCAGGGTCTCAACATTATTGATGATGGTCGGCTTGCCCCACAGTCCGCTTTGCGCGGGAAACGGCGGCTTGGGCCTGGGCATGCCGCGTTGTCCCTCGATGGATGCGATCATGGCGGTCTCTTCGCCGCAAACGAATGCGCCGGCGCCTTCCATTACTTCGCACTTCAAGGGGAGACCGGTTCCGAAGACGTTCTTTCCGAGGATTCCTTCGCGCTCCGCATCGGCAACAGCGCGGCGCATGCGCTCGACAGCCAGCGGGTACTCGGCGCGCACATAGACCAGCATCTCGTTGGCGCCGATCGCGCGTGCCGCGATCATCATGCCTTCAATTACGCTGTGGGGATTGCCTTCCATTACGGAGCGGTTCATGAATGCGCCGGGATCGCCTTCGTCGCCGTTGCAGATGATGTACTTCTTGGCCGAATTCTGCACACGCGCCGCGTCCCACTTTCGGCCGGTTGGAAAGCCGCCGCCGCCGCGCCCGCGCAGACCGGAGTCCAGGATGGTCTTGCAAATCTCTTCGGGCGACATTTCAACGAATGCCTTCCTCGCCGCCTGATAGCCGCCGTGAAGCATATATTCACGAATATCCTCAGGATCGAGGAAGCCGCATTCGTGCAATACCAAACGACTCTGGCGTGAGTAAAAGGAGTTGTCTTCGATGCCGCGGCTGCTCTTTCGCGTCGCGGGATCCTTGTAGAGAAGCCGCTCCACAACCTGGCCGCCGGCCAAAGTCTGCTGCACGATCTCGGCAACATCTTCGGTGCGAACCTTGGTATAAAGGATGCCATCCGGCACCACCGACACCAGAGGACCCATCTGGCAAAATCCCTGACAACCGCTCTTCGAGAGCCTGATCTCATCGCTTGTGGCTTCGGCGCGAAGTTCGAGAATGACTTGCATTCCGGAGTTCGCTATTTCGCTTTTGAACTTCTCGAAGACCTTCATGGCCCCGTTGGCCATGCATCCGGTGCCGGCACAGATGATGACGCGGCGCACCTGGGCCAGCGTGGAGGGTCCGTGCCCTTTCCTTGCTAAATGTGAGAGAGGTTCAGTGTTAGTCATGGCACACCCCGGCTGAGAGTTGCTCAGCAGCATTCCCGCAAGTGCAATGAAGCGCCGCCTCCTGGGTCTGGATCTCATCCACGAGTGCCACGGCGCGCTCCGGAGTTATTTGCCCATACACCTGCTCGTCGATAACAACCACAGGCGCCAAGCCGCAGGCACCAAGGCAGGCAACTGTCTCCACGGTGAACAGCATGTCGGGAGTGGTCTTGTTCTTTTCACTTGTGCCTAGCTTCGAGTGCAGCGCGCTGAGCACAGGAAGAGACTGCTTGACGTGGCACGCTGTTCCGTCGCACATCCTGATCACGTGCTTTCCCTTCGGCGCCAGCGCAAAGTGCGCGTAGAACGTAGCCACCCCAAAGACGCGCGCTGGAGGAACATCCAGCGATGTCGCCACATAGGTAAGCACTTCTTCCGGTAAATACTGGTAGTGGGGTAGCTGCCTAAGTAC